>NZ_VZZS01000035.1:0-72245 GCF_009650575.1 Pseudomonas sp. MNR3A | reverse complement strand
ACTCGTTTAGCTTCAAACACTTGACTCGCTGCGATCTCTCGTAGCGGGAGGCGAATCATACAGCACTCGAAGATGCTGTCAACTGCCTTTTTCACCGCTGCCGATCAAATGATCGAAGCCCTTCACGCCTCGCCGAACTCGCTTAACTCTTTGATTAACAAGAAGTTTTGCGTTCCGTTTGCTGCGGAAGTGGGGCGCATTATAAGGGGATCTGAGAGGGCGTCAACCTTTTATTTCATAAAATCTTAATCGAAATGAAGGGCTTAGGCCGCGCATTGCTCAAGAGCAGTTGCACCTGCCACTGAGATTTGCGCACTATATTGCGCAGCTCGCCCCTTCTACTTACTTAGGACTGCCCCACCCAAATGAACACCCAGCCCCGCAGCCTGGCCGCCACGCTGTTTCCTATCGGCCTGCTGTTGATTGCCATGGCTTCCATCCAGTCTGGAGCGTCACTGGCCAAGAGCATGTTTCCAGTTGTCGGCGCTCAGGGCACCACAACGCTGCGCCTGATCTTCGCCAGCATCATCATGCTTGCATTGCTGCGCCCGTGGCGCGCCAGGTTCAATGCCAGCACCCTGCGCAGCGTCATCATCTATGGGCTGGCCCTGGGCGGCATGAACTTCCTCTTCTATATGTCGTTGCGCACCGTTCCGCTGGGCATCGCCGTGGCGCTGGAGTTTACCGGCCCGCTGGCGGTAGCGATCTTCGCTTCGCGCCGCGCCCTGGACTTTCTCTGGATCGCGCTCGCCATCGTCGGCCTGCTACTGCTCATCCCTACAGGGCAGACGGGGGCATCCCTCGACTTGACCGGCGCGGCCTACGCCTTGGGTGCCGGCGTCTGCTGGGCGCTCTACATTTTATATGGCCAGCGAGCAGGCGCGGAAAACGGTATCCAGACCGCGGCATTGGGCGTATTGATCGCGGCGCTGTTCGTGGCTCCCATCGGTATCGCCCACGCCGGTAGTGCCTTGCTCACTCCAGCACTGATTCCGGTCGCACTTGCCGTGGCGATCCTGTCTACCGCCCTCCCCTACAGCCTGGAAATGGTCGCACTGACGCGAATGCCCGCGCGAACCTTCGGCACACTGATGAGTATCGAGCCTGCATTCGGTGCACTGTCGGGGCTTCTGTTCCTTGGAGAGGTTCTCAGCTTGACCCAGTGGTTGGCGATCCTGGCAATCATTACCGCCTCGGTCGGGGCCACACTGTCGATGCGCAAGGAAAGCAGCCCTCCCGTAGCGGCTGACTGATTTGAGAAATAGTTTCATTTGAACAGCTTCAGCCTTGTACCCGCCTATAAGGCTGTTTAAGCTGTCACAGCATCATCACCTTCAGACGATCTACTGAGCCGGGCACGGAAGCAGGGGAGTTTCAGGCAGAACGCAGTCATCACTACAAGGGCGGACACTACTCACCGCCCAGATAAGGACAGGAATGAAACGTATTTTTCTCATCCTGGCCATCTTGGCCATTGCTGGGTGCGCCGCTACAGCCAAGACCGAGGTGAAGCGAGGGAAGAAAGGCTTGCACATCAACTGCTCCGGGCTTTCATCATCCTGGGACAAGTGCTACGCCAATGCGCAAGCGTCATGCGGCAGCAAAGGCTACAAGGTAATCGCGCGCTCCAGCGACAGCGACGAAGAGCCGGGCGACTACGTGTTCGGAATCAACCCCGCCGGCTATACCAGCCGCAGCATGATCGTCATCTGCAAATAAACGAAAGGGCAGCCCCAGGCTGCCCTTTCTCGTTCCAGTCGATCAGACCGGCTGCGTACGCAGTCTCAACCAGACCAGTGCGTCGCCTTGCAACAGGGGCGCTAATCGCTCATACACGGTCTGGTGATAACGGTTGAGCCATTGGCGCTCCGAAACATCGAGCAACTCGGGCAGCAAGCATCGGGTGTCGATCGGGCAAAGCGTCAGGGTCTCAAAGGCCAGGAAGTCGCCAAAAGCGCTCTTGCCCACCTCCCGATTAACCACCAGATTCTCGATCCGCACGCCCCAGGCTCCAGGTCTGTAGGTGCCCGGCTCGATCGAACTGATCATCCCGACCTGCATGGCTGTCTGCGGCGTGGTTGCCGCCTGATAGGCAATGACCTGCGGCCCCTCGTGCACATTCATGAAGTAGCCTACGCCATGCCCAGTGCCATGGCCGTAGTCGACTTGATCGGCCCAGATAGGCGCCCGGGCGATGGCATCGAGCAGCGGCGAAAGAATGCCCCGCGGGAAAGTCGCCCGCGACAACGCGATCACTCCCTTGAGCACCCGCGTGCAGTCCTTCTTCTGCTCCAGGCTGGGTGTACCAATCGGCACCATCCGGGTAATGTCGGTAGTCCCGCCCAGGTACTGGCCGCCCGAATCGATCAGCAGCAGGCCATTACCCTCGATCACCGCATGCGACTCTTCGGTGGCGCGGTAATGGGGCATCGCGCCATTGGCATTGAAGGCCGCGATGGTCGAGAAGCTGAGCGAGACGAAGTCAGGGCGCCGCGCACGTGCCGCGCTCAGTTGTTCATCGACCGTCAGTTCCGTGATGGTCTCGCGCCCAAGATTGGCCTCGAACCAGGCGAAGAACTCGCACAAGGCTGCACCGTCCTGCTCCATCACCTGACGAATATGAACCAGGTCCGCCTCGCTCTTGCGCGACTTGCTCAGCGTAGTCGGATTGATGCCCTCGACCAACGCGACCCGCTTGTCGAGCTTGTCCAGCAGGCCCTGGGTGACACGTGCCGGATCGACCAGCAGGCGGGTGCCGCCAGCGAGGCTCGCAAGTGCCTGACCAACTTCCGCGTAGTCACGCACCTGTATACCGTCGGCCGCCAATACTTGACGCAGATGAGTATTGATCTTGTCCTGACCGACAAAGAGCGTGGCTTGATCACGACCGATCAAGGCGAAGGAAACGAACACCGGGTTGTACGAAACATCACTACCACGCAGGTTGAACAGCCAGGCAATGTCGTCCAGAGATGCGATGAAATGCCAGTCGGCGCCCTTGCTGGCCAGGGCCTGACGCAACTCTCCGAGTTTCTGCGCACGACTGACAGTCGCATGGGGAGGCAGGTGCTGATAGACGGGGTTGCCAGGCAAGGCCGGACGATCGCCCCAGACCTGAACCAGCAGGTCTCGGTCAGTCAACAGTCTTACATTGCGAGCGCTCAGGCGCTCTGCCAATTGACGGGCAGAGGCCAGCGCCATGACCGCACCATCAACCGCCACGGCACCGCCGCTGGCAACCTGCTCACCCAGCCAATCCAATGCCCCCGGCTGGCCTGGCAGTAGCTTCATCAGCTCGATGCCACTGCCCGCCAATTCCTTTTCTGCCTGCTCCCAATAGCGGCTGTCGACCCACAGCCCGGCGAATTCCGCGGCCACTACCAGCGTGCCGACCGAGCCCTGAAAGCCAGACAGCCATTGGCGTCCTTGCCAATGGCCGGGCAAGTACTCGGAAAGGTGCGGATCGGCAGAGGGCACCAACAGGGCATCGACACCCTCCCTGGCCATGACATCGCGCACACGCGCCAGGCGTGCCGGTATGGATTCCTGAAGGGGGGTGAGACTGTTCATGCGCTCTCCTGCGATCACATCTTGGACGGTTCCAGGTCGGGATAATGGAACAGGCTGCGAACGCCCGCAATCGGATCACCCACAAAGGGCCTGCGATTGCTTGGAGCGCCTCGGCCGCCAGTCCAACGGGCTGAACTTTCGAGCTGTCTAGAATTTCACAGTTCGTACAGCCCCAGCGGATGAGATCGCACATGGCCCACCCCCACGAGTCGAAAATCGCCGTCGTACTCCTCGACACCCGCGAACGCACCCCGGACCATGAATATGCCACTCACCAGAAGCTCGCCGAGATCCTGGCGCAATTGCTTGGCATATCTGTCTTCAACCCTGGACAACCGGCCGGCCAGGCCAACCACTATTATTACCTGCCCACGGAAACCTTGATCGGCCAGCAACAGGGCATCCGCTGCGAACAGGACCTGTTCGGCGGCCTGGTCAGCCATCCCTACATGGCGACCAAGGCCATTTCCCACCCACTACCCGCCAATGCAGTCTTTCCGCCGGGTTGGACTGACGCCTTCGCGCAACAGGCCAGCGGTGCCCTGTTGCGCGGCTACACAGTCTTTTCCAAGGACGATGCTCGACGAGCAGCCGACTTGCTATTGCGCAGCGGCCCCGTTCGGGTCAAACCCGTATTGGCCCGTGCCGGTCGCGGCCAGCAGGTAATCGATACCCTTGACGCACTTGACCCCTTGTTCGCGACCTTGGACGACAAGGCACTTGGCCTTTGGGGGCTGGTACTGGAGGAGGACCTGCATGAAGTAGAAACCTTCAGTGTTGGCCAGGTGCGTGTCGCTGGCCTCACCTGCAGCTACTACGGTACCCAGCAACTCACCAGGGACCATCAAGGCCAACAAGTCTACGGTGGCTCCGATCTGATGGTAGTACGCGGCGACTATCAGGCGCTGCTGCAGCGACCGCTGGAGGATTATCTGCGCCTGGCTATCAATCAGGCCATGACCTACGAGCAAGCGGCGGAACGACACTTCCCTGGTTTCATCGCCTCACGCCGCAACTACGACATCGCCCGTGGCCTCGACGCACGTGGCCACCTGCGCAGCGGCGTCCTGGAGCAATCGTGGCGCCAGGGTGGCGCCAGCAGCGCAGAGCTCCTTGCCGTGCGCGCCTTCGCCGACGATCCGACGCTGCAGCAGGTACGCGCATCCACCCACGAGGTGTTCGGCACGCCTGAACTTCCGGCCGACGCCACACTTTTCTATGAGGGGGACGACAGTGAACTCGGACAATTCTGCAAATTTGCACGGATTCGCGAGCATGGCCATTCAGAGTGAACAGGTCGAGCTACAGGTCGAGGGCGAAAGTATCGCCGGTACTTTGGTCAGTCCTGGCAGCAAGATGCCCGGCATTCTCTTCGTCCACGGCTGGGGCGGCAGCCAGCAGCGAGACCTGGCCCGCGCCCGACAGATTACCGGGTTGGGTTGCGTGTGCATGACCTTCGACTTGCGCGGACACGAAAAGACCGAAAGCCAGCGATTGACGGTGACCCGTGAGCAGAACCTCACCGACCTGCTGGCCGCCTACGATCGACTGGCCTCGCACCCTGCCGTCGATCCCGGCGCCATTGCGCTGATCGGCAGCAGCTATGGCGGTTATCTGGCCACCCTGCTGACCGCACATAGACCCGTGAAATGGCTGGCGATGCGGGTACCTGCATTGTACTGGGACGATGAATGGGACACGCCAAAGCAAGCACTCGACCGCCAGCGCCTGAATCACTATCGCCAACGCATTCTGGGGCCGGCCGACAATCGTGCCTTGGCCGCCTGCGCCGAGTTCGCTGGCGATGTCCTGCTGGTGGAGTCCGAGCACGATGACTATGTGCCGCACAACACCCTGATGAGCTATCGCTCCGCGTTCGTCGGCGCCCATTCACTGACCCATCGCATCGTCGACGGGGCCGACCATGCACTGTCCAGCGAGGAAAGCCAGAAAGCCTACAGTTCGATCCTGGGTACATGGATTGGAGAAATGGTCATCGGCGCACGGCTAGACCGCTACCCGCACTACGCTCCCTGGTACGCCTGAGGCCCACCGACCTCGCAATGCAAGCCGCCGTCGCTGCCTCGCACCAGGCTGCGCAAGGTCTGGTAGGCCGTGAAATTGACACCGCGTGCCTGGTGACGCTGCAACAGGTCGAGGAACGGCTCCTCGACGAAACAGGGCGCGGCAGCCGCCCACTCCTGGCGCGATTGCCACCGCAGGTATTGCAACACCCGACTGCCATCGACACTGGCCTGAATGCTGACACCCAGCAGACCATCGCAACGGCTGGCGATCTCCTCCGCCCGCAGGACCAAAGCCTCGGCCAGGGCCTGCTGCCGAATCGCCGGCACTTCGTACTCGATCATCTGGGTAAACCATAGGGAATGAGGGGTGGCCACCATGAACAGTCTCCTTGCTCGGGGTACTTGCAGCGTGATGGCGAGCAGGGTAAAACCTCGAGTTAAGTCAAGGTCAAGGAATATTTCGACATGCCCAGCAAGGACGTGACGGCGCCGGAACGCCTGCTCAGCGTAGGCCAGTTGGCCGCGCGCAGCGGCGTCGCGGTGACCGCGCTGCACTTCTATGAAAGCAAGGGACTGATCCACAGCACCCGCAACAACGGCAACCAGCGCCGCTTCGAGCGAGCCATGCTACGCCGGGTGGCAGTGATCAAGATGGCGCAGCGCCTGGGAGTACCGCTGGCGCAAGTCGCCGAAGCGCTCGATACCCTGCCCAAAGGGCACACGCCGACCGCTGAAGACTGGCAGCGTTTTTCCGCACGATGGCGAGAAGACCTGAACCAGCGCATCGAAGAATTGATGATGCTGCGCGACCAGCTGGATGGCTGCATTGGCTGCGGCTGCATGTCATTGAAGGAATGTCCGCTGCGCAACCATAGCGACCGCCTCGCCGCGGAAGGCCCGGGGCCACACCCGCTAGGCCCAGACGCTCAGGCAACCACGGCGAAACGTCGCCGGTAGTCACTGGGTGTCAGGCCGGTGACGCGCTGGAACACCTTACGAAAGGCACTGGGGTCCTGATAGCCCACGCCCCAGGCAATCTGGTCGACGCTGCGCCGGGTGAACTCCAGCAGGCGGCAGGCACGTCCTACCCGGACCTGCTGGCAGTATTGGGTAGGACGCAATCCGGTCGCCGCGCGAAAACGCCGCAGAAACGTACGCTCTTCGAGCCCGGCACATCCAGCCATGCTTGCCAGATTAGCCTCCCGCGCACCACTCCCCTGCAGCCAGTGCTGCACCTTCAGCACGGCTTCATCGCCGTGATCCAGCCTCGGTGCGAACAACGCACCGGGCAGCGGGGTCGGCACTGGATCGACCGCCAGGTAGCGTGCAGTCTCGCGCGCCAGGGTGGCACCCAGGAAACGCTCAAGCAGACGCAGCCCGAGCTCGGTCCAGGCCATCAGCCCGGCTGACGTCATGATGTCGCCATCGTCCAGTACCGCTACGCTGGCATCGGCGCGCACTTGCGGGTAGCGCTCGGCCAAGGTCTGGGCGTAATTCCAGTGGGTACTCGCCGAACGCCCGTCCAGCAGGCCACTGGCAGCAATGAAGAATACGCCGATGCACACCGAAGCGAGCACAGTGCCGCGTGCATGCCATTGGCACAAGTGCGCGCGGTGTCGCTCAAGCAGCGCAGGTGCAGGTGCCGGGCCAAGGCTGGGCGGTACCACCAGCACCTTGAGGTCATGGCGCGCGCCCGGCAGGCTGTCGTACACCTCGCAGAGTTCACCGGTCTGATCGAGTTGCCAGTGGCTGATACGGATCGGCAGCAGCTTCCCATCACCGAGTTCACAGGCGACCTGATTGGCGACCGTGAACAGGTCGGTCAGCCCATGCACAGCGGCACGCTGCGCATCGGGATAGACCAGCACACCGATTTCCAAGCCTGTATCCATGTCAGTTTTTGCCCTCATTGTGTCGATCGCGCCGATCCCCATGTCGGTCGTTCAAGCCTATAACTATCGCCACACCACGACCACGCCCAAGGAGGCGCGCAACATGAGCAAGCAGGCCCTGATTCTCATCGATATCCAGAACGATTACTTCCCCGGTGGCAAATGGACGCTCGACGGCGCCGATGCGGCAGCCGACAACGCCGCCCGCCTGCTCGCCGCTGCCCGCGAGCGCGGCGACCTGGTCGTGCATGTGCGCCATGAGTTCGAATCAGCCGATGCGCCGTTTTTTGCCCCTGGCTCGCCAGGCGCCGAGATCCACGCCAAGGTACTGCCGATCAGCAGCGAGCCGGTGGTGCTCAAGCATCAAGTCAACGCGTTTCGCGACACCGAGCTCAAGTCGCTCCTCGACAAGCATGAGGTAAAAAACCTGACCATCGTCGGCGCCATGAGCCACATGTGCATCGATTCGGCAACCCGCGCTGCCGCAGACTTCGGCTACCAGGTCTCGGTGGCGCACGACGCCTGCGCCACGCTGGCTCTGGAGTTCAATGGACAGACGGTGCCCGCATCGCACGTGCACGACTCGGCCATGGCGGCGCTAGCTTTCGCCTTTGCCGCCGTCGAGAGTACCGATACGTTGCTGGCCAAGTAGGCTGGGTGGATCAGATCACCACATTGCGCACGAATCGCGTGGGCTGGTCGCCGTCGTTGCGGTACGCGTAGCGGCAGTCGCTGGGGAAAATGTGGAACTCCCCAGCGCGCAGGCGCAGTTCACCGCTTTCGATCAGCAGCGTCAGACAGCCCTCGGTCACATAGATCTGCTCGCTCCAACCCTCGGCATCAGCCTCACTGGCATAGTGCTCGCCCGGTGCCAGGGTCCACTCCCAGAGCTCGACCTCGCGCCGCGCGGGGCTACTACCCAGCAGTACCGCGCGGCTGTCCGGCTGCTCACCGGCCCAGGCCAGCTCATTGATGCGTGCAGGATCGCGTTGCTCGGGCGCCTGGATCAGCTTACTGAACGCCACACCCAGCGCTTCGGCGATCAGGTCGAGGGTGGTGAGGCTGACGTTCTTCTCGCCTGCCTCGATGGCAACCAGCATGCGCCGGCTGACACCAGAGCTTTCGGCCAAGGCGGTCTGGCTCAGGCCCCTGTCGTTACGCAGGCGGCGGATGTTCTGACTGACGTGCTGCAGCACCGAAGCGCGGTGCGAGGAATCTTTGTGCACTATATTGCTCACTGGTAGGGGTTGCGCAGTATACTGCCCACTTTGCGGCGATTGTGCGCCGCCCCTTCCGAGTGCGCAAGACCATGACCCACGCCAGCAGCAGCCCGCGGCCGTCCGTATCCTTTCGCCTGAGCAAAGCCGAATGGGTGCTGGTGTTCATCACCATGCTCTGGGGCGGCACCTTCCTGATCGTGCACAACGTCATGAGCGTAAGCGGACCGATGTTCTTCGTCGGCCTGCGATTCGCGGCAGCAGCACTGTTCGTCGGGCTGGTATCGGCGCGAGCGCTGTCGGGCCTAACGTTCACCGAACTCAAAGCCGGCGTGCTGATCGGTGTATCGATCATGCTCGGCTACGGCTTGCAGACCATGGGCCTGCAAACCATCAGCAGCAGCCAGTCGGCCTTCATCACGGCCCTCTACGTACCCTTCGTGCCGCTGCTGCAATGGTTGGTGCTGGGGCGCCGGCCCGGCCTGATGCCAAGCATCGGTATCTGCCTGGCCTTTGTCGGCCTGATGCTGCTGGCCGGACCTGAGGGTGGTGCGCTGAATTTCAGCGAAGGCGAAATCGTGACCTTGGTCAGCGCCGTGGCCATCGCCGGCGAGATCATCCTGATCAGCCGTTATGCCGGAAAGGTCGATGTGCGGCGGGTCACCGTGGTGCAACTGGCAACTGCATCGGCGCTATCATTCCTGATGATCGTTCCGACCCAAGAGCGCATCCCGGATTTCTCCTGGCTGCTGTTGGCCAGCGCCCTTGGCCTGGGCGCCATGAGCGCGGTAATCCAGGTGGCGATGAACTGGGCGCAGAAATCTGTCTCGCCAACCCGTGCCACGCTGATCTATGCCGGCGAACCGGTCTGGGCCGGCATCGTTGGTCGTATCGCAGGGGACCGCTTGCCAGGCGTGGCGCTTATTGGTGGCCTGCTGATCGTGATCGCCGTGGTCGTCAGCGAACTGAAGATTCGCCGCGATCGCGATCCCCTTCCAGAGCCGCGAGGCCTGACGCCAAGCGAAAGCGAGACAGGGCGTTGAACTCCTGATCAGCGGCTATGCTCTGAAAAAAACTGTTATAAAAAAACAGCTTGTCACAGCGCTTTTGTAGGATTCTGCCACAGCTTGCGTGTTGGTGATCACCAGCGTGGCACGTATGATCCATGGCAAACCTCCGTAGATTAGAACGCTATGTCTTTGATAGTGCTATTGCTTCTGCCCTTCATCGGCAGTTGCCTGGCAGCCGTGCTGCCGCACAATGCGCGTAACGCCGAGTCCATTCTCGCCGGGCTCGTGGCCTTGGTCGGCACTGTCCAGGTAGCGCTGCTGTACCCGCAGATCGCCCATGGCGGCGTGATCCGCGAAGAATTCCTCTGGCTGCCCAGCCTCGGGCTCAACCTCGTGCTGCGCATGGATGGCTTCGCCTGGCTGTTCTCGTTGCTGGTGCTGGGCATCGGCACACTGGTGTCGCTGTATGCGCGCTACTACATGTCACCCCAAGACCCCGTGCCACGATTCTTTGCCTTCTTCCTGGCATTCATGGGCGCAATGCTCGGGTTGGTGATTTCCGGCAACCTGATTCAGCTGGTGTTCTTCTGGGAGCTGACCAGCCTGTTTTCTTTCCTCCTCATCGGCTACTGGCATCACCGCAGCGATGCCCGCCGCGGCGCTTACATGGCGCTGATGGTCACGGGTGCAGGGGGTTTGTGCCTGCTGGTCGGCGCTTTGCTGCTGGGCCATGTGGTCGGCAGCTATGACCTGGACAAGGTCCTGGCCGCTGGCGAAACAGTCCGCCAGCACGCGCTCTATCCCGTATTGCTGCCGCTGATCCTGATTGGCGCCCTGAGCAAGAGCGCGCAGTTCCCCTTCCAGTTCTGGCTACCGCATGCCATGGCTGCACCCACACCGGTCTCGGCCTATCTGCATTCGGCGACCATGGTCAAGGCCGGGGTGTTCCTGCTGGCACGCCTATGGCCAACGCTGTCGGGCACCGAGGAGTGGTTCTGGATCGTCGGCGGGGCAGGTGCCTGTACCCTCCTGCTGGGTGCCTTCGCGGCGATGTTCCAGAATGACCTCAAGGGGCTGCTGGCCTATTCGACCATCAGCCACCTGGGCCTGATCACCCTGTTGCTAGGGCTGAACAGCCCGCTGGCCGCTGTCGCGGCAGTGTTCCACATCCTCAACCACGCCACCTTCAAGGCCTCGCTGTTCATGGCCGCCGGCATCATCGACCATGAAAGCGGCACCCGCGACATTCGCCGTCTCAGCGGCCTGATACGCCTGGTACCCTATACCGCCACCCTGGCCATGGTCGCCAGTGCGTCCATGGCCGGCGTACCTCTGATGAATGGCTTCCTCTCCAAGGAAATGTTCTTCGCCGAAACCGTATTCATCAGCTCCAGTGCCTGGGTCGAGGCCGCCTTGCCGGTGATCGCCACCCTTGCAGGCACGTTCAGCGTTGCGTACGCCCTGCGTTTCACGGTCGACGTGTTCTTCGGCCCGACCGCCCAGGACCTTCCGCATACCCCCCACGAACCCCCGCGCTGGATGCGCGCGCCGGTCGAACTGCTGGTCCTGACCTGCCTGGTAGTCGGCATCTTCCCTGCCCAGTCGGTGGGCCCGCTGCTCGCCGCCGCAGCGTTGCCGGTGGTGGGCGGCACCCTGCCGGAATACAGCCTGGCTATCTGGCATGGCTGGAACGCCCCCCTGATCATGAGCCTGATCGCCATGTGCGGCGGCGTGGTGCTCTACCTGTTGCTGCGCAAACAGTTGCGCCTGGGCCGTTTCCCCTACCCGCCACTGATCGAACGCTTCAATGGCAAGCGGCTGTTCGAGCACGGACTGGTACGTCTGATGCTGCTGGCCCGGCACCTCGAAGGACTGTTGACCAGCCGCCGCCTGCAGACCCAGCTATTCATGCTGGTGGTCGCCGCCTTCCTCGCCGGCCTCACCCCCATGCTGTACAGCGGCATCAGCTGGGGGGACCGCCCCAAGATTCCGGGGTCCGGCGTATTCGTCGCCATGTGGCTGATTGCAATTGCCTGTGCCATCGGCGCAGCCTGGCAGGCCAAATACCACCGCCTGGCTGCGCTGATCATGGTCAGCGTCTGCGGCCTGATGACGTGCATCACCTTCGTCTGGTTCTCTGCCCCTGACCTTGCACTCACGCAACTGGTGGTCGAAGTCGTCACCACAGTGTTGATCCTGCTGGGCCTGCGCTGGCTGCCGCGCCGAATCGAAGGCGTCTCTCCCCTGCCCGGCAGCCAGGAGCGTGCACGCTTGCGACGCCTGCGCGACCTGCTGCTGGCAGTGCTGGTCGGCGGCGGTATGGCACTGCTGTCGTACGCCATGTTGACCCGTCCGACACCCAACGACATCTCATCGTTCTACCTGAGCCGTGCACTCCCCGAGGGTGGCGGTACCAACGTGGTCAACGTGATGCTGGTGGACTTCCGCGGCTTCGATACATTGGGTGAAATCACTGTACTGGTCGCCGTGGCGCTGACGGTCTTCGCCCTGCTGCGCCGCTTCCGCCCACCGAAAGAGAGCATGCAGCTGCCGACGCAACAGCGCCAGCTGGCGCCGGACGTAATCACCGACCTGGTCAATCCACGGCATGTCACCGATACCGCGCTGGGCTTCATGATGGTGCCAGCAGTATTGGTACGCCTGCTGCTGCCGATCGCCCTGCTGGTCTCGATGTACCTGTTCATGCGCGGCCACAACCAACCAGGCGGCGGCTTCGTCGCCGGGCTGGTGATGTCGGTGGCATTCATCCTCCAGTACATGGTCGCAGGCACCCAGTGGGTCGAGGCCCAGATGAGCCTGCGACCGCTGCGCTGGATGGGCACCGGCCTGCTGTGCGCCACGCTTACCGGCATAGGCGCCATGTTGCTGGGTTATCCGTTCCTCACCACCCACACTGCGCACCTGCATCTGCCGTTGCTCGGTGACATCCATGTCGCCAGCGCCTTGTTCTTCGATATCGGCGTGTACACCGTGGTTGTCGGCTCCACGCTCTTGATCCTGACCGCCCTGGCACACCAATCGGTGCGCGCCTATCGCCCGGGCCATCCGAAATCCAGCCAGACAGGAGCCGCCTGATGGAAGAAGTCATCGCAGTCGCCATCGGCGTACTGGCCGCCTCCGGAGTCTGGCTGGTACTGCGCCCACGGACCTACCAGGTCATCATGGGCCTGTGCCTGCTCTCCTACGGCGTCAATTTGTTCATCTTCAGCATGGGCAGCCTGTTCATCGGCAAGGAGCCGATCATCAAGGAGGGCGTCCCACAGGACCTGCTGAACTACACCGACCCACTACCACAAGCGCTGGTGTTGACCGCCATCGTCATCAGCTTTGCCATGACCGCCCTGTTCCTGGTGGTCCTGCTGGCCTCGCGCGGCCTGACCGGCACCGACCATGTCGATGGCCGGGAGCGTGAGGAATGAGCTGGATGAATCAACTGATTGTCGCCCCGATCCTGCTACCGCTGGTAACCGCTGCGATCATGCTGCTGATCGGTGAAAAACACCGCCAGTTCAAGGCCCGCCTGAACCTGCTGTCGAGCCTGATCGGCTTGGGTGTCGCCGTGACGCTATTGATGTGGGTACGCGGCCAGGGTCAGGCCGAGTCCATCGGTGTCTACCTGCCAGGCAACTGGCCGGCGCCGTTCGGTATCGTGCTGGTACTCGATCACCTGTCCGCACTGCTGCTTACCCTGACCGGTGTAATCGGCGTCAGCGCCCTGCTGTTCGCCCGCGCCCGCTGGGACGGCGCCGGCGCCAGCTTCCACGCGCTGTTCCAGATTCAGCTGATGGGCCTTTACGGTGCGTTCCTGACCGCCGACCTCTTCAACCTGTTCGTGTTCTTCGAAGTGCTGCTGGCGGCGTCCTATGGCCTGCTGCTGCACGGCTCGGGACGCGCGCGGGTCAGGGCCGGGCTGCACTACATCGCCATCAACCTGTTCGCCTCTTCGCTGTTCCTGGTTGGCGCCGCCATGCTCTATGGCGTGACGGGCACACTGAACATGGCCGACCTGGCGCTGAAGATCCCGTTGGTCGCAGAAGCCGATCGTGGCTTGCTGCACGCCGGAGCGGCGATCCTGGCCATGGCATTCCTGGTCAAGGCCGGGGTCTGGCCGCTGAACTTCTGGCTGGTGCCGGCCTACTCCTCGGCCAGCGCACCGGTCGCAGCACTGTTCGCCATCATGACAAAGGTCGGTCTGTATGCAGTGCTGCGGCTGTGGACACTTTTGTTCTCGGGCCAGGCAGGCGCTTCGGCGAATTTCGGTGGGGAATGGCTGGTGTATGGCGGCCTCGTCACCCTCGCGGTGGCTGCCGTCTCGATTCTCGCCGCCCAGCGCCTGGAGCGTCTCGCCGCGCTGAGCATTTTGGTCTCGGCTGGCACCTTGCTGGCGTCGGTCGGCTTCGGTCAGGCGGCCCTCACCGGCGCGGCACTGTTCTACCTCACCAGCTCCACCCTGGCCTTGTGCGCCTTGTTCCTGCTGGCAGAACTTATCGAGCGTTCGCGCTCGGCCAACGAAGTGCCCCTGGACGACGAAGAGGACGCCATCCCGCCGCCGCTCGAATCCCTGCATCCACCCAAGGGCATCAACCTCGACGACGAACAGAAGGCGGTGATCGGTCAGATCATCCCCTGGACCATGGCATTCCTCGGCTTGAGCTTCATCGCCTGCGCCCTGCTGATCATTGGCATGCCGCCGCTGTCCGGCTTCATCGGCAAGCTCAACCTGATCAGCGCCCTGTTCAATCCGCAAGGTCTGGGCATGGCGGCCGAGCAGCCTCTGTCAGCCGCTGGCTGGTGCCTGGTAGCTTTGTTGCTGCTATCGGGCATGGCATCGCTGATCGCCTTTGGCCGAGTGGGCATCCAGCGCTTCTGGAAGCCTGAGGAGCGGCCCTCGCCATTGCTGCGTCGCTATGAATGCATACCGATCGTGGTACTGCTGGGGCTGTGTATCGTCCTCAGCATCCAGGCCGAACCGCTGCTGCGCTACACCCAGGACACCGCCGCCGGCCTGCAGGCACCCGATGCCTATATCCAGGCGGTCCTGTCAACCCGCCCCGTGCCTGGGCCGACCACCATGACGCAGGTGCAACCATGAACCGGCTGTTCCCCGCCCCGCTGCTGTCGCTGGCGCTGTTCGTGCTGTGGCTGGTGCTGAACCTTTCCGTCAGCCCAGGCAATCTGCTGCTTGGCGCCGCCCTCGGCATCCTCGCACCCGTGCTCATGGCGCCGTTGCGCCCGCAGCATGCCCATATCCGCCGCCCGCTGGTGATTGCTCGCTTGATCGGCCGTGTGGGGCTGGATGTTATTCTTTCGAACCTGCAAGTTGCCCGGGGCGTGCTACGAGCCGGCGGCCATCCACCGCGCTCTGCCTTCGTGCACATCCCCCTGTCACTGCGCGACGCCCATGGCCTGGCCGCCCTGTCGATGATCACCACGGTGGTACCCGGCACGGTCTGGTCGGAGCTGGCCCTGGATCGCAGCATCCTGCTGCTGCATGTGTTCGACCTGGACGACGAAGCCACCTTCATCGAACACTTCAAGCACACCTACGAACGCCCGCTGATGGAGATCTTCGAATGACTGGCCTGCTCGCCAACGCCATTCTCGCCAGCCTGTTCATCTTCATCATCGCCATGGCCCTGGCGCTGGTCAGGGTGTTCCGCGGCCCTTCGGCGCAGGACCGGGTCCTGGCGCTGGACTACTTGTACATCCTGGCCATGCTGATGATGCTGGTGCTAGGCATCCGCTATGCCAGTGATACCTACTTCGAAGGCGCGATGCTGATCGCCCTGTTCGGCTTCGTCGGCTCCTTTGCCCTGGCCAAGTTCCTGCTGCGTGGGGAGGTGATCGAATGATGCAGACCGTCGAACTTCCGTTCTGGCTGGAGCTGGCCACGGCCGCGCTGCTGCTGATAGGCAGCCTGTTCGCCTTGATCGGTGCAATCGGCCTGGTGCGCCTGAAGGACTACTTCCAGCGCATGCATCCGCCTGCACTGGCCTCGACTATTGGCGCGTGGTGCGTCAGCCTCGCCTCGATCCTGTACTTTTCCGGTCTCAAGCAGGGGCCGGTGCTGCATGCCTGGCTGATACCGATCCTGCTGTCGATTACCGTACCGGTCACGACGCTTCTGCTCGCGCGGGCCGCCTTGTTCCGCAAACGCATGTCGGGAGAACAGGTGCCGGATGAGGTCAGCAGCGGTGGCGATCGGGGCAACTGAGCGCCCGCTGAAGCCGCCTGGAAAACGCTGTCAGTGCTGGGTAAGGCGCTGCAGCTCGCGCCGAACCATGGCCACATAAGGAGGCGGGCCGAGCCGATAGAGCTCCCCCGCCACCCAGGCCAGCCAACCATCCCTCAACTGTGATCGATGGGCAATCAGGCGCTCGGCGTCCAGGATTGCTTGCGCCTTGTGGCGCTGGTGAAACTCGGCGCGCCCCGCAGGCAGCTCATCGTCGCCACTCATTCACTGGCCTTGAAGGTGGTCAGCTCGCCCTTGCGCCATTTGGCGACCTTGCCGGTCACCGCCTTGAGCAGTTTGCCCAGGCCTTCCGCCACCTGGGACTGGGCAGCGAACACGAGCATCACGCCCTGCCCGTCACGGAAAACAATGCCATCGCCCTCGGGTACCGAGACGAACGCATAGTCACCCACGCCATATATGTTGAACTTTATGTCGCGAAAGCGCAGCTCGAGCTTGCCACCCTCGCGACTGGGCAGGACCGCGGCCCGGAAGTGATCCCCGACCTTCAGTTCCAGACGTTGCTTGTCATCGACGACCATCGCGTTGTCGGTATCGATCTCGGCCATGTACAGGCCATCGGGGTTCTGCTCGGTGACGTAGATGAAACGGCCCTGAAAGAGCTTGACCAACTTGGCCCGCAAGTCGCCCAGGGCGAACAGGGCGTGGGTATCCAGAGTACTGACTGCCAATGAAGTGATCCTCGAACCGGTTGTTTCCCGCCGCCACACGAAGTCGTGAAAGCGTGACGCGGCGGCCATTTCAAAGCGAAGTCTGAAAGGTTAGTGACATGATGCGTGAAACGTCTGCGGGGCTCGTCGATACGGCAGGCAGGATCTTTCACCCTCGCACGCCAGCCAAAACCCCAAGAGAACGCTCAGCATAGATCCCACAGGGGGAACAATATTGTCTGACAACAATGCCGCCAGAAAAGATGCAATAGATAAAGCCAGGCCCCTCGGCAGAATGGGTCCGGTATTCATCCATGCATTTACAGGGGAAAGAATATGCACGAAAACACCGAAATCCGTCGAGAGGTCTCGAACATTTCTTACATCCGACCTGTGCGCAACATCGCGCGTTTCGTGGTCATTCCCGCCGGCGTCGCGTTCTTCCACATCACCGAGCGTGCCACTGGCCGAGTCATGGGCTTTCGCCGCAGCCACCTGGCAGCCTGCGAACTGGCGCTAAGCCTGGATATCTAAGCCGCCTATCCCTTCGCCAGTTGCTGCAGCCAGGCAGCCTGACACTCCAGCGCTTCAGCCCGGCTGGCGAAGGCCGTACCGCGACGCTCGCCATCGACCAACACTACCCAGCATGCCCGCTGTCCCTGTGCCTGCAGCATCGCAGGTACACCAGAGCCTATCATCACTGCCACATTCACCCGGGATTGCATGACCCTCTCCACTTAATTAGCAAGCTAACTACATGGTTAGAATACGACCCGCCAAGGCCGGGAAAAAGCGCTTGCCCGTAGAGCTGTATTGCATCAATCGCAACAAATCGAAATGCTTTCTGCTACTGCGGAAACGCGAAAGGCCCCACGGATTGCTCCGCAGGGCCTTGCGCCGAGTGTGTCCGGTCAGATCTGCCGCTGATGGCGGTCGAGCTGCTCGTGACGCTCCTGGGCTTCGATGCAGTATTTGGTGGTCGGGCTGATCAGCAAGCGCTGCAGACCGATCGGCTCGCCGCTGTCGTCGCACCAGCCAAAGCTCTCGTCAGCGATACGGCCCAGGGCCATCTCCAGCTGCGGCAGCAGGCGCTGGTCGCGCTCGATGGCGTTGACCAGCCAATGACGCTCTTCCTCGACCGAAGCCACATCGGCCGGGTCAGAGGGCGTATCCAGGCTTTCGATGGTGGCGCGGCTCAGCTCGATGCGCTCATGGGTCTCGACTTTCATCGCTTGCAGCAGCGCGGTGAAGAACCCGAGCTGATCGGCATTCATGTAGTCATCGGCCGACATGGCCAGCAACTGTTCCTTGGTCATCGATTTCTCTATGAAAAAATGTGCATTTGGGCGATTCGGGTGCCGCCGGCGATGGCTCGCAGGCAGCGGAATTCTTCAAGCGCCAACCGGCACTCTTTTACAGGGGGCGGCAGTCTAAGGTGCCCGGCCCCGTGGGGCAACAGAAATGACAGAGGAATCTGCCGAATCGGACGGATTGCCCCGGGACCATACTCGGGGATGAACACCATCACGGACAGCGGCGCAGCCCCATTAATATGCAACAACAGCCGCCCTGCTGTCAGCCTGCAGCTACAATACCGAACGCTCTGGCTCGGGGTAGTGACAGGCTACCTCTACGCCACCTGTCGACGATGATCATCTGGGGGTTCCCCTTCGTAAAGGAACCTCAATCATGAGCCTTTCTACCCCCCGCCCACAGGTCGGTGATCTGGACTGCGAGATTGCCAAACACTTCCAGACGCGCCCCTCGCTTAAAGATGTGGCCAGTCGCATGCTCAAGCAGCAATGGTTGGCCCGCATGCTGGATCCCTCACTCGATCCGGCGACCCTATTCATTCGCAGCACAGGCAAGCCCGGTACGGAGCCCTACCAGCGCTCGCTGGTCAGCTTGCTGATACAGCGCTACATCTTCAAGACGACCCTCAACCTCACACCATTGCAAGACATACTGATCCAAACCCAGCCAAGCCTCGCCGACAAGACCCTGGACTCCTCACTCCACCCGATCGAGACCCTGATCGACGAAACCGCGCCGTTTCTGCTCAAGGAATATTGTCAGGCGCTGACCGACTATTGGACGGATGCAGACAAGCATCACGGCAAGTCGCCGTGGCAATGGTGCAGCCAGTACCTGCGCGAGCGCTACAAAACCGCGCTGGACGGCCATCGCAAAGAGCAATCCATGGATGACAGAACGCTGGCGGTTGCCCAACAACTGCTGGACAACACCTCGGATAACCCGGGTCTCGTTCTGCACAACGTGCGCCTGGACATGCTGATTAATTGGCAACTCGACCCGGACCTTGCCAGTGCCTTGTTGATCGAAAGCCCGGCCTCTGAGGGTAAGGAGGCCGTAACCTTGCTGTTCACCACCAGTGGTCGGTTACTGCAGTATCAAAGCCGTAACGCGATGCTGGCCAGGGGCAGGCGACGACTGCCCGCCTCATTGCCGCCTGCAAAGACAGTGATGCGCCTGATCAGAATCCCCGGGCGGCCATTCGACAATCAGGCCAGCGGTCTGTTGCAGCAACAGTTGCATGGCTCACTCATTGTCAGCTCGATACCCGATCAACTCCAGAGACCCAACGAACTGGCGCTCGCGCTCGACCGCACCACCTCGATGTTGAGCCTGTGTGGCATCGACGACACTGCGGCCCATGATCGCCTGGCCGCCGAGTTGCCGGAGTGGTTGCGCAATGCGCAACCAGGGCAACTGCAGCGCTATGCCCTGGTACTCACGGATATCGCCCAGACCTACGAGGGCGCCGGCAAGAAGGGCTGGCTGGACGGAATCCTCGACGCACAGACATTTGCCTATGCCAAGCTCTACGAGTGGATACTCAAGGATCATCCCGATTTCGACCTTGACCTCAAGCAACTGCGTGCCGCGAACCATCAGGTCACAGCCGTCGCAATACCCGGGGCAGGTGCGCTGGAGACCAGTGGCAGCATTCATGTCGAACGATTCGATCTCGCGCAGTTGGCCATTGCCAACCTAGGGCTGCTGCAGCCTGGCAAGGTGGTGGTCGAATCTGTCGATGGCAGTGGCGTGCCGCCATGGTTCGACGAAACCTACCTGCGCGCACTGATCACCCAGGCAGACATCGCCAAGCACTATCCGCAAATGCTGCGCGCCAAGCTGCTCGACGACCCGCAAGCAGCACAGCGTCGCACAGCATTGTTGCGCAAGCAGTTGCGCAGCCAGTTGCCGCTGCTGGTCATGGACCTGAACCTGCGGGGCCTGACGTCGGGCCCTGACCTCTCCAAAGAGATTGGCCAACTGTTTACCAACCCGCAGCCCCAGTCGGTCGAGTGGTACCTTCGGCCATTCGCGTTGCAGTCTAGCCTCGATGCCAGCCCTGATCATGTGAGCAATACCTGGCTGATCGAGAAGAGTGCCGGCAATGACGGCCCATGCCTGCTCTATCGCCCACTGCTGGCCACGCCCCTATCTTACTTCCAGGACCGTATAGCACTGTTCGAGGCGCTTGCCACACCTGGCGACCTGCAGGATGACATCCTGCAACGGCTCCCGGAGCAGGCGCGCAAGGTATACGCCTACGGTGGTTTTCGCGAACCGCACCTGTTCCATCCAGGAGAGGACGACTGGGCAGTGCCGTTCGGCAAACCCGCCCCGGCATCGCTGTCGATCGAACCGCCCTGCCTAGACCCCGCATCAGCGCTGTACAAGGCCTGCGTGGAGGAAACCATTACCCAATTCAGCAGCCATGCACAAAGCAGCGAACAGACACGCTGGGCACGCTGGCAGACACTGGGTTGGCTGTTACTCAATACGGTACTGCCTTTCGCCCCCGAGTCCGTGGCCACCGCGGGCTGGATCATTCAGATGGAGAGCTCTTTTCTCCAGGCAACCAGCGACCGGCCACAGAACACCAGTGATCGCGCTGCCACCCTGGTAGAGCTGCTACTCAACCTCGCCACGCTGCTGTTCGCCCACGCCCGTCGCAGGATCGACCTGCAACGACCGCTGGAAGCCCCCACCGTCGACCCGCTGGCCACCCCAACCGTCGATCAGTTGCCGACACTGGTGAGCAGCGCCCCCGATCCACTGTTCGATTTTTCCTGGAGCAATCCCTTGTTCAAGCTTGACAGCGCCCAGCGTCAATCGCTGCTGGCGCTGCGTGCGCCCTATAAGGTCGCTGAACTGGGGCCTCCGATATCTCACGGTGCGTTGCAGGGCCTTTTCCTGCATGACGCACGCACCTGGGTCTCACTGGACAGCGGTGTTTACGAGGTGCAGCTGGATCCGATAGCACAACGTCAGCGTATCATCGACGCCGCCAACCCGGACAAGCCGGGCCCCTGGCTACGCCATGAAGAGAGTGGCCGCTGGGAGCTGGATCTGCGCCTGCATCTCAAGGGCGGCATGCTCCTGGGCAAGCGAATCGCACAACTCAAGGCCGAGAACGCAAAGGCCCTGACAACGCTGAATGCAACAATCATCGAGGAACGAGCACAGTCTCAAAGCCGCCAGCAGATGCTGATCGATGCACTGAAGGACGCCGAGGGCAAGGAAGATGAAGCCTCGCTGCATAAATACCTGAGCACCGCCAAGGAGTGCTCGACGTTCTGGGCACAGCACCTCGAGCACCTAAGGCAACGCAACGAGCGCGCGGTACTGGAGAAGTACAAGGTGCGCCGTGCCTTTGCCCTATGCCAGCAAGTGCGCTGCGAACAGGAAGTCTTTCGTGCTCTGAATCGCTTGCATGACCCACTGCGCGCTCAGATGCTCGAAATATACGATCGACAGAACAGTGGTCATGAGATAACCCCTGCAGAGGCCACCACCCTTGCCGAATGCATCGAGAAGATACTGCTGCTACTGGACCAGATGTTGGAGCACGGCCCCCTGCTCACCGAGCAAAGGGCACAACTCGAAAAGCTGCGTAGCGAGCACCAGACCGAGAATAGCGGCTACATCGAGGTGGTGGACAAAGGTGGCATCAAGCCCTCCTCGAACCTGGTACTGCGCTGGATGCGCATCGAGGCCTGCATCAACCGCATGACCATGCTCCAGCAACTGGATGAGGAAAGCTCCTTCTGGATTCAGCGCGCCTGGAACAACCTGCAGATGAGCATCACGCAGCACCTGCAACTGGCCAGATTGAAGAGCCCGGGAGAGGAAGTGACTGCCAGGGTCCTGAGCAGTATCACTGGCCAGCTCAGAACAGCTCGGCGACAGCTGAACAATCTGATCAGACATATGGATCCCGAGCGCAGCCGTGATGAATTCAAGCGCATGGAGCAGGATTTCGACGCGTTCGCCGACGATGTCGCCAGGGAGACCGACGAGCTGCCTGAGTTCATCCCGGTCAGCACAGTCCAGCAACTGCGCGCACAACTGCCCGGGCTGATAGAGACACAGGAGCATGGCATCCTGCTGGGTACGGTACGTGAAGGCGAACCGAGCATCGTCGACATCCCCACCCCCGCCAGTGAAACACCCACTCGCAGCTACACACTCAAGGACGATCGCTGGGTCGAGCTCGAAGCCGCTGTACCTGAGGCGCCTGTTGCCGCACAACCGCCCAAGCTCAAGCGCCTGCTCAAGAACGGCAGGTCGTGCATGACTGCGGCGCGCAAGGAGCTGGCGCGCCTGAGCAAGTCGTACTCGAACGACTACCTGCCGGTGGAGATAGAGGAAATTCTCAAGGACCATCGCGGCCGTCTCGACAGTGCCCGCGAGTCCATAGAACGCCGCCTCACTGCGGACAATGCCACCGATGAGGCGAGTGCAGGCGGCGACGCGGCGATCGTCATCAAGGAGATCGAGGACCTGACGGCACAGCTCACGACCGAAAGCATCAGGCTGCGCACCAAAGCGGCACTCAAGCAAAAACCGCGCATGGGTGAGCTGCAATTTCTGATCGAGCAGACCAACATAACGATCAAGCCTGTCGGCACGCGCAAAGCCTTGACCAAGGTCAAGGGCAGGCCTGCCGATTTCCTGGACGAATATGTCGTGCAGCACGACGGGCAGGCGATCTGGTATGCCCACTTCCACTATCGCTCAAGCACCGCCACCAGGGAAGATTTCGTTGCCGGCCATCTGAAACTGGCCAGTCAACGCTTTGCCCAGGGCAAGATGGTCACCAACCCGCACTCGCCGAATCAAGAAGAGGTGTACCGCAGCCCGATCTCATTGGCCGACGCAAAACAGTACTTCTTCACTGACTGAAACAGCGGGGCAGCGCCCTGGCGCTACCCCTCAACCTCAACAGTCCTTGAACTGCGCCTCGCGCTTGGCGATGAACGCTGCCATGCCTTCCTTCTGATCTTCCGTGGAAAAAGCCGCGTGGAACACGCGACGTTCGAAACGCACACCCTCGCTCAGGCTCACCTCGAAAGCACGATTGACGCTTTCCTTGACCATCATGCTCACCGGAATCGACTTGCTGGCGATGGTCGCCGCCACCTTCAGCGCCTCTTCCAGCAGCTCGGCCTGGGGCACCACGCGTGCCACCAGCCCTGCCCGCTCGGCCTCCTCTGCGCCCATCAGGCGGCCAGTCAGGCACAGTTCCATGGCCTTGGCCTTGCCCACGGCACGGGTCAGGCGCTGGGTGCCGCCCATACCCGGCGGCACGCCGAGGTTGATTTCCGGCTGGCCGAACCTGGCGTTGTCAGCGGCGAGAATGAAGTCGCACATCATCGCCAGTTCGCAGCCGCCGCCCAGGGCGAACCCCGACACCGCGGCGATGATCGGTTTGCGCCGATTGGCGATGCGGTCGGCGTCGCTGAACAGGTCGTCAACGTAGATCTGCGGATACTTGAGCTCGGCCATCTCCTTGATGTCGGCACCTGCGGCGAAGGCCTTGGCAGAGCCAGTCAGGACCACGCAACCGATGTTCGGATCACGCTCGAGCTGGTCCAGGGCCTGATTGATCTCGGCCACGATCTGCGCGTTCAGGGCATTGAGCGCCTGGGGACGGTTGAGGGTGATCAGGCCGACCTTGCCGTGGATGTCCAGCAGGATTGTTTCGAATGCCATGCAAGCTGCTCCTTCAAAGATTGCGCGCAATGACCATGCGCTGAATGTCACTGGTGCCTTCGTAGATCTGGCAAACCCGCACATCGCGATAGATGCGCTCCAGCGGGAAGTCCTTCAGATAGCCATATCCGCCGAGCGTCTGCAAGGCATCCGAACAGACCTTTTCGGCCATTTCCGAGGCGAAAAGCTTGGCCATCGACGCCTCCACCAGCGCCGGGCGCCCGGCATCGCGCAGGGCGGCGGCATGCAGCACCATCTGCCTGGCCACGGCGATGCGCGTGGCCATGTCGGCCAGACGGAAAGCCACAGCCTGGTGCTCGACCAGCACCTTGCCGAAGCTCTGGCGCTCCTTGGCGTAGTCGCGCGCGACCTCGAACGCCGCACGGGCCATGCCGACGGCCTGCGAAGCGATGCCGATACGTCCGCCTTCGAGGTTGGCCAGAGCGATCTTGTAACCCTGCCCCTCGTCGCCCAGGCGATTGTCCACCGGCACCCGCACGTCATCGAAAACGATCTGGCAGGTGTCGGAGGCGTGCTGCCCAAGCTTTTCTTCAACCCGCACCACCTGATAGCCCGGCGAGTCGGTGGGCACGATGAACGCACTGATCCCACGCTTGCCCGCTTCAGGATCGGTGACAGCGAAGACGATCACCACGCCGGCGTTCTGACCGGAAGTGATGAACTGCTTGCTGCCGTTTAGCACATAGTGATCGCCATCCAGACGCGCACGCGTTTTCAGGCTGCTGGCGTCGGAGCCCGCCTGGGGCTCGGTGAGGGCGAAGGCGCCGATCATCGCACCGCTGGCCAGCGGCACCAGGTAACGCTGTTTCTGCTGCTCGGTTCCGAACTTCAGGATCGGCACGCAGCCCACCGAGTTATGCACGCTCATGATGGTCGAACAGGCGCCGTCGCCGGCGGCGATTTCTTCCAGGGCCATGGCGTAGGCGACATAACCGGTGTCGCTGCCACCATACTGCTCTGGCACCAGCATCCCGAACAGGCCAAGCCCGGCCATCTCGTCGATGGCTTCACGCGGGAAGCGATGCTCCTTGTCCCACTGCTCGGCGAAAGGTTTGAGGCGCTCCTGAGCGAAGTCCTTTACCGCATCGGCGATCTGTTGTTGCTCGTCAGTTACCAGCATGGTTCACCTCAGTACAGGCATTCGACCGCGATCGCCGTGGCTTCGCCGCCGCCGATGCAGATGGCCGCGATACCGCGGCGCAGGTTGTTCTGGCGCAGCGCCGAAAGCAGCGTCACCAGGATACGCGCACCGGAGGCACCAATCGGGTGGCCCAGGGCACAGGCGCCGCCATGAATGTTGACCTTGTCATGGGGCAGGTCCAGGTGCTTCATGGCGGCCAGGGTGACGACGGCAAAGGCTTCGTTGATCTCGAACAGGTCCACCTGGGCAAGATCCCAGCCAGTACGTTTGATCAGCTTGTCGATGGCGCCGATCGGTGCGGTCGGGAACAGCGCCGGCGTATCGGCGAAGGCTGCATGACCGTGGATCACCGCCAGCGGCTTGAGGCGACGCTTGTCGGCTTCACTGCGGCGCATCAGTACCAGGGCCGCAGCGCCGTCGGAGATAGAGCTGGAGTTGGCGGCCGTCACCGTGCCGCCCTCGCGGAATGCCGGCTTGAGCTGGGGGATCTTGTCCAACCGCGCCTTGGGCGGCTGCTCGTCGTCCTTGACGAGCCGTTTCTCCTTGCCCTCGATGACCTCCACCGGCACGATCTCGGCGCTGAAGCGGCCATTCTTGATCGCGTCCTGGGCACGGGTCAGCGACGCAATGGCGAAGTTATCCTGGGCCTCGCGGCTGAAGGCCCCGGCCTGGGCGCAATCTTCAGCGAAGGTGCCCATCAGGCGACCTTTGTCGTAGGCATCCTCGAGGCCATCCATGAACATGTGGTCGATGATCCTGCCATGCCCCATGCGATAGCCGCCGCGGGCCTTGTCCAGCAGATACGGAGCGTTGGTCATGCTCTCCATGCCACCCGCCACCACCACATCGGCACTGCCGGCCAACAACAGGTCATGGGCCATGATCGCAGCCTGCATGCCAGAGCCGCACATCTTGTTCAGGGTGGTACAGGTGGTGTGCTTGCCCAGGCCCGCCCCGAGTGCGGCCTGGCGCGCCGGCGCCTGGCCAAGCCCGGCGGGCAATACGCAACCGAACAACACCTGCTCGACGCTGGCGGCATCGATGCCTGCACGCTCGACTGCGGCGCGGATCGCTGCGCTGCCCAGCTGCGGTGCAGTGAGGCTTTTCAGGTCGCCCTGCAGGCCACCCATGGGCGTGCGCACGGCACTGACGATGACGATCGGATCATTGACGAGGCTCATGAGCTCTTCTCCTTACTTGGCAGCCATGCGCAGTGCACCGTCGAGGCGGATCACCTCGCCGTTGAGCATGCTGTTCTCGATGATGTGGCGGGCCAGTGCCGCGTATTCCTGCGGGCGGCCGAGACGTGGTGGGAATGGCACCCCGGCGGCGAGCGAATCACGCACTTCCTGGGTCATCCCGGCCATCATCGGCGTCTCGAAAATGCCGGGAGCGATAGTCATCACGCGGATACCGAAGCGCGCCAGTTCACGGGCGGTCGGCAGTGTCAGGCTGGCAATCGCGCCCTTGGAGGCGGCATAGGCCGCCTGGCCGATCTGCCCGTCATAGGCGGCGATGGAGGCGGTATTGATGATCACACCCCGCTCACCGCACTCGTCCGCAGGGCCTTCGGCCATGGCCGCTGCGGCCAGGCGCAGCATGTTGAAGCTGCCAATCAGGTTGACATTGATCACCTTGGCAAAGCTTGCCAGGCCATGCGGCCCCTGTTTGCCCAGGACCTTCTCGGCGCCGACGATCCCCGCGCAATTGACCAACCCGTGCAGGCCACCGAAGGCGCTGACGGCCGCCTCGACCGCTGCCTGGGCGGCCGGCTCGCTGCTGATGTCGGCCACTGCGAAGCGGGCGTTGTCACCCAGCTCCCGCGCCTTGGCTTCGACCGCCTCGGCGTTGAGGTCGACCAGCATCACACGGGCGCCAGCCTCGACCAGCATTTGCGCGGTAGCGGCGCCCAGCCCGGAGGCGGCGCCGGTGACGATGAAACTTTTGCGTTGAACGTTCATTGAGGTCTTCCTTCAGGCGCCAGCAGGGGTGGCCTGCGCAGCGCGTTGCTTGGCAATTTCCTGATTGCGCAGGATGAAGCGTTGCAGCTTGCCGCTCGGGGTCTTGGGCAGCTCGCCGACGAATTCGATTTCACGCGGGTAAGCGTGGGCGTACAGGCGCTGGCGCACATGTTGGCGCAAGGCCTCTTCCAGTTCAGGGCTGGCGCTATGCCCTGCGGCCAGCACCACGAAAGCCTTGATCAGCTCGGTACGCTGGGGGTCAGGCTTGCCCACCACCGCCGCCTCGATCACCGCCGGGTGTTCGATCAGCGCGCTCTCCACATCGAACGGACCGACGCGGTAGCCGGAGGTGGTGATCACATCGTCGCTGCGGCCGACGAAGCTGATGCTGCCATCGGTGTTGAGCTCGACGGTGTCGCCGGAAAGGTAGTATTTGCCGATGAACGCCTTGGTGGGAACGCCGTGGTAGCCGCCGAACCAGCACAGCGGCGACTGCTCGCGGTCGACTGCCAGTATCCCCGGCTGACCGGCAGGCAGCTCGTTGCCAGCTTCGTCCAGCACCACGATGCGATGCCCGGGGATGGCGAAGCCCGCCGACCCCAGGTTTACCGGGTGCGCCAGGCCATGGTGGTTGCACAGCACCATGCCCAGCTCGGTCTGGCCATAGTGGTCGTGGATGGTCACGTTCAAGGCGTCGGCGAACCAGCGGATCACTTCGGGATTGAGCGGCTCACCGGCGCTGCTGACCACCCGCAGACGCCCCTTGATCGGTGCCGAGAACGCCTCACCGGCTGCGATCAGCAAGCGATAGGCGGTGGGCGAGCCGGCCAGGTTGCTGATGCCCAGCTTGTCGATGATCCGTGCACAGCTCTCGACGCTGAACGGACCATCGTAGAACGTGGTGGCGTGCCCCAGCGCCAGGGGGCCGGTAACCGCGTAGTACAGGCCATAGGCCCAGCCCGGATCGGCCAGGTTCCAGAAGCTATCGTCAGGGCGCAGGTCGATGGCATCGCGCATGTAGCCCTGGAAGGCGACGATCGCACGCAGCGGGACCTCGAGGGGTTTTGCCGGCCCTGTGGTGCCGGACGTGAACATCAACAGGAAGGGGTCGTCGCCGCTACGCATTACCGGCTCGCAGTGATCGCTTGCCGCCTCCAACGCCTGCTGGAAATCCAGCTCGTGCGCCGCAGCACCGACCGTGATGATCGTCGGGCAGCCGCTGACATCGTCCAGCTTGGCGCGGTTGTTGCGATCAGTGACTACCACCCGGGCCTGGGACTGCTCCAGACGGTGCTCGATGGCCTTGGGGCCGAACGCGGTGAACAACGGCTGGTATACCGCCCCCAGTCGCCAGGTGGCGAGAATCGTCACCAGCAGTTCGACGGTACGTGGCATCAGGCCGGCGACCCGGTCCCCAGGCCCCACGCCCTGATCCTTCAGGACATTGCCCATGCGAGCCGACATGGCCTGCAGCTGCTCGAAACTGTAGCGCGCGCCGTTACCTTCCTGGTCTTCACAGATCAGCGCAGGCAGGTTGCGGCCGACATGCCGGTCGCAGCACTCGACACAGGCGTTGAGTGCCTGCAGGTTGCCCTGCAAGGCGTTTGCGGCAACCCCGTCATATTCGAATGCTCGCGCGGCCTCGGCGTAATCACGCATCGTCGGACTCCTGGTTTCTTGTTGTTGGAGTTGAACCCTAGGTCCGACGATAGTCGCGCCGCCAGCGCTTGTGGACAATGGCAAAAGCGCTCATCAGGCATGATCGGTTTGGCCACTGTAGCCTCAGCGCCCTGAGCGTTCAGCCAAGCCCCCGCTCCCGGCCAATCAGCATTTGCCGGGTCAGTTCACGTATCATCTCGAGTTCCTCGACGTCCCGCCGACTCTCCAGCGCCTCGATCTCCAGGGCCAGATTCTCGGCCGAAATCTGGTCGGCCCTGGCCCGAAGCGCCGCCAACCGCATCTGATGGTCTGTTTCGACGCGCTCGAAGACCGCATCATGGCGCTCAAGCATATAGCGCCGCCAGAACGCCTGCCGACTCAGGCTTTCACCCAGGGCTTCGATCGACTCCGCTGCCCTCACCGCCACCAGCGCATCCTGAAGCTGGCTGTCAGTCACCTCGGCCGCCGAGGCATAGTCCATGAACCGCGAAGTGAACGGTAGGCTCAGGCGCTCCCTCAGGCTCACTCGGTAGTACAAGCGCACTGCAAGCTGGTCGACACTATCGCCGGCTTCGATCCGGCGACGGATGTCGGCACGAGCGAACGCGTCCAACTGGTCCAGGCGAAACAGCCCCTGACCGAGTGTGATCAGCTCACTGCCCCGCTCATGCAAGGTGTTGGCATCGGCACGCGCAATCGCGGCGCAGCGCTGCAAATCACTGAAACGGTCACTGACCGCATTCAGGCAGGTCAGGTTGTCGTCGGCCAGCGCGTAAAGATGGTTGCGCAGGTCAGTGTCGGCGTTGATGGCATTGAGCAGAGACCAAACACGCGTCGACAGCACCGCTGGCACCTGAGCATGGTCCTGCGTGAGCGTCAGCCACCCCAGCAACTGGAAGAACCCATCGCTGTCCGGCATCGCCTGCAGCGTGTCCCATTGGAACAGCTGCGCGTTGTACAAGGCCGAATCGCCGCTGTCCAACCACGAAGCGCGCACCACGTCGACATTCTGCCGGGTCAGTCGCTCTGGTAGGTGCAGATGCTCCTGGATCGCGTCGAGAGCATAGAGCCCTCGCAGCTCAACGCTCGACAAAAGATTGCCTTCGACCATGAAACCGCGGCGGAAGACATTCGGCATCTGCAGGATGGCCGCTGGCACGACAGGAATCTGGTTGTCGCGCAGGTCGGCGCGCTCAAGAAATCCGCACTGCTCCAAACCGTCCGGCCAGGCACCCAATCGGCAATGGCGCACACTGATTTCGCGCAGTTGCGGAAGGTGATTGAAGCGCAAGATCAACGCCCCTAACGGATTGTGGCTCAGGTCCAGCTCGTTCAGATGTTGCAGGCCCGTCAGCACCTGGACACCTGCTTCATCGAGGCGAATGTCGTTACGCGCCAGTCGCAGACGACGCAGCTCAACCAGGTGAACGATACCTCGTGGCAAGGCCAGCAGATGATTGCCGCTCAGGTTCAGCTCCCTCAAAGCGCTGAAGCAATGCAGGAAGTCGGTCGGCACATGAGTGAGCGAGGTGTCGCTGATGACCAGCGTGGTAACGTTGGCGAACGTCGTCGGGTGGACGAACTCGGGCAAGGTCTGCAGTTGTACGCCACTGATCACCAGGGTCTGCTGCCCGTCCTGAAGGCGCCAGGCCTGGCGCATGCGCTCGGCAGCCTGGACGCGGGCAGCGTGGCTAAGGCCGCCAAGCCCGGCGCTGAGCCAACCCGAGAGTGCCCTCTCCAGTCGCTCATAATCGCCTTCAAGCTCGGCCAGCCGCCGGTAAAGGGACCCAGGCGCTTGCTGCATCTGACTCAGTCGCGCCTCAAGTTGCGCGGGTAAAAGATCAGGATAGATCGCGCGCAGACGGTCCAGTAGCGGCTGCCAGGAGGAGCCAGGCTGCCCGCGTCCACTGAGCGGATACCCAACACGCCCATCAGCCATGCGCCGTCCAGGGTTGAACCAGGATTTACGTGGGGTCCAGCCCAGCAGACTTACACGCTCACTGCGTGTGCTCGGTAGTTGCGCACGCAACGCCGCACGCAGCAGCAGACCTGCATTCGTACCTGTGAGCCCCTGTGAGGTCCGTACCTCGACCGGTAGCGCGTCGACCAGCGCCTGTGCCATAGAAAACGCGGGCTCACCCTGCTTCAGACCGCCATGGTCATAGCGTTGGAACTGGCAATCTTTATGCACCAGTGTGACTTGCGAACCAGTGTCGGCAACAGGTCCGACGGCCTTGACCACCCGTCCATCAAGGGTTCCTTCACGCAGCACCAGGCGCAACGTCTGCGGCCATCCGGGTAGCCGTGCTGCCAGCGCCAGAACCAGTTCGGCACCCTCGTCGCTGTATACATTATCCAGGTAAAGCGACTCGCAGGCGCGGCTCAAGCGAGCCAGTTGCAGCAGTGACCGGGCGTCGTTCGCCACTGCCAGCGGTACGCGTGATTCAACCTCGGCGATCGTGCGCAGACGGCTCGACACCTGGGCGGTTGCCTGCACGGCATACCGTGCAGGCAACCCGGGAAAGTCACGCTGCAACAGCGCACACAGCGGGTCTGCAGGCGGGTTTTCGGTAACCAGATACTGGAAAAGATCGCGGCGCAGCACCGGCTCCTGCGCCAGCAAGGCAACACGCAGCCCGGCACTGTCCGCCTTGTGCAAGCCTGGCAACGCCAGGCACCACGCCTCGATACGTGCATCGTCCACAGGTAGCTGGTCCTCGGCCAACGCCTTGAAGAACGCCGATACCTGTCGGTCCGCATCGAAGCGCCGCAACGTCTCGCGCAGGTTGGCCGGAACCTCACGGCTATCCACCAGCAAGCCACGCAACTCTTCGACATCGATGTCCGCCATGTCGAGAACGGCCAAGGCATCGGTGCGGGTCAACGCCGGGTCCAGGGGCCATAGGCTCTGCAGCATCCGAGCCTCGTCCGACCACTCCAGCGGTCGCTCCAGGCGCAGCCGCCAGCCACGCTCGCCGACGGTTTCCAGCGCAGGACCGTAGGCAGCCACACGACGCGGGTGACGCACGCGCCAGCCACCTTGAGCCGACGGTTGGTGCACGGCAAAGAAACGCTTGCCAACCCGCAACCAGCGCGAGTCGGCAGTGCGATAGAGCCCGTCATCCTGCAAGCGCGGCTGTAGCGGCTCGTTAACATAAGTATCCAGCGCGCTTGACCAAAGACGCGTGCCGACGCCTTGCACGTCGACAGGCTTCAGACCATCAACATAGCTGCTGCGGGCGAACCCCCGTGCAACCACCGCAGCCCCCCCAGCCAGCGCCGCCGTGACCGCAACGGTCTCGGCCACACCGAGCAGATGTTCAAGGGCTTCATGTTGATGACCACGGGTCCAGTCCGCAGTCCCTTCGAACACCTGCGAGAGCGTCTGCTCCACCAACTGGCCAAACAAAATCGCACCGATCGCAGGAATGAACAGCCCTGCCAGATTGGCCAAGCCAAGCCCGATCGACTGCCACGCCTGCAGGCGTGACTGGGTCGCAGCATGATCCGCGTCAGCGGTCGGGACCAGCACGTACCGTGCGTCGGACTTCACCCGCTGCACCTGCTGCGCCACCAGCTCCGCGAACAACTCGCCCTGCACTGTCCTGCCTTCGATCTGTAGATCCGGGCTGGCATCGGCCAGACGTTTGCCCAGTGTCTGCAGGAACGTCGGCCGCTGTTCAAACGCAACCAGACCACTGAAGAACTCAAGGTAAGCCTTGTCCTCGAGCGCGGTGACCATAGCCGCACTCAGGTCTTCCCACGAGTCATAACGCCGCAGAGCAAGCTGCGGGTCACTGGGCAGGTACAGCATGACACCCTTGCTCACACCTGCAGCGTCCCGCAGTGCGATGGTCAGGCCATCAGTGATAATGCAACCCAGCACCGTCAGCATGCCGGAATAACCTCGCAGCAGCGTCTCATGCTGCTCGGGCACACCTTGGGCGATATCCTGCAAAGCAATCTGCTCAAGCGCCGATATCTCTCCCTTGAGCGCTGCGATCTCGATCACAAGGCTCAGGCTCGAGCGCTTGTCCTCGGCCAGCAGCGCGCAGTTCGATGCACTGAAAACCTGCGCTAGCTGAGCCTGGTAAAGGCTGCCGACATTTTTCTTGCGGCAGTCGCGTGCCAGATCGTTCGCCGGACCTGACAACACAACATCAGCCCCCGGATGCACAAGCCCACTGCCCTCGAGCGCGGCGTCGTCGGCGTGAAAGTTCTGCATCAGTCGCAGCAACCCTGGCTGTCGCACGTAACCCGGTCGATAGAACGGCCAATGCACTCCCGGAACCAGGCCGAACTCGCGCCTGACATCCAGCCACTGCAACTGATCGAGCTTACAGTCCTTGGGCAACCGGTCGCCGAGCAGAGCTGTGAATTGCTCAAGTACGAAGGTGTGCAGCGGGATCAGGTCGAGCGTTGCCGCACGCACCTTGTCCTGGCTGACCCGGCTGCTCTTGAAGCGATCGCGCAGACGGTTGATCTGGGCAGGTGAGGCACGCTTGAGCCATTCGGGCAACCCGGTGCGGATAAAGTCATCGACTGCATCGGCAACACTGGGCTTACCGACGGTCAAGGGAGGGATAGATGTCATGGGAGAGGCTCCTTTCGCAAATCGCGTCATGCACTTTCGCTGGACCGTCCGGGCCATGGCAGGAGGAATGAGCTCCGGTCATGGCCTGCGGCTGATCGGCCTAGCGACCTGCGTCCAGTGCATCGCGGGTCAAGCGCAACGCCAATGCCTGCAAGTCGGCCTCACGCGACTGCTTCAACGCTTTGGCCTCGGTCACGTACTCCAGATCGGCGAGCTCGTCCCTTCGTTCGTCGAGTGCCGACATCTGCTCGTCCGAGGGCGCTTCGATGGCCGCAAACTGTGCGGGCTCGGTTTCTCGCAAGTAGTCGAGCCAGAAGTCGCGTTTGCTGATGAACTGCGCCAGCTCATCACCTGCCTCCGCTTCACGAACGCGTGCCACCACGGCGTCGAGATCAGCACGGGTCACGCCAGCAATCGTCTCGAACTGCAGGCTCCGTGCCTGGCCTGGAAGGTCAAGTTCACGGGCCAACCCCACCCGATAGGCCAGGCTCACCTCGACCTCATCGACCCCGGCCCCATTCTCGACCCGCTGCACCATATCGTCCCGAGCGTACTGCTCGACCCTGTCGAGACGAAACAGCCTGCGCCCTAGCATCAGTCGGGTACTTTGGGCTTGCGCTGCGGGCACATCGCGCAAACCGTTGGCAATGAACGCCCGCACCTGAAGAGCGCTGAAGCAAGAAGCCACGCTGTCGACGCAGGTGGTAGGGTTTGCCGCAAAGTTGAAGATGTCTTCACGCAACCGCGTATCAAGCTCTATGCCGTCCAGCAGCGCCCAGACACGCTGCTCGAGATCTGTGCGGGCCAGACGGAAATCGCTGCTCTGCACCAGTCGTCCGAGCAACGCGAACAGCTCCTCGCTGCCCTCTTCCTCAGAAAGCCGATCCCATTGCGCTGCTCGCCGCTCACGCTCGCCCTCTTCAAGGTGCTCTAGCCAGGACTCCCGAGCATTGAAGGACGAAGGCACGGCCTGGCTAGGCACATGGCCCGACAGTCGCTCAGCATAATCGCCAGCCAAGGGGTTGCCCTCCAGTCGCAACGCCTGAAGCACAGAGAGAGGCGCTTGCAACAGCGCGTCAGGGAGTTCGCTGATACCGTTGTCGCGCAGATCGATGTACTCCAGCAGTTCGGCCTGTACCAGGTCCGCAGGAAACACGCTCAATTGAGTCATACGCAGCTCGAGCTCGTAAAGACGTTGAAGCGGTCGCAACGACAAGCTGAACGTCTGCAACGGATTGCGACTGAGATTCAGGATACGTAAGCGCTGCAGCCCCTCCAGCGCCGAGTAGGCTGTGGCATCCATCTGCAGTTGGTTGCGCGACAGATTGAGTGTGCGCAGGCTGGTCAGCAGGTGCATCTCGCCAGGCAGTTCGGACAACATATTGTTGCTGAGGTTGAGGCTGCGCAGATGGCCAAAGTTTCTGAGGAACCCAGCAGGCAATGCCGAAAGCCCCAGATTGATCAGGTTCAGCTCCAGGACATGCCGAAAATTGGTGCCTGCTGGCAGGACCGGCAGTGCACCAACCGGCACACCAATTAAGCTCAGGCGCATGCCTGGCTCGTTGTTGCCACCCCGTACGATTGGACCTTCGATACGCCAGCTGCGCAACAACTCATCGGCCAGCAATTGACGCGCACTTCTCGCCGAGGCGAGCGGGGGGTCCTGAACCCAGGTTCGCAAGGCGCGATTCAAGCTGCGAAATTCCAGCTCCTCACTGAGCAGGTTGGTGAACGCCGAACCCGGCGAATTCCCGAGCAGTTCGACATAGGTCTCGACCTGCCCATCGCTGAACCCCGGATACAACGCCCGCACGCGGTCGCGCAAGGTCCGCGCCGCCGAGGAGCCGGAACTGGCACGACCGCTGAGGGAGTAACCGTAGCGACCATCAGGCATGCGCCTGCCTGGGCGCAAGCTGGGACGGATCTCGCTCATCCCCAGCAAACTGATCACTTTGTCACGCCCGGCGGGCAACCAGCTGAGCAGATCCCGGCGCATCGCCGTCGCTCCCGCCTCACCCGACCAGCCCAGGCGATCAAGGTGCTCGCCCGGCAGGTAGGCCAGCAGGCTTGCAAACAGATCGCGGGGCGACTCAGGTGCATCAACTGCCTCGAGGCCATCCTGGTATACACGCACCCCTCCTTCTGCCCAGACCAGTGTCCACAGCTCACCCGCCGTAGAAGAGGGGAACAGGCGACTGGTCAAACGACCGAAAGCACTGCCCTCACGCACCTCGAAGTTGATCCGCATAGGCCATCCAGCATGGCGACGCAGCAGGCCAAACACCAGTTCAGGCAGATCATTGCTGTAAGTGTTGCCAAGCACCAGTGCCTCGATCGCCCGGGCAATCCGTGCCGACTGCAAGGCTTCGCGCGCCTGCTCGGCGAGTGCCAGCGGGATGCGGTTACGGCTGTTCATTTGCTCAACGAGCGCGGCGTTCTCCTGGGACAGCAGGTCGAGCGCATAGGCCTCGGGCAATCCGGGAAAGTCACGTTGAATCAAACTCAGGTCTACACCCTCCGGCACTTCTGGCGTAGAAAAATGCGCCATCAGCGCATGGCGTAGTCGCGGCGCATCGTCGCTAATCTGTCCGGCAAGTTCACTTCCGTCCAACGCCGGGTCCACCAGTTGCTCCAGGCAGTAGTCGAACAACGACGAGTCCGCGCCATGGGTGATGTCTTGCTCAAGGGCGTTGAAGAACCTATCGATGCGTGCGCTGGCCATGAAGCGCAGCAACGTATCGCGAAGCACTGCGGGCAGGGGACGCCGCTCCACGGCGAGCTCCCGCAAAGCGGCCTCGTCCATGCTACTGATTCGTAGAACCTGAGTGATACCCAGGTCGTCGAGCTCGGCCGCACGCGGCCACAAGTGCGTCAGCAGGGTGCGCGCGCCCTGCCACTCTCCTGGCCGTTGCCAAACCAGGTGCCAGGCGCCCTCGCCATTGCCGAACAGCATGGGCCCAAAGCCCGCACGACCATCGGTACGGCGCAGTTGCCATTCATCGGAATTGTCGGGCTGATGCACAGAATGGAAGTACCCCTCCTGCTGCCACCAGTGATTCACGCCATCGCTGTACAAGCCGTTTTCGTCCAGCACCGCCCCGCTGGGCAAGGCCTGCTCGCGAAAAGGTGAAAGGTCTTCATGCCAGAGGCGGTGGGTGCCAGGCTGGGTAGACACCGGCACCAGCTCATCGACAAAAGCGCTACGGCTGAAGGCCCGTGCGACGTAATGCCCCGCACCTGCCAGTGCAGCATTGACCGCGACGCTTTCGACCACTCCGAGCAGGTGCTCCAGTGCCTCATGCTGGTGACCGCGTGCCCAGTCATCGACGCCTTCGAATACCTCCCCCAGTACTTGTACCACCTGTGCGCCGATCAACATCGCATTAAGTGCCGGGACTAATAATCCCCCCAACTGCACGAATGTTTCACCCACACTCTCCAGGGCACGGAGCTTGGCCCATTTGCGCTCGGTATTGGCGTCCTGGGTGGGAACCGCAAGATAGCGCGCATCACTACGCAGCCTATTTACCTGCCCGTCGGCCAGGGCGACGAAGACATTGCCTGCCAGTACTTCGCCCTCCGGCTCCAGATCGGGTTTGGCATCTTTCAGGCGGACACTCAACCGTTGCAGACAGCTCGCCCGATCCTTGAGAGCCATGCGTTCGATGAGCTTCGCCTGGTTCGCGGGGTTCTGCAGGCGCTTCACCAACGCATCCTGCAATGCATGCCAAGAGTCGAATCGGCATAGCGGCTGGTCTGGCAGGTACAGCAGGACTGCCTGGACGCGCAGGCTCGCCCGCACCCCACGCGGCCAGACGTTGGCCAATTCGACGGTCAAGGCCCCCTCCAACGGGTGGCCGAGCAATGCCAATTGCCGCACCCTGACGATGTCGTAGCTGGCGTGAACCGCGGGCTTGCCGGCACTGACCAGGCGTAGCAGATCAAGGTCGGCTCGCACCAATGACTTTTTCAACGCGGCAATTTCGATGGCGAGGTCGAAGCGCTGACGCTTGTCTTCGGCCAACAGCGCAACGGTGGACGAGTCGAACACCTCCGCCAGGTGGGCCTGATAGCGTTTGCCGATATCCAAGCGGTTACAAGCCCTAGCCACTCCCTTGGCGTCAGTGAACAACGCCGGAGCATTGCGGTCATCGGACTGCTCGGCGACGAACCCAGTGCCCTCGCCAAACTCGGCATCGTCAGGAAAGTTCTGCAGCAGATGGTAGAGCGCCGGATGATGAGACTGGTAGGTATTGAACGCCTGGTTTCCCGGCAACGAGAACTTGGTCCAGCGCTCACGCCACAACACCGACAGCAGGTCGATCTTCAGGCCCAGATCGCGTTCCAGTGTCAGCTGCAGCAATGGCAGGGCAAACGCTTGCAGAGGCACCAGGCGCAGCAAGGCTGTTGCCAAGCCCTGCTCGGTTTGACGATGAGCTGCGAAGCCGTCTCGCAGCGCCTTGATCTGCGCCGGCTGCGCCTTGCTAAGCCAGTCGGGTAGGTTTTCGCCAATGAACTCATCAACAAGGTCTGCTTTGGGTGCCGCCAGAGGGGTGGTCATCGAAGGTACCTCATGTTGGGAACCACCACCTTGGTGCAGGCACCACTCGGCATTCAGCCGGAATTCTTGCCTTGTACCTGCGAGCCACCCAGTACGAAGGCCCGATACCCTCCTGGGTTGCAGCCAAACCACTTACGAAACGCGCGATAGAACGAACTGGCGTCGGCAAACCCCAGGCGTTCGGCGATATCGCTCATCGCCAGCGATCCCTCGCTCAGCCAGTCGATCGCCAGCTGTCGGCGTACGCTATCCTTGAGCCCCTGGTAGGTCTGCCCTTCCTCTGCCAAGCGACGGCGCAAGGTCGATAACGACAGGCACAGGTCGCGGGCCAGACGTTCGGCGTCGGGCCACTGGCCGGGGTCGAGCTTCCCCAGGATGCGACGCACACGTCGGGCGAGGCTGTCGGGATCTCGGTATTTGACCAGGATATTGCCCGGAGCCTCGGCGAGAAATTTCTGCAACTCCTCGGGCGTGCGCCTGAGGGGCAGGTCAAGACAATCGGCGGCGATGATCATGCGCGTACGCGGGCGCTCGAACTGCAGGTTCTCGGAGAACATCACACGGTAATCGTCGCAAAACGGCGGCTCGGCACAACGCAGGTCAATGGCGAGGATGGGAATGCGTCGGCCCGCCAGCCAGCAGGCAACGCCATGGACAATCATCCAGAACGTAAAATAGGTGAAGGCACGCCGGGGCTCATCGCGCGGTTCGTTGATAGTGATCTCGGCCAGGCTCTGCTGGCGCACCAGCCCGGGTTGCAGGTCTTCGAGCATCAACGAGAGAAACCCCAGCGCAGTCTCCAACCCTGCGCCAAGCGTGGGCTGCGCCATGCTTGCCTGGCACATGAACGAGAGGCTGCCGCTACGCAGACCGCGCGGGTCCATCGCGAAGAATTCGTCGTTACATCGACGTGCCAGCAAGCGCCAGAGACGCGCGTAGGCATCGGCACCAACGCGCGCATCAGCTTGCTCGAAGCTGCGTTCATCGATTCCCGCACGCCGCAGCAGCGCTGCGTCAGCCTTGCCCTGCGGGCAGGTCTGCAGCAGCGCTTCGCGCACCAATTGCATGGAAATCGTATCTTTCTCGCTCATCGGCTATCCAGATTGCCCAATGCAGGCCATCTTAGGGCCATGACGAAAAAAGGCCAGCTCCTGAACAATTCATGTACCGGGTCTGCTGAGCCTCACTCGGTCTGACGTGCCAGTGCCTGGCGGGTCAGCTCGAGTGCCTTGGCACCTACTGCCGACTCACACTCCGCAACGATCGCTCTGCCCTGAGCGTCGTACTCGGCATCCGTGAGGCTGTGACGACGAGCATACACAGCCTCCATTCGCGTCACGAACGGTTCGCGTATCAACCCGAAGGCTGCTTCGTGCGATCTTTGCAAACGATCAAGCCAAAAGCTTCTTTGGCTGATGTCAACCGCCAGCGCATCACTGGCCTCTGCCTCGAGCACGGCGGCCTGCGCCGCCTGCAGATCTTGCCGACTCACCCCGGCGATGGTCTCGAACTGCATCGTACGCGGTTGGCCTGGCAAGTCGAGGGGTTGCGCCAACCCTACCCTGTAGGCCAGGCTTACCTCCACCTCATCGACGCCTCGCCCACCGGCGCGGCGCTGCCTGACGTCCTCTCGGGCGTAGGCTTCCACTTGGTCGAGACGGAAGAACCTCCGTGCCAGGTCCAGCAATTGCGTCTCGACCTCGTCCGCTGAGCCGCTCTCGACGGCAGTACTGAGCATCTTGACTTCCAGCAGGCCGAAGGTCGAAATCACACTGTCCACGCAGGTGCGTGGCTCACTCGCAAGCGCAAACAACTGTTCACGCACAGCCGTATTCCGTTCGACCATGTCGAACATGGCCCATACCCTGGCCTCCAGGTGCGCCCGCGCCAAGCGAAAATCGCTGGTGTCCGCCAGTGCGTGAATCAAGCCAAAGAAATCGGCGCTTCCCGGTTCCGCCTGCAGGCGGTCCCATTGCGCGGCGCGGGTGACCCGGGACGCATCGTCGAGCCGCTCCAGCCAGCGCGTGCCATTGTGTACGTCGCTCTCGGCCTCGCTCTCAGACGTCCAGCTCGGGTCGATCCACTGGTCACGGTACTGCTCGGGTAGCGGATTCCCCACCAGCGCGAGCCTTCGCCGCCACTGCCTAGTCCGGTTGCGCAGGCTCAGCGGCAAGGCGGTGATGCGGTTGTCGCGCAGATCGACATAGTCCAGGGAGACCCCCAGTTCCAGATGTCGCGGGACCTCGGTCAGGCCAACATTGCGCAGACCCAACTGGCGCAGACGCGGCATCCGATCCAGCGCCAGCCCGAACATCCCGAGCGGGTTTTCGCTCAAGTTCAGCACACACAGTTGGCGCATCTGCCCGAGTAAGGCAAGGCCTGCAGCATCGATGTGGAGCTCGTTTCGCGAAAGCGTCAGCTCGCGTAGGTGCGGCAATGTAGAAAGCGCCTGGGGGACTACGGTGAACCTGTTACTGTCCAGATTCAGGGTCAGCAAACTGCCAAATGGCTGTAGAAAGCCCGTGGGAAGATCGCCCAGTTGCATGTGCGACAGGGTCATCTCACTGACGTGACTGAACCCCTCATGCCCGGAGAGATCCGGCAACTCGGCCGCATCCAGACCGGACAGTACCAGCACCATACCAGGGTCGCCGTTGCTATGCGCCCTGCCTGCCAATCCTTGAAAACGCCAGCAGCGACGGATTTCATCGGCCACCTGACGTCGCTGTCGACGCGTCGCTGCACCGTCTTCATCCTCGGCCCAGCTCTGCAGGTCACGGTCAAGTTGCGCATAGATTTGCTCCTGCGCGAGCAAGGCTGTGAAGGAAGATCCAGGCTGCTCATCGAGAACCTGAAGATAGATCTCCAGCTGCCTTTCGCTGAACCCTGGATAGAGGCTGCGCACCCGATCCTCCAGCGTGCGTTCCGCCACATGACTGCCGCGCCCGCCACGGCCACTCATCAAATAGCCGAAACGCCTGTCCGGAAGACGGACCGGTGGGCGGAACGTCGGCTTGGGCGGATGCACATTCAGCAGTTCGAGTACCTGGGTCCGGCTGTTGGGTAGACGGCGCCGGAGGTCGGCACGCATTGCTTCGATGGCTGCCTGGCCTGTCCATCCCAGCCGCTGGCGGTCTGCCTCGGGCAGAAAATGCCACAAGCACTCCAACAGCCCACCCGCGCCCTCGGTTTCGACGAGCAGACGCGTGCCATCCTCGAACACGTGCATCTGCCCTGCGAGCCATACCAGTACCTTGGGCTTGCCCCCTGTATCAGCCGGGTACAGGCTTGTGATGAGCCGTCCGTCGACAGCGCCTTGGCGTACCTCGAAGTTGATTTCGCGGGGCCAGGCCGGCTCCCTGCGCAGCAACGCGAATATCAGTCTCGGCAGCTCTTGGTGGTAGGCGTTGTTGAGGTACAACCCTTGCAACAATCGGCAAATCCACGCCTCGTGCAACGCCAGCCGCGCGCGTTCCGCCAATGCCAGGTCCAAACGTCCGCTGCTTCGCAAGCGCTGTTGCTGGACGGGGCTTACACGGTCAAGCAGATCGGCGGCATACACATCAGGCAAGCCGGGGAAATCACGCTGTATCAAGGCAGTGTCCGTGCGTCCGCCCGCCTGCTCGGTCAAATGTGCCATGAGCTCCTCACGCAACACGGCAGCGTCATCAAGCATGGCTTGTACACGAGCCTGAGACGTCATTTGCTCAAGCTTGAGGCGATTGCTGCAAAAACGCATCAAGTCCACCTCAGCAGTTTGCGGGCTATGATGCAACGCGAGAAAGAACTGATCGATTCTTCCATCAGCGGCGAACCGGTTGAGGGTGTCACGCAGCCCGGCAGGAAGCGCTCGTTGCTCGGCGACGAGGCGGCGCAAGGTCGAGTGGTCAATATCGGCGATCGACAAAATCGACTTGATTCGCTGCTCATCGAGTTCGGAGGCCAGCGGCCACAAGTGTCCGAGCAAAGACGACTCGCCCTGCCATTCCTGCGGGCGCTGCCAGGCCAGGCGCCAACCGTATTCACCGTTCCATTGCAACGCTGGAGCAAAGCCCGACTTGCCGTCGCCTCGTTGCAGCCGCCATTGAGCTGCAGCGATATCACGACGAACGCCGTGAAGGTGGCCTTGATGCAACCACCAACGCTCGCCGCCATGTCGGTACAGGCCATCGGGGCCACGTTGCGCGTGCTGCGGCACATTCCTGGCGCGGTAAGGTGCCAGCTCATGGGCCCACAATCGTCCTGTGCCTGGCCGTTGCTCGACAGGAGCCAATTCCTGCACGAAACCGCTACGTTGGAAACCTCGGGCTACCGCCGCCCCACCAGCAGCCCCCAACGCATTGACAGCAACCAGTTCGGCGACGCCAAGCATGTGTTCCAAGGCTTCGTGTTGATGACCGCGTGACCAGTCGACAGCGCCTTCGTAGACCTCGTCAAGCACCTGCACCACCGTTGCCGCGAGAAACAACTGACCCAGCCCTGGCACAAACAGCGATGCCGCCTGTAGCAAATTCATGCCGACGGACTCCAGTGTCAGCAACCGTTGCCACTTGACCTTGTCATCGACGTCCGCCACTGGCACCAGCAGATAACGGGCATCATCCTTGATCTGCTTCACCTGCAACTCGGCGAGCTCGGCGAACAGGGCTTTGCCGCAGACCCTGCCGAGGACCTCCAGGTCAGGCGCCGCATCGCTCAGGCGCTTTTTCAACATGGCCTGAAAAGCGACGCGACTGTCGAGGGCAATCAGCGCGAGCAAGGCTTCATGCTCGTGCGGGGTCGCGAGCATCGTGACCAGATGAGTAGCGACGCCGTTCAAGTCGGCAAATCGCTGCAGTGGTCGATGAGGCAGAAAAAGCAATATGCCCGCGCTGTCGGAAGGTCCCGATGCATTCGCATGCTCCGACAGCTCTATGAGCAAGGCGCCCAATACCGCATGACCCAGCAGATAAAGGTGCTTGACCTGCACACTCGGGAGTGTCGGATTCACTGTCGACACGCTTCCCAGGAGGGGCTCCAGCGCCGCCAGCTCGGCCGCCTCGATGCGACCCTGCACAACCGCAAGCTGAGCCGCCAGCGCCAGGCGCCTGGCTTTCTCCTCGGCCAGCAATGCGCTGACCGAATCATCCAGTACCTGCTCAAGATGCGTTTGGTAATGCGCGCCAGCATCAACTTGGCGACACACCTGTGCCAACCGGGCGGTATCCACGAGCAGCTTCTCGCTGGTCAGAGACGCATGGGGTCCGGCCTTGATCAGACCAGTGCGGTGGTCAAAGTTAAGCCCCGATACGAAGTTCTGCATCAGGTGGTTCATCGCAGGTTCAAAGGTGAAATGATTGACCAGCGTCTCTCCACCTAAAAGGCTGTAATTGTCCCACCGCTGGCGCCACAAGCCATTACGCAAGTCCAACCGGACCTTCAGCGTGTTTTCCATTGCCGTATTCAGGAGGCTGCCGGCGAAGTCTTGGGGAGCCTTCAGGGCCTTGAACGCGGCCTGAAGGCGTGCTTCCACCGCACGGTGCTCGTCGAATCGGCGTCGCAAGCTCGTGATTTGCTCGGCCGAAGCGGCATGCAGCCAGACAGGCAGGTTGTCCACGATGAAGCTGTCAGTGTGATCGAGTCTGAGGGTGGGCATAGGAGGCTCCTGGAAGATAACCAGGACTACTCTTGCCAATCACCCCAGCGAGGCACAGCCGGAACTGCTCCCGTCCTCTTCGGACATACCGGCCAACCCCAGGAAGGCCTGGATCAAGCGCAACGGGCGACGCCGCTCCAGGCAGCCGATCATGTGCCGGTTGAGCAGCCCTGCGCCCGCCATGGGGCGCGCCACTACCCGTGGATCATGCGCTACCTCCGCCGAAGAGACGATCCCGATGCCAAGCTGCGCGGCCACCGCTTCGGTTACCGCCTCGCGACTGTCCAGCTCCAACACCACTCGGGGTTGCACATGGACCGCAGCGCAGGCCCGGTCGAAGGTCTGCCGGGTGATCGAGCTGGGCTCACGCAGCACCATGACCTGCTTGTCCAGAGCCCTCAGCGCCAGCTCCCCAGGCTCGGCGGCCCACGGGTGACCGACCGGCAACAAGGCGCACAGGTGCGACTCGCCCAAACTCTGCAGATACAGGCCCTTGCGCGGTTCCACCTCGGTCAGCACCGCCACATCGGCGTGCTCGGACAGCAGCGCCGCCAGGGTCTCCTGGGCATTGCCCAGGCGCAGGTTGACGGTGATGCCAGGGTAGCGCGCGCGCAGCAGCGCCAGCATCGGCATGACCCGGTGCGGTCCGTCTGCTGCGACCTCCAGACGCCCGGTCAGCAGCTGACGATTCGCTTCGAGCATCGCCTGGGCCTCTTCGGCCAGCCCGAACATCGCCCGGGTAATAGCCGCCAGGCGCGTGCCCTCCTCGGTCAGCTCGACACGCCGGGCAGTGCGGCGCAGCAGGGTGATCTGGTAATGCTCCTCGAGCGCCTTGACGTGTCCGGTCACTGCTGGCTGGCTGATGAACAGGCGCGCCGCGGCACGGGTGAAGCTGCCCTCGCGGGCGACGGCATCGAAGGCACGGAGTTGAAAGAGGTTCATTTATCGGCCTGACTTATGGCTGGCATAACGACAAACAATTTGATTGATGAATGGGCGAATTGCAACCTAGCCCCGTCGTTTCTGCCCACTGCCCCCGAGGAAGTCCCGCAATGACCAGCGCCCCGATTCTGCTGACCCCCGGCCCACTGACCACTTCGATCCGCACCCGCCAGGCCATGCTGGTGGACTGGGGCTCATGGGATCGTGACTTCAATCAGCTGACCGCCAGCGTCTGCGAACAATTGCTGGCGATTCTCGACGCCAGCGCCAGCCACCACTGCGTGCCCCTGCAAGGCAGCGGCACCTTCGCCGTGGAAGCGGCCATCGGCACCCTCGTGCCGCGTGATGGCAAGGTCCTGGTGCTGATCAACGGTGCGTACGGCCAGCGCCTGGCAAAGATCTGCAAGGTGCTGGGCCGTAATTACAGCACCTTCGAAACCGCCGAGGACCAACCGACCACCGCCGCCGATGTCGACCGCCTGCTCGCCGCCGACCCGGCCGTGACCCACGTCGCACTGATCCACTGTGAAACCAGCACCGGTATTCTCAACCCGCTCACCCAAATCGCCCAGGTCGTCAAGAACCACGGCAGGCGCTTGATCATCGATGCCATGAGTTCGTTCGGCGCCCTGCCCATCGATGCGCGTGAGGTGCCGTTCGAAGCCCTGATCGCCGCCTCCGGCAAATGCCTGGAAGGTGTGCCTGGGATGGGCTTCGTGTTCGCCGAGAAAAATGCCCTGGCCGCTGCCGAAGGCAACGCCCACTCACTGGCCATGGACCTTCACGACCAGCACACCTACATGGCCAAGACTGGCCAGTGGCGCTTCACCCCGCCTACCCACGTGGTCGCGGCACTGCACGAAGCACTGCAACAGTACGCTGAAGAAGGCGGTCTGCCAGCGCGGCACCAACGCTACGCCAACAACTGCCGGACCCTGCTCGACGGCATGGCCAGAATCGGCCTGCGCAGCTTCCTACCCACCGACATCCAGGCGCCGATCATCGTCACCTTCCACGCCCCCACGGACGCCCGCTACCAGTTCAAGGACTTCTACGAGCGGGTCAAGGCCAAGGGTTTCATTCTCTATCCCGGCAAGCTGACACAGGTCGAAACCTTCCGCGTCGGCTGCATCGGCGTGGTCGGTTCGGCGGGCATGCAGGCCGCCGTCGATGCCGTGGCCCAGGTGCTGCGGGAAATGGAAGTGCTGGATATCTGAACCCTTTGCCCACCCCATTGATGGAAATCGCGCACATGAACTACAGCAACCCCACCCAGCTGCAAGCCGCCATCCTCGACTGGGCCGGTACCGTCGTCGACTTCGGCTCCTTCGCCCCGACCCAGATCTTCGTCGAAGCTTTTGCCGAGTTCGATGTCGCGGTGTCCATCGAGGAGGCCCGCGGCCCGATGGGCATGGGCAAATGGGACCATATCCGCACCCTGTGCGATGTGCCGGAAATCGCCGAGCGGTACCGCAAGGTGTTTGGCCGTACCCCGACCGACAACGACGTCACGGCCATCTACGAACGCTTCATGCCGTTGCAGATCGAGAAGATCGCCGTGCATTCCGCGTTGATTCCAGGTGCACTGGAGACCCTCACCGGGCTGCGCAAGGATGGCCTGAAGATCGGCTCGTGCTCGGGCTACCCGAAAGTGGTGATGGACAAGGTGGTAGCGCTGGCTGCGCGCAATGGCTATGTCGCCGACCACGTGGTGGCCACCGACGAAACGCCCAATGGTCGCCCATGGCCGGCCCAGGCCCTGGCCAACGTCATTGCCCTGGGAATCGACGATGTCGCCGCATGCGTGAAGGTGGACGACACCGTGCCGGGCATACTGGAAGGTCGTCGTGCCGGGATGTGGACCGTGGCGCTGGTGTGCTCGGGCAATGCCCTGGGGCTGACCTGGGAGCAATACCAGGCGCTGGGTACCGAAAGACTGGAGCAGGAACGCAAGCGGATTCATGCGCTGTTCGAGGGCTCGCGACCGCATTACTTGATCGACACCATCAATGAGCTGCCGGAGGTGGTTGCCGATATCAATCGGCGACTGGCCAAGGGGGAGATGCCGCAGGGGGTCTGATGGCCTGGCGGTGACTCATTGGCAGGCAATTCGCGGCGGCGAGCCGCTGCGAATTGCCCGCGAAAAGGACAGCGAGCGCTATCACACCGCCCTATTGAGTTTCACCCACGCGGCAAACCGATCAATGAATGCCTGCAGGAACGGCCGAGTCTTGTCACTGAGCTTGCCCGACTCGTCGAACAGTGTCGCCGCGCCTCCGATGTAGGCTTCGGGCATCTGCATGCAGGGCATGTCGAGAAAGACCAGCGATTGGCGCAGCGCATGGTTGGCACCAAAGCCACCGATCGCCCCCGGCGAGACACTGGCCACCGCCGTCGGCTTGCCGCCCCAGGCACTCTGCCCGTAAGGTCGCGAGCCAACATCGATGGCGTTCTTCAATGCCCCCGGTACCGAGCGGTTGTACTCCGGAGTGACGAACAGCACCGCATCGCTGCGGCGGATCTCGTCGCGAAAACGCTGCCAAGGCGCCGGTACACCCGCGGCCTCGACGTCCTCGTTGTACAACGGCAGATCACCGATCTCGATGATTTTCAACGCAAGGCTGGACGGCGCCAGCTCCGAAAGGGCGCGAGCCACCTTGCGGTTGTAGGAGTCCTTGCGCAAGCTGCCGACAACGACCGCTACCGAATAGACCTGGCTCATGGCGATTTGCATCCTCTGCTGGGGAAGGGGAACTGTGTAGTTATAGATGACCCTGCTTCACCCTCGAGGTTTTTTTCCGTAACAAGAAAACTTCCCGCCCCCTTCGCTGGTCTATGACTGCAGATATTTCTCCATATTTCAGAGGTTTCAACCTACATGGCAGCAGTACTGGTCGGCCAATTCCACGCCCGCGACGCCGAAGGCCGCATCTATCCGGTGCATGAGTTCCAGGAGTCGACCTTGCAGGCGGACGGCAGCACCCTTGGCGCGCCGATCACCACCTATCGCCTGGCCATCGGCGACCGGGTCAATTACCTGGGTGAAGACCGCTTCGAACTGGCCCAGAGCGGCGTCGAGATCATTCGCATTCCGTGACGCAATCCACCGTGTAAGGCCCATCGCCTTCATGCTGCAGGCCATGGACATCGGCAACGAAACCGGGAAAGCCCCTGTCGAAGGCTCGAGCGAAGGCCAGGTAGTCGAGGATCGAACGGGTCGCCTCGGTGAAGCGTTCGCCCGGCATGATCAACGGAATACCTGGCGGGTAAGGCACCAGCATCACCGCTGAGATACGCCCGAGCAGTTGCTCGATCGGCACCGCCTCGACCTCCCCCTTCACCATTCGGTCGTAAGCCTGCCCTGGGCTCATGGCCACTTCCGGCAAGCGTGTGAACAGGCGTTTGAGCTGTTTGGCCGTAGCGTTGGCACGGTAGCAGTCGTGCAATTGCTCGCACAGATCGCGCAGGCCCAGCCCCTGATAACGCAACGGTGCGACGGCCACAACGCTGGGCAGGCACAGCTGCAGGACGGTATTGGCATCATAGTGGCGCTTGAACTCGAGCAACTCGGTCAGCAGTGTGCTCCACTTGCCCTTGGTGATCCCCATGGAGAACAGCACCAGGAAACTGTACAGCCCGGTCTTCTCTACCACCAATCCACGTTCCCAGAGGAACTTGCTCACCACCGCCGCTGGAATCCCATGCTCGCCGAGCACGCCCTCGGCGGTCAGCCCCGGCATCACCAGGGTCACCTTGAGCGGATCGAGCAGCACGTAGTCGTGCGCCACCTCGCCAAAACCGTGCCACTGGGCGCCGGGCTCCAGCAGCCAGTCCTGCGCGGCCAGACGCTGGATACCTTCGGCCGTCGGTGGCTGCCAGATGGTGAACCACCAGTCATCGGTCGCGATGTGCGCACGCAGGTTGGCCAGCGCACGACGAAAGCTCAGGGCCTCGTCGAACATCTCCTGCAGCAGTGATCGCCCGGCCGGGCCTTCCATCATGGTCGAGGCAACATCGAGCGATGCCAGGATGCTGTACTGAGGCGAGGTCGATATATGCATCATGAACGCCTCGTTGAAGCGATCGCGATCAAGCTGGCGAAGGGCGCCATCCTTCACATGGATCATCGAGGCCTGGCTGAAGGCAGCCAGTAGCTTGTGGGTAGAGTGAGTGCTGAACAACAGCGGGCTGTCGACCTCGCGGGCGGTGCCCATGGCATAACGCCCACTGAAGAAGTCGTGGAACGCGGCGTAGGCAAACCAGGCCTCGTCGAAATGCAGTATCTCGACACTCGCGCCCAGGGCCTGCTTGATCTGGCCGGCGTGGTAGCACAGACCGTCATAGGTGGAGTTGGTCACCACCGCTAGGCGAATGCGCGGCTCGCGACCACGGGTCAGGGGATTGGCCTGGATCTTGGCCTCGATCGACTCGCGGCTGAACTCGCCGAGCGGGATCGGCCCGATGATGCCCAGTTCGTTACGCTCCGGACACAAGTACAACGGGATGGCCCCGGTCATGATGATCGCATGCACCACCGACTTGTGGCAGTTGCGGTCCACCAGCACCAGGTCATCACGCGCGACCATGGCATGCCAGACGATCTTGTTGGCGGTCGAGGTGCCATTGATGACGAAGAACGTATGATCGGCACCAAAATTGCGCGCAGCCCTGGCCTCGGCCTCGGCCAGCGGCCCGGTGTGATCGAGCAAAGACCCCAGCTCCGGCACCGAGACCGAGAGGTCCGAGCGCAGGGTGTTTTCGCCGAAGAACTGGTGAAAGGCCTGACCCACCGGGCTCTTGCGATATGCCACGCCACCACCGTGGCCAGGCGTGTGCCAGGAATAGTTCGATTGCGCAGTGTGTTGCACCAACGCCTTGAAGAAGGGAGGCAGCAGGCCGTCGAGATAATTGTGCGCAGCCCTCGCCACCTGCCGGGCCAGGAAGGGCACAGTGTCTTCGAACAGGTAGAGGATGCCACGCAACTGGTTCAGCTCGCTCATCGCCTCGGCAGGGGCATTTTCCAGGGTAACCTGCTCACCCAGGGCAAAGATCGGCAGAGCCGGTGCACGCAGCCGCGCCAGGTGGATCAGTTCGGCCATGTTCTGCAGCAGATGGATATTGTCACCGACGCCTTCGGCGGCGATCAGCATGCAGGCCAGGCCGTGGTGAGTGGCGGCGACCAGACGCGCTTCGGCATGGTCGGCGGCGGCGAGGATGGCGAAGCCATCCTGCTTGAGCTCCTCGGCGATACCCCGTATGCGCTCACCGGCGACGCTGTCGGCCTTGATCGCACGGTGGACGATGAGGATGGGGAACTTGAGGTCCTTGTACATCAGGCCGCTACCTCCGAAGGACGCGTGTCCATTTCAGGGTAGTCGAGCCTCAGGGCAACTGTATGGGCGATGTCAGCCTGCTGGCGTTTCGGTCAGTGCCTGCCACATTGCCGGTGCCCCCGCCGACTTGGCGATCGCCGCCAGACGCTCGGCATGTGCCTCGAGCTCCTCTTCGCTGGCCATGATCACACGCCCCGGCTGACGCCCGACGATACGGCGGATCTCGCTACCATTGCCACCCTGCCCTTCGTTGTCTTCAGCGCCCTGCCCGGCCAGCGACAGGCTGGTCTGGCCACCGGTCATCGCCAGATAGACGTCGGCAAGCAGTTCCGAGTCGAGCAGCGCGCCGTGCAGGTCGCGGCCGGAGTTGTCGATGCCGTAGCGTTTGCACAGCGCATCGAGGCTGTTGCGCTGGCCCGGATGGCGCGAGCGCGCCATCATCAGAGTGTCGAGGATGGTGCAGTGCTGGGAGATGTCGGCGCGGTCTTGCCGGCCCATCAAGGCAAATTCGTTGTTGATGAAACCAACGTCGAACGCTGCGTTGTGGATGACCAGTTGCGCGCCCTGGATGTACTCGAAGAACTCTTCGGCCACATCGGCGAAACGCGGCTTGCCGACCAGGAACGCGTCGGTGATGCCGTGAACGCCAATGGCGCCCTCGTCACTCTCGCGGTCTGGCTGCAGGTAGACGTGGAAGTTGCGCCCGGTCAGGCGCCGGCCGATGACCTCGACGCAACCGATCTCGATGATCCGGTGGCCTTCGCTGACCGGCATACCAGTGGTTTCGGTATCGAGGACGATCAGTCGGGTGTTCTGCTGCTCCACGCGGGGGCTCCAAGCGACTTCTGGGAAAGGGGGCGAGTATACATCAAACAGGCCACTGGCTTTGCAGGTGCCTCAACGCTTGGCGCGAAGCTCATCCACCCCGCGGTTGGCCAGCATGTCGGCCCGCTCGTTACCCGGATGGCCGATATGTCCTCGCACCCACTTCCAGGTCACCTTGTGCCGGTTGACCTGCTCATCGAGCAACTGCCAGAGGTCGGCATTCTTCACCGGCTCTTTGGCAGCGGTCTTCCAGCCGCGTTTCTTCCAGTTGGCCATCCACTCGGTGATGCCCTTCATCACATATTGCGAGTCGGTGGTCAGCACCACTTCGCATTCGCGCTTGAGCGCCATCAGCGCGCAGATCGCAGCCATGAGCTCCATGCGGTTGTTGGTGGTGTCGCGCTCGCCGCCCCACAGCTCCTTCTCGACGCCCTTGTAGACGATCAGGGCGCCCCAGCCACCCAGGCCAGGGTTGCCCTTGCAGGCACCATCGGTGTAGATCTCGACGCTATCGCTCATGTACCGCCTTCGTTCGCTTGCAGGTTATCGACCATGGACGGCGCGGTCAGGGCTCGCTGTGACGACGATTGACCTTGGCCAGCGGCAGGGGCAAAAGCTTGCCCATCGGCTCCCGGCGCTCCATGGGCAGCGGTCGCAGGCCAACCACCATCTTGCGCGCCACCAGCAGGTAAACACCCCCGCCCGCGGTCTGCCATCCCCCGGCCATCCGCTCCCACCCCGCCAGGCGCTGTTGCCAGACCGGGGAGGAAAGCGGCGGACGATAGCACCCGAAGCGGCGTTTCTCCAGCGCGAAGCCCAGCAGGTTGAGCCAATCGCCGACTCGCGATGGCGAGATGCAGCGCGCCTTGCGCAGCGCTCCGCGGCCGAAAAAGTGCCGCGCCCCCCAGGCGCTCCAGGGATTGATGCCAACGATCAACAGGTGCCCGCCCGGACGCACCGCGCTGGCAGCCTGGCGCAACAGACCGTGGGGCGAGAGGCTGAAATCCAGGCCATGCTGCAGCACCACCACATCAGCCGCATGCTCGGACAACGGCCAGGCCTGTTCCTCGCAGACGACCTCCACACCCGGCAATGGCGCGCCGAGGCGCACCGTGCGTTGCACCTGCGGCGCGCTGGGCGGTGTATCGGCGCTCGGCCCATAGTGCACGAGAAAACCGCCGAAGAAGCGGCCCAGCTCATCCTCGAGCAGTTTTTCTTCCTCCTTGAGCATCAGTTGCCCGATGGGCCCGGCGAACCAGTCACGGGCCAGGCTGATCAGCTCCACCCACTCGGGGTCGGCCTGGGCAAAGGCTTGGTCGGTCATTGCATTCTCCCTCGAAGGTTTCTTCGGCCACGCCATCACAGCTAAGATGCCTTCATGTCCCACGCCAGATGATTCGGATCCGCGCCATGATACAGATCGATGCCCTTCCCGCTTTCTCCGACAACTACATCTGGTTGTTACAGGATACTGCCAAACGCCAGTGCGCGGTGGTCGACCCCGGCGACGCCAAACCGGTGCTGCAGTGGCTGCAGGCACACACCGACTGGACGCTCACCGACATCCTCATCACCCACCACCACAACGACCATGTCGGCGGTGTGGAACAACTCAAGCAGGCGACCGGTGCCAAGGTCTACGGCCCGGCCAACGAACGCATTCCGAGCCGCGACGTGGCGCTGGACGACGGCGACACCGTGACGGCGCTGGGCGTGACCTTCGAGGTGCTTGCCGTACCTGGCCACACCCTCGGCCATATTGCTTATTACAGTGCAAAAACACCGACCCCGCTGCTGTTCAGCGGCGACACCCTGTTCGCCGCCGGTTGCGGGCGAATGTTCGAAGGCACACCCGAACAGATGCAACCGGCCCTGCAGCGCCTGGCCGCGCTACCCGAAGCCACCGCCGTCTACTGCGCCCACGAATACACCCTGAGCAACCTGCGCTTTGCCAAGGCTGTGGAGCCGGATAACCCGCATGTTATCCAACGCTTCGAAGCGGTTACCCGCCTGCGCGCCGACAATCGCATCACCCTGCCCTCGACCATCGGGCTGGAGCGCTTGACCAATCCGTTTCTTCGCACAACTGAAACATCCGTTAAACAAAAAGCAGACGAATGGAAGGGACATTCAAACGAATCCCAACCCGCTGTTTTTGCTGCCTTGAGGTCTTGGAAAGACGGCTTCTGATAACCTCACGATATATCGCAGCATGACATCCAAGGTTGACCCGACTGGATGCGGTTTCTAGAATCGCCGAAATTTTTTGCCCGGAAAACCGTGTCCGCCGATGTCTTCCCGTAGCCGCCGCACCGCTCATTCCGCCGCCCTGACGCGCCTGGCCCAAGTCAGCGCACTCGCTTTGGCCGCCACCCTCGTGGGCTGCCAGAGCACCCGTCAGGTCGACGAATCCGACAGCGTTCGCGCACACAACTACCAGGCCCGGATCAAGCACAAACCAGCGCCGCTGATGATCAAGCCGGCCGAGCAAAAAGCGCCCGAGGATGTCTGGGAGCGCATGCGCCAGGGCTTCGCCCTGCAAGACAGCATCGACGTCAACCCGCGTATCGAGCAACAGCGCCTGTGGTTCGCCAGCAACCCGAGCTTCCTCGAGAACGCCGGCGAGCGTGGCAGCCTCTACCTGCACTACATCGTCGAGCGCCTCGAAGAACGCGACATGCCTCTTGAGCTGGCGCTGCTGCCGGCCATTGAAAGCGCCTACAACCCGATGGCCTACTCCCGCGCCCATGCGGCAGGCATGTGGCAATTCATCCCGTCCACCGGGCGCCACTTCAACCTGCGCCAGACCAACTTCTACGACGGTCGTCGCGACATCACCGCGTCCACCAACGCCGCGCTGGACTACCTGACCCGCCTGCACGACATGTTCAATGGCGACTGGCTGCTGGCCCTGGCCGCCTACAACGCTGGTGAAGGCACCGTCAGCCGGGCGATCGAGCGCAACGAGCGCCTCGGCCTGCCCACCGACTACTGGAACCTGCCGCTGCCTCAGGAGACCCGCGACTACGTGCCCAAGCTGCTGGCGCTGTCGCAGGTGGTCCTGACACCACAGGCCTATGGCGTCAACCTCAGCCCCATCGCCAACGAGCCCTACTTCGAAGCCGTCGCCATCAACGAGCGCCTCGACCTGACCCGCGTCGCCGCCTTCGCCAATATCGACGAAGACGAACTGATCCAGCTCAACCCCGCGTTCAAGAAACGCATGACGGTCGATGGCCCGCAGCAACTGCTCGTTCCTACCGCCAAGGCGCAACTGCTGACCAGCAGCCTGTCCAACCTCAAGCCTGAGCAACTGGTCAGCCTGCAACCGAACAAGGCCGTGTTCCAGGCCGCCCTCGCCGAGGCCAAGGCACCGGCCGCAACCAGCAGTTACCGAGTCAAGCGCGGCGACAACCTGGGCGCCATCGCCAAGGCCAACCGTGTGTCGGTCAAGGACATCCAGCGCTGGAATCGCCTGTCGGGCAGCAACCTGAAAGTCGGCCAGGTTCTGGCCCTGCGTGGCGGTAACGCGCCGAGCGCCTCAGCCAACCGCGTCGCGGCAGCCAAGCAGCGCTCCACCCAGTACAAGGTACGCAAGGGCGACTCGTACTATCTGGTGGCCAAACGGTTCAATGTCGAGATGAAACACCTCAAGCGCTGGAACCCGCGCAGCGGCCAGGCACTCAAGCCCGGCCAGACACTCACCGTCTACCTGACGCGCTGACTGCGTAGGCGCGGGCTTGTCAGAGCGGCGAGCCGGCGCCATGCACCGCGGTGTACTTTTCGCGGGCCAGCCCGCTTCCACAACCGCCCCCGCCATACCCTTTTTCCATTCCAGACAAGCTGTTACTGTACGCCGGACCAAGCCCAACGCCGCCTTGACCGGATTCCAGACTTGATAAGACCCCTCCTCCTGTCACTGAGCCTGGCCTTGAGCTTCCCCGCAGTCGCGACCGTGACCGAAAGCCACGGGTATGCGCAGTTCGGCACGCTCAAGTACCCGGCCACGTTCACCCATTTCGACTGGGTCAATCCGCAGGCGCCTAAAGGCGGAACCTTGCGGGCCATGGCATTCGGTACCTTCGACACGCTCAACCCCTACACCTTCAAGGGCACCAGCCCCGTTTCGACACCAAATTTCCAGCAGTACGGCGTCAACGAGCTGAACGAGACCTTGATGGTCGGCACCGGCCAATACGACCCTTCCGGCGACGAACCGACCTCCAGCTACGGCCTGATCGCCCGCTCGGTGGAGTACAGCGAAGACCGCAGTTGGGTGGTGTTCAACCTGCGTCCCGAGGCGCGTTTCCATGACGGGCACCCCATCACCTCGGCCGACGTGGCGTTCTCCTACCGCACCCTGCTCAAGGAAGGTCATCCGCTGTACCGCACCAACCTGCAGGAAGTGCAGCGCGTCGACATCCTGGGGCCGTTGCGTATCCGCTTCGTCTTCAAGCGCGCCGGCAACCCGCTGCTGATCCTGCGCCTGGGCGAAATGCCAGTGCTGCCCAAGCACTACTGGCAAGATCGTGATTTCAAGGCCACCACCTTCGAGCCTCCGCTGGGCAGCGGTCCGTACCGCATCACCGAGGTGCAGCCCGGTCGGCGACTGGTGTTCAGCCGGGTGAAGAACTACTGGGGCAAGGATTTGCCGGTCAACCGCGGCAAGTACAACTTCAACCGCGTGGAGTTCGAGTTCTATCGTGACGCGACCGTGGCCTTCGAAGCGTTCAAGGCTGGCGAGTTCGACATCTACATCGAACACCAGGCCAAGAACTGGGCCAACGGCTACAACTTCCCGGCGATCCGCCGTGGCGATGTGATCAAGGCACAGATCCCGCACCGGATCCCGACCCAGACCCAGGGTCTGTTCATGAACACCCGCCGCGACGCGTTCGCCGACCCCAAGGTACGCCAGGCGCTGGGGCTGATGCTCGATTTCGAGTGGACCAACCGTGCCCTGTTCAGCAGTGCCTACCGTCGCTCGACCAGTTACTACCCCAACAGTGAATTCACCGCCAGCGGGCTGCCCACCGGCAAGGAATGGCTGCTGCTCTCACCGTTTCGCGAACAGTTACCCGCCAAGCTCTTCACCGAGCCCTACCAGGTCAGCCAGACCGACGGGCGCGGCATCGACCGCCAGACCTTGCGCACGGCCCTGGGCCTGCTCGGCGAAGCCGGCTGGAAGCTCGACGGGCAGCGCCTGGTCGACGCCAAAGGCCGCCAGTTGCGCCTGGAGTTGCTGCTGGTAAACCCGAATCTGGAACGCATCCTGCAACCTTATGTCGAAAATCTGTCCAGCATCGGCATCGACGCGCGCTTGCGCACGGTAGACCGAGCCCAGTACAAACAACGGCTGGACCAATTCGACTTCGACATGATCCTGATGACCCTGAACCAGACCCTCAGCCCCGGCCTCGAGCAGTGGCAGTACTTCCACTCAAGCCAGGCCACCGTCAAGGGCAGCAAGAACTACGCGGGCATCAAGGACCCTGTGGTCGATCACCTGCTCGACACGCTCATGGCCGCCCGCACCCGCGATGATCAGGTCGCCGCTGCGCGCGCACTGGACCGGGTGCTGTCGTGGCACTACTACATGATTCCCAACTGGTACCTGGACAACCATCGCCTGGCCTACCGCAACCGGTTCGCCTTCGTCACCACGCCGCCCTACACCCTGGGCCTGAACAGCTGGTGGCTCAAGACTTCGGAGAAAGCCAAATGATGCCGACGCCTCGCCTGCGCCTGGCCTGCAGCCTGTTGCTCGCCTGCCTGAGCCTACCCGCGCTGGCCGCCCCGCAACACGCCCTGACGCTCTACGACGAACCGCCCAAGTATCCCGCCGACTTCAAGCATTTCGACTACGTCAATCCCGATGCCCCCAAGGGCGGGACCTTTCGCCAGTCCAGCTTCGGCGGTTTCGACAGCCTCAACCCCTTCATCAACAAGGGTGTATCGGCCGACAACATCAGCATCATCTACGACACCCTGATGCGCCAGAGCCTGGACGAGCCCTTCACCGAGTACGGGCTGGTCGCCGGCAAGATCGAAAAGGCCCCTGACAACAGCTGGGTACGCTTCTACCTGCGACCTGAAGCACGCTTCCATGACGGCCACCCCATCCGCGCCGAAGACGTCGTATTCAGCTTCAACGCCCTCACCCAGCAGGGTGCGCCGTTGTACCGCCAGTACTACGGTGATGTCTCCGAGGTGATCGTCGAGGACCCGCTGCGCGTCTTGTTCAAGTTCAAGCACAGCAACAACCGAGAGCTGCCGCTGATCCTGGGCCAGTTGCCAGTGCTGCCCAAGCATTGGTACGAGACCCGCGACTTCACCCGCGGCAACCTCGAGATCCCGCTGGGCAGCGGCCCGTACAAGGTCGCCGAGGTCAAGGCCGGACGCTCGATCCGTTACGAGCGGGTCAAGGACTACTGGGCCAAGGACCTGCCGATCAACCGTGGCATGTTCAACTTCGACGCCATGACCTTCGACTCCTACCGCGACACTGCCGTCGCCCTCGAAGCACTCAAGGCCGGGCAGTTCGACTATGCCCTGGAAGTCAGCGCGAAGAACTGGGCCACCGCCTACAATGTTCCCGCTGTGCGCGACGGGCGTCTGATCAAGGAAGAGTTGCCCAACGGCAATCCGGTCGGCATGCAGGGCTTCATCTTCAACCTGCGCAAGCCCGTGTTCCAGGACATCCGCGTGCGCCAGGCCCTGAGCCTGCTGCTCGATTACGAATGGACCAACAAGCAGCTGTTCAACGGTGCCTATACCCGCACCGGCAGCTACTTCGAAAACTCCGAGATGGCCGCTACGGGCCTGCCCTCCGCCGACGAGTTGAAGATTCTCGAGCCGCTGCGCGGCAAGATTCCCGAGCAGGTCTTCAGCGAGGCGTTCCACAATCCCGTCACCGACGGCAGCGGCATGATTCGCGAGCAGCAACGCAAGGCTTACCGGTTGTTGATGGACGCCGGTTGGAAGATCGAGAACGACAAGATGGTCGACGCCCAGGGCAAGCCGGTGTCGATCGAGTTTCTCCTGGCACAGACCGAGTTCGAACGCATCCTGCTGCCGTTCAAGCGCAACCTCGCCGACCTGGGCATCGACCTGACCATCCGCCGCGTCGACGTCTCGCAATACATCACGCGCCTGCGCTCGCGCGACTTCGACATGATCGTCGGCGGCTTCCCGCAATCCAACTCGCCGGGCAACGAACAGCGTGAGTACTGGACCAGCGCCGCCGCCGACCGCCCGGGCAGCCGCAACACCATCGGCCTGCGCGACCCCGCCATCGACCAACTGGTCGAAGACCTGATCAATGCCGACTCGCGCCAGAGCCTGGTCGCCCACACCCGCGCGCTGGACCGTGTACTGCTGTGGGGCTACTACGTCATTCCCAACTGGCACATCAAGACCTGGCGGGTCGCCTACTGGAACCACCTTGGCCATCCAAAGGTGTCACCCAAATACGATATCGGCATCGATACCTGGTGGATCAAGCCCGACGTGACCCCGGCCGTCAGCGAAGCGCGCGTGCCACTCGTGGACGAGGCGAACTGACATGCTTGCCTACATTCTGCGCCGCCTGCTGCTGATCATCCCGACCCTGTTCGGCATCCTCATCATCAACTTCATCATCGTCCAGGCCGCCCCCGGTGGCCCGGTCGAGCAGATGATCGCCAAGCTCGAAGGCTTCGATGGCGCCACCAGCCGCATTGCCGGCGGCGGTGCCGAAGTATCGGTAGCCGGCTCCAACTACCGCGGCGCCCAAGGCCTGGACCCGGCGCTGGTCGCTGAAATCGAACGCATGTACGGCTTCGACAAGTCAGCCCCAGAGCGGTTGTGGATCATGGTCAAGAACTACGCCCAGCTCGACTTCGGCGACAGCTTCTTCCGCGATGCCAAGGTCATCGACCTGATCGCCGAGAAGATGCCCGTGTCGATCTCGCTGGGGTTGTGGAGCACACTGATCATGTACCTGGTGTCGATCCCGCTAGGGATTGCCAAGGCGGTGCGCCATGGCAGCCACTTCGACGTCTGGACCAGCTCGGCGATCATCGTCGGCTACGCCATCCCCGCGTTCCTCTTCGCCATCCTGCTGATCGTGCTGTTCGCCGGTGGCAGCTATTTCGACTGGTTCCCGCTCCGGGGCCTGACCTCCAACAACTTCGACGAGCTGTCCACCACCGGCAAGGTGATGGACTACTTCTGGCACCTGGTGCTGCCGATCACCGCGCTGGTGATCGGCAACTTCGCCACCATGACCCTGCTGACCAAGAACAGCTTCCTCGACGAGATCAACAAGCAGTACGTGATCACCGCCAAGGCCAAGGGCCTGAGCCGCAACCGCGTGCTCTACGGCCATGTATTCCGCAACGCCATGCTGCTGGTGATCGCAGGGTTCCCGTCGGCGTTCATCGGTATCTTCTTCACCGGCTCCCTGCTGATCGAGGTGATTTTCTCTCTCGACGGCCTGGGCCTGATGAGTTTCGAAGCGGCCATCAACCGCGACTACCCGGTGGTGTTCGGCACCCTGTTCATCTTCACCCTGCTGGGGCTGGTGGTGAAACTGATCGGCGACCTCACCTACACCCTGGTCGATCCGCGCATCGACTTCGCCAGCCGGGAGCACTGACATGGCCCTCTCTCCCCTGAACCGCCGGCGCTTCGAGCGCTTCAAGGCCAACCATCGCGGCTGGTGGTCGCTGTGGCTGTTCCTCATCCTGTTCGGCCTGAGCCTGGGTGCCGAGCTGATCGCCAACGACAAGCCCATCGCCGTGCGCTACGACGGCGAGTGGTACTTCCCGGCGTTCAAGCGCTACCCGGAAACCACCTTCGGCGGCGAATTCCCGCTGGAAGCCAACTACAAGAGCCCCTATATCCGCGAACTGCTGGAAAAAAAGGACAGCTTCGTGCTGTGGGCGCCGATCCCGTTCAGCTACCAGAGCATCAACTACGACCTGAAGGTCCCTGCCCCCGCGCCGCCTTCGGCCGACAACCTGCTCGGCACCGACGACCAGGGGCGCGACGTGCTCGCCCGGGTGATCTACGGATTCCGCGTCTCGGTGCTGTTCGCCCTGACGCTGACAATCGCCAGCTCCATCGTCGGCGTCATCGCCGGTGCCCTGCAGGGCTTCTATGGCGGCTGGGTGGACCTTGCTGGCCAGCGTTTCCTGGAAATCTGGTCGGGCCTGCCGGTGCTCTACCTGTTGATCATCCTCGCAAGCTTCGTGCAGCCAAACTTCTGGTGGTTGCTCGGCATCATGCTGCTGTTCTCATGGATGAGCCTGGTGGATGTCGTGCGCGCCGAGTTCCTGCGCGGACGCAACCTCGAGTACGTGCGCGCCGCCCGCGCCCTGGGTATGCGCAACGGCCCGATCATGTTCCGCCACATCCTGCCCAACGCCATGATCTCGACCATGACCTTCATGCCATTCATCCTCACCGGCGCCATCGGCACCCTCACCGCCCTCGACTTCCTCGGCTTCGGCTTGCCCGCCGGCTCGCCGTCGCTGGGCGAACTGGTCGCCCAGGGCAAGTCCAACCTGCAGGCGCCGTGGCTGGGCATCAGCGCCTTCGCCGTGCTGGCCGTCATGCTGAGCCTGCTGGTGTTCATCGGCGAATCCGCCCGCGATGCCTTCGACCCGAGGAAATGACATGAGCCAAGACACCCTGATCGAAGTGCGCGACCTGGCGGTGGAGTTCGTCACCGGCGAACAGGTCAACCGCGTCGTCGATGGCATCAGTTTCGACATCCGCAAGGGCGAGACCCTCGCCCTGGTCGGCGAGAGCGGCTCAGGCAAATCAGTCACCGCCCACTCGATCCTGCGCCTGCTGCCCTACCCGCTTGCACGCCACCCCAGCGGCACCATCCACTACGACGGCAAGGATCTCCTGCACCTGGGCGAGAAGCCCATGCAGCGCATCCGCGGCAATCGCATCGCGATGATTTTCCAGGAGCCGATGACCTCGCTGAACCCACTGCATTGCATCGAGAAGCAGATCAACGAGATCCTCCTGCTGCACAAAGGCCTCACCGGCAAGCAGGCCACCGCGCGCACCCTGGAGCTGCTCGAACTGGTCGGCATCCCCGACCCGAAGAAGCGCCTCAAGGCCCTGCCCCATGAGCTCTCCGGCGGCCAGCGCCAGCGCGTGATGATCGCCATGGCCCTGGCCAACGAACCCGAACTGCTGATCGCCGACGAGCCCACCACCGCGCTCGACGTCACCGTGCAGCTCAAGATTCTCGATTTGCTCAAGTCCCTGCAGGCGCGCCTGGGCATGGCGCTACTGCTGATCAGCCACGACCTCAACCTGGTGCGGCGTATCGCCCACCGCGTGTGCGTGATGCAGTGCGGCAAGATCGTCGAACAGGCCGACTGCGAGACACTGTTCAAGGCCCCGCAGCACCCCTATACGCAGATGCTGATCAATGCCGAACCCAGCGGTGGCCCGGCGGCGAACGCGATCGGCAAACCGCTGCTGGAAGTCAACGACCTGAAGGTGTGGTTCCCGATCAAGAAGGGCCTGCTGCGCCGCACTGTCGACCATGTGAAAGCCGTCGACGGGATCAATTTCAGCCTCCCGCAGGGGCAAACCCTGGGCATCGTTGGTGAGAGCGGATCCGGCAAATCGACATTGGGGCTGGCGATCCTGCGCTTGATCGCAAGCCAGGGTGGGATTCGCTTCCACGGGCAGTCGCTGGAAGGGCTGAAGCAGCAGGAAGTGCGGCCGCTGCGCCGCGAAATGCAGGTGGTGTTCCAGGACCCGTTCGGCAGCCTGAGCCCGCGCATGTGCGTGGCCGATATCGTTGGCGAGGGCTTGCGGATTCACAAGATCGGCACCCCCGCCGAGCAGGAAGCCGCGATCATTGCGGCGCTGGAGGAAGTGGGGCTGGACCCGCGCACACGGCACCGGTATCCGCACGAGTTCTCTGGCGGGCAGCGCCAGCGGATCGCGATCGCCCGGGCACTGGTTTTGAAGCCGGCATTGATCCTGCTGGACGAACCGACCTCGGCGCTGGACCGCACCGTACAGCGCCAGGTCGTGGAGCTGCTGCGCAACCTGCAGTTGAAGTACAACCTGACGTACCTGTTCATCAGCCATGACCTGGCGGTGGTCAAGGCGTTGAGTCACCAATTGATGGTGATCAAGCACGGGCACGTGGTGGAGCAAGGCGATGCGCAGGAGATCTTCCATGCGCCGCAGCATCCGTATACGCGTCAGTTGCTGGAGGCGGCGTTTCTGGAGACGGCAAACGGTTGATCCCTTTGTGCAATGACAAAGAGCGACTAACTCGTTCAAAACCCAAGAGCCCGCTCAGCCCTGGTAGGAGTGAGCAGGCTCAAGTCGGCTAGAGGTCAGGCTTCGGCGGCGCGGGCAGTCACTGCGTCGCCTTCGAGCACCATCCCCTCGCGCATCTTCTGCGCATCACGCACAAAGCAACGCGACGCCGCCAGCAGAAACACCAGGGTCAGCAGCAGCGCCACCGGGATCAGGTACATCGCGTCATGCAGCCCCTGGGCCTTGAACGCCTCGCTCATCACCAGCTGTCCCGCCGCCTCCATGGCCGACACGGCAAAATGATCCGACAGCCCGCCGACCACCACCGGCCCCAGGCCGCCGCCGAGCAGGTACAGCCCGGCGAAGTACAGCGCCATGGCGGTAGCCCGCAGGCGTGGCTGCACCACATCCTGAATCGCCGTGTACACGCAGGTGTAGAAGTTGTACGAGAACAGCCAGCCGACGCCGAACACCGCGACGAACAGCCCCAGCTCGATACGCCCTGCATGCAGTGCCCAGGCGGTGGCGAGAGTGGCCACCAACATGCTCAGCGCGGCGAACAACAGACGCCCATTGGCGAAACGCTGGTGCACCTTGTCGGCCACCCAGCCCCCTAGCGTGAGCCCCACCAGGCCGCTCAGACCGACGATCATCCCCGTTGCCACGGCCGCATCGTGCAAGGACAAGGCGAAGTAGCGCTGCAGCATCGGCACCATGAACGAGTTGCAGGCGTACGAGGCGAAGTTGAAGGTCAGTCCCGCCAGCACCAGCCAGGCGAACGTGGGTACGCTCAGCACCCGACGCAGCGGTCGATCGATCGGCGCCTGGGAGATGGCAACGGTTTCCGCAGCGCCCCGCGCAGGTTCGCGGATCAGGAAGATGAACAGCGCCAACACCAGGCCGGGTACAGCAGCGATGAAGAACGGCGCACGCCAGCTGCCGAACGCCTGGACCATGGCACCGATGGTGAAGAACGCCAGCAACAGGCCCAGTGGCAGGCCGAGCATGAAGATGCCCATCGCCCGCGACCGTCGCTCGGCCGGGAACAGGTCGCCGATCAGCGAGTTGGCGGCCGGCGCATAGCTGGCTTCACCGATGCCCACGCCCATGCGCACCAGCAGAAAACTCCAGAAGCTGCCGACCATGCCGTTGACCGCCGTCAGCCCGCTCCAGGCCGCCAGGCCCCAGCCCATCAGCTTGGCGCGCGAGCCGGTATCGGCCATGCGCGCCAGCGGCAGGCCAGCGATGGCGTATACCAGGGTAAAAGCGGTGCCGATCAGGCCGATCTGGAAATCGCTCAGTTGCCACTCCAGGCGGATCGGTTCGATGATGATCGCGGGGATGGTGCGGTCGAAGAAGTTGAACAGGTTGGCCAGAAACAGCAGGAACAAGATGCGCCAGGCGTTGGACGCTTGGGGGGCGGTGGTCATGGTCGGGTCCCTCGTTATCGTTATTCAGGGCTTCCAGCACGCCTGACGAAATCTAGAGGGTAAGGTGCGAAACGTCTGCCACCATTGACCGGGCTTATATCGCGCGATGGGCTGCAGCCTGACGGATCGCCCGCAGCATTCAAACCGATGGCGGCGCCACCAACCGATAGCCCACACCCGCCTCGGTGATGATGTACCGCGGCGCGGTCGGATCGTCGCCCAGCTTGTGCCGCAGATGCCCCACCACGATGCGCAGGTAGTGGGTGTCGTCGACATGGGTCGGGCCCCAGATATCCTTGAGCAGTTGCTGTTGGGTGATCACCCGCCCCGGATGCCCGGCCAGTTGCGCCAGCAGCGCGTACTCCTTGCGTGTCAGTGCCACCTCGACGCCGTCGAGCGTGACCTTGCGATAGGCGAAGTCGACCACCAGCGCACCGAAGCTGGCGCTGGCCGCTTGCCCGGAGCCCGCCTGGGGTTTGTGCCGCAACAGCGCGCGCACCCGGGCAAGGAACTCCTGGATACCGAACGGCTTGGTCACGTAGTCGTTGGCACCGCCATCCAGCGCGTCGACCTTCTGCACCTCGCTGGCTCGCACCGAGAGCACCATCACCGGCACGGCGCTCCACTCGCGCAGTTCGCGCAACACCTGCTGGCCGTCCATATCCGGCAAGCCGAGATCGAGCACCACCAGGTCAGGCTTGCTCAGCGCCGCCTGAGCCAGGCCTTCGCCGCCGGTCGCAGCCTCGATCACCTTGTAGCCCTGGGACACGAGGCTGATGCGCAGGAACTTGCGGATCTGCGGTTCGTCGTCGATGACCAGAAGGGTGGCGGCTTGGCTCATGGGGCTTCACTGTCGCTGTCGGGTTGAAGAGGCAACGGCAAGCATAGAGTGATGCAGGTGCCCTGGCCATCGATGCCCTCGCCGACCAGTATGCTGCCGCCATGGGCGCCGATCATGCCCTGGCAGATCGCAAGCCCCAGGCCTGTGCCCTGCCCGCCGCGGTCGCCGCGGGCAGCGGTGTAGAACATGTCGAAGATCTTCTCGCGCTCGGCCACCGGAATGCCCGGGCCCTGATCCGCGACCGCGAAGCACAGGTGCTCGTCCTGCACCTCCACCCGCAGCGCCAGGCGACCATTGACCGGCGAGAAACGTGCGGCATTCTCCAGTACGTTGACCAGCGCCTGCTCGATCAGCGCTGCATGCACGAACAGCAGGGGCAGCTCTGCAGGTACCTCGGTGTCTACGCGCAACGGTGCCAGCACCGCGCGCAGACGGTTCAGAGCGCTGCCAACGATATCGCCGGGCGACACCCAGTCACGCGCAAGCTTCAAGCCGCCATGGCCCAGCCGGGTCATGTCGAGCAGGTTCTGGATGTAACGATCCAGGCGCTCGGCTTCGTTGCGTGTGCCTTCGAGCAGCTCACGGCGATCGTCCGGAGGGATCGCATCACCCAGTGCCAGCAAGCTGTCGATGCTACCGCGCATGGCGGTCAGCGGGGTGCGCAGATCATGGGACACCGAGGCAAGCAAGGCGCTGCGCAACTGCTCGGTTTCGCCATGCAGGCGCGCGGCTTCGAGCTGCTCGCCCAGGTGCGCGCGGGCCAGGGCCTGGGCCAGCGGCTCGGCCAGCGCCGTCAGCAAGCGACGGCGCTGCGCGCTCAACGGCTCGCCCGAGGCCGGCTGCACCCCCAGCAAGGCCAAGGGAGTCTCGTCGACCGCCAGCGGCCACCACCACCAGCGACCATGGGGCAAGGTATCGCTGCCATGCCCTGCTGCCTGGCCATGTTGCCAGGCCCATTCGGCAGCGGCGCGCTCATTGTCGGTAAAGACCTGCGGCCCGCCGCTGGCGACCTGCAACAAGCCCTCGGCATCGCGCTCGAGCAGACAGATCTGGATACCCTGCCAATCGTCCAGGTGCTGCCCGGCGGCACTGAAAACCGCCTGGCGATCCGTGGCCACGGTCAGGCGACGCGACAGGTCGAGCAGTTGCCGGGTCTCGCCCTGGGTTTCGCGCAGCGCCTGCAACTGACGGCGCTGACGAGCGGCGAGATTGCCGGTCAGGGCCGCCATGAGCAGGAAGAACACCAGGGTCAGCACGTCCTCTTCGCGCTGGATGCTGAACGAAAAGCTCGGCGGGATGAACAGGAAGTCGTAGGTCAGGAACGACAGCGCCGCACAGGCCAGCGCAGGCCCCAGGCTGCTGCGCACCGCGACCAGCAGCACCGCCGCGAGGAACACCAGCGAAATGTTTGGCAAGGCCAGCACACTGGACACGGCCCAGGCCAGCCCTGCCGCCAGCATGGTCGCCAGCAGCGCCAGCCAATAGTGGCGCCAGACCCACACACGATTGACGACCGCCCCTGTCGGTACAGGTTGAGCGTCGCGGTCGAGCACATTGATCTCCAACCCCCGGCTGTCGCGCAGCAAGCGTGCAGCGACGCCCGCACCGAGCACGCGGCGGCGCAGGCGGTCGCGGGACTGGCCGACCAGCACCAGGCTCGCCCGTCGTTCCAGCGCATGCTGGATGAGCGTGCGCGCCACCTCCCCGGCCCTGAGTACCACGACTTCGCCGCCCAGGCGCTCGGCCAGTTGCTGCGCGGCCTGCAGGCGCTGACGAGCGCCCTCGTCACGCAGCTTGCCGTTGTCGACATGCACCAGGCTCCACGGCAAATGCCGACGCTGGGCGACGCGGCTGGCATGGCGCACCAGACGCTCGGCCTGCTCATCGCCATCGACCCCGACCAGCAGGCGCCCTCGCAAGGTCGGCGCCTGCTCGCCACGCTGGCGGTAGCCATGGGCAAGGTCGGCATCGACCTGGGCCGCGGCGGTCTGCATGGCCAGTTCGCGCAAAGCAGTGAGGTTGGTCTGGGAGAAGAACGCATCGATCGCCGCCCTCGCCTGCTCAGGCACGTAGACCTTGCCTTCGCGCAAGCGCTCGAGCAGTTCACGTGGCGGCAGGTCGATCAGCACCAGCTCGAAGGCTTCCTGCAGCACCCAGTCGGGCAGGGTTTCGCGCACCTGAACACCCGTGATGTCGCGAACCTTGTCGTTGAGGCTTTCCAGGTGCTGGACATTGACCGTGGTATACACATCGATACCAGCAGCGAGCAGTTCCTGGACATCCTGCCAGCGCTTGGCGTGACGGCTGCCGGGGGCGTTGGTATGAGCCAGCTCGTCGACCAGCGCCAGCGGTGGTGCAGCCTTGAGCAAGCCATCGAGGTCCATTTCTTCGAGGATGACGCCGCGGTACTCGCTGCGCAGCAAGGGCTGCTGCGCCAAGCCACCGAGCAGCGCCTCGGTTTCGGCCCGGCCATGGGTCTCCACCACCGCCGCCAGCACCTTTACCCCCTGGCGCTGCTGGGCATGGGCGGCCTGGAGCATGGCGAACGTCTTGCCCACGCCGGGAGCTGCGCCCAGAAATACTTTAAGCCTGCCGCGACCGTTGCGGGGCAGGCTCGCCAACAGCGCATCGGCGCGGGCGGAATCACTCATGCTTGATCCTTTGGTAAGGGGGCCAGGGGCCTGCTTCGCAGGCCATCACGGGGCAAGCCACAGGTCCTGCGCCGTTCTCGTGAACGCCGGTGAACCTGGGGGAGCGGGCTTGCCCCGCGATGGCCGCGACACGGTCTGGATTATCAGCGATCAGTAACAGGCGCCAACCGCTCCAACGCCTGGTTCAACGCCAACACATTGACCACCGGCGGGCCGACCAATGGCCGCAGAGTGGCCTCATCTACCAGCGCTTGCAAGCGCTCGATGGGGATCTGCCGCGCCGCCGCAACGCGCGGCAACTGGTAGGAGATCGCCTCCGGCGGCAATTGCGGGTCGAGCCCGCTGCCGGAGGTGGTCAACAGGGCCTGCGGCACCGGCCCAAGCTCAGGCTGGTACAGGGCGGCGGCATCACTCCTGACCCGCTCTGCCAGCACCGGATTGCTCGGTGCCAGGTTGCTCGCGCTGCTGGATACCGTCGCGAAGGCGCCGGCCGAAGGGCGCGACTGGAACCAGCCGTCGCCCTTGAATTCCTGGGCGATCAACGCCGAGCCGCGAACCTGCCCCTGCTCATCGCGCACCAAGCTGCCATTGGCCTGCTCGGGGAAGGCGACCTGGGCGATACCGGTCACCGCCAGCGGGTACAACGCGCCGGTGACCAGGGTCATCAGCAGGACCAGGCTCACGGCCGGGCGTACGTAGGTGCTCATGTTCGTCTCTCCTTCAGACCAGGTGCAGTGCAGTGAGCAGCATGTCGATCAGCTTGATCCCGGCGAACGGCACCAGGATGCCGCCCACGCCGTAGATCAGCAGGTTGCGCCGCAGCAGGTGCGCGGCACTTGCCGCCTGCACGCGCACTCCGCGCAAGGCCAGGGGGATCAGCACGATGATGATCAGCGCGTTGAAGACGATCGCCGAAAGGATCGCGCTTTGCGGGCTGCTCAGGCGCATCAGGTTGAGCACACCCAGTTGCGGGTAGATCGAAGCGAACAGCGCCGGCAGGATGGCGAAGTACTTGGCCACGTCGTTGGCAATGGAGAACGTTGTCAGTGCACCACGGGTCACCAGCAGTTCCTTGCCGACCTGGACCACATCCAGCAGCTTGGTCGGATCGCTGTCCAGGTCGACCATGTTGGCCGCCTCGCGCGCCGCCTGGGTACCGTCGTTCATGGCCATGCCGACATCCGCCTGGGCCAAGGCCGGGGCATCGTTGGCACCGTCACCGCACATGGCGACCAGGCGCCCGTCATTCTGCTCCTGGCGAATGCGCGCCAGCTTCTTCTCGGGGGTGGCCTCGGCAAGCACGTCATCGACACCGGCCTCGGCGGCGATGGCCGCGGCGGTCAGCGGGTTGTCGCCGGTCACCATCACAGTGCGGATACCCAGTTTGCGCAACTCGGCGAAACGCTCGCGGATGCCGGGCTTGACCACGTCCTTGAGGTGAATCACCCCCAGCAGGTGGCGGTCGACACATACCAGCAAGGGGGTGCCGCCGCTCTGGGCGATGCGCTCGACTTCACGGGCCAACGAAGCCGGCATTTCCAGGCGTTGCAGGCCGACGAACGCCAGCACCGCGTCCACCGCGCCCTTGCGGTAGCGGCGCTGCCCGAAGTCGATACCCGAAAGGCGCGTCTCGGCGCTGAAGGCGATGGCGCTGTACTGCGCGGCAGCCGGCTCGTCGAAGTCGTGCAACTGGCGCAGGTAGTCGACGATGGACTTGCCCTCGGCCGTGTCGTCGGCCAGCGAGGCAAGCAAGGCGCCCTCCCCCAGCTCCTTGGGGGTAACACCGGGCGCTGCGTGCAGGGCACTGCAGCGGCGGTTGCCGAAGGTGATGGTGCCGGTCTTGTCGAGCATCAACGTGTGCACGTCGCCCGCAGCCTCCACCGCACGCCCGGAGCGGGCGATGACGTTAAGGCGCACCAGGCGATCCATACCCGCGATACCGATGGCCGACAGCAGGCCACCAATGGTCGTCGGGATCAGCGTCACCAGCAACGCGGCGAGGAAGATCAGCGGCAGGCTGCCGCCCACGAAATGGGCGAACGGCTGCAAGGTCACCACCACGATCAGGAAAATCAGGGTCAGGCCGATCAGCAGGATATCCAGGGCAATCTCGTTGGGGGTCTTCTGGCGCTTAGCGCCTTCGACCAGGGCGATCATGCGGTCCAGGGTCGACTCACCGGGGTTGCTGGTGATGCGTATCAGCAACCAGTCGGAAACCAGCCGGGTATTGCCGGTCACGGCCGAACGATCACCACCGGATTCGCGGATCACCGGCGCAGACTCGCCGGTGATCGCCGCCTCGTTGACGGCGGCGATGCCTTCGAGCACCTCGCCATCACCCGGGATCAGCTCACCGGCCACCACGCGCACCACATCGTCCTTGCGCAATGCGGTGGCAGCGACGGTTTCGAAGCTGCCATTGGCCAGACGGCGCTGAGCGGTCAGGCCCTGGCTGCCGGCCTTGAGGCTATCGGCACGGGCCTTGCCCCGGCCTTCCGCCAAGGCTTCGGCAAAGTTGGCAAAGAGTACGGTGAACCACAGCCACAGGGCGATCTGCACCGCCACGCCGGTGCTCACACCGCTGCCGGGCACCAGGCACAGGACCGTGGTCAGCACAGCCGTCAGGGCGACCACCAGCATCACCGGCGAGCGCTTGAGCTGGCGCGGATCGAGCTTGACGAAGGCCTGCACCAGGGCCGGGCGCCAGAGCGCGGCGAAGCGGGTCTGGTCGACGGCGCGGGGAGCTTTCACTTCAGAAATGGGCATGTTCATGTTCGGATCCTCAGAAACCCAGGCTCAGCTGTTCGGCGATCGGCCCCAGGGCCAGGGTCGGCAGGAAGGTCAGCCCGCCGACCAGCAGGATGGTCACCAACAGCAGGCCGGCGAACAGCGGGCCATGGGTGGGGAAGCTGTTCTGGCCCTGCGGCGCGCTTTTCTTGGCGGCCAGGCTGCCTGCAAGGGCCAGCACTGGCAGGATGTAGCCGAAGCGCCCGATCAGCATGGCCAGGCCGATCATCAGGTTGTGGAACACCGTGTTGGCACCAAAGCCGCCGAAAGCCGAGCCGTTGTTGGCGGTGCCGGAGGTGTAGGCATACAGCAACTGGCTGAAACCATGCGGCCCCGGATTGCTCACCGCACCTGCCGGCCCCGGCAGGCTGGCGGCGATGGCGCCGAGCACCAGCACGCCAACCGGCATCACCAGCAGTGTCGCCACCAACAATTGCACTTCGCGGGCCTGCAACTTCTTGCCCAGGTATTCCGGCGTGCGACCGATCATCAACCCGGCCAGGAATACCGCGATCAGCACGAACAGCAGCATGCCGTAGAGGCCTGCACCGACGCCGCCGAAGATCACCTCGCCGACCATCATGTTGACCATCGCCACCATGCCAGTCAGCGGATTGAGGCTGTCGTGCATGGCGTTGACCGAGCCGTTGGAGGCGGAGGTCGTCGTCACGGCCCACAACACGCTCGCGGTGGTGCCGAAGCGGCTTTCCTTGCCTTCCATCGGCGCGCTTTGCTGCACCTGAGCGCTGTCCAGGGCCGGGTTGGGCTGGTACTCGGCCCACAGGCCGACCGCACCGCCGATCAGGAACAGGCCCAACATGCAGGCCAGGATCGCCCGGCTCTGACGCAGGTCCTTGACGTAGTGGCCGAAGGTGAACACCAGTGCCACCGGAATCAGAATGATCGAAGCCACCTCGAACAGGTTGCTCCAGGCTGTCGGGTTCTCGAACGGATGCGCCGAGTTGACGCCGAAGAAGCCGCCGCCGTTGGTGCCCAGTTGCTTGATCGCGATCTGGCTGGCGGCAGGGCCCAGCGGGATGCTCTGGTCGGCACCTTGCAGGGTGACGGCATGGGCGTAGTCGGCGAAGGTCTGTGGCACTCCCTGCCACACCAGCAGCAGCGCCAGCACAATGCACAGTGGCAGCAGGCCATAGAGGGTGGCACGGGTCATGTCGACCCAGAAGTTACCCAGGCTGTGGGTGGAGCGCCGGCCGATACCACGGCACAGTGCGACCAGCACGGCAAGGCCGGTGGCAGCGCTGACGAAGTTCTGCACGGTCAGGCCGATCATCTGGCTCAGGTAGCTGAGCGAGGCCTCACCGCTGTAGGCCTGCCAGTTGGTGTTGGTCATGAAGCTGACAGCAGTGTTGAATGCCAGCGACCATTCCTGGCCCGGCAGGTGCTGCGGGTTGAGCGGCAGCGAGCCCTGCAGCAGGAGCACGGCGAACAGCACCAGGAAGCCCACCAGGTTGAAGGCCAGCAGCGCCAGGGTGTATTGCTTCCAGTTCTGCTCCTGCTCGGCGCACACCCCGGACAACCGGTAACAACCCTGCTCTACCGGGCCGAGGATCGGCGACAGCCAGGTACGCTGACCCTCCATGACCTTGTAGTAGAACCGCCCAAGCCAGGGTGCTGGTAGCAGCACAAGGGCCAGAAACGCCAGCAGCAATGCGAAGTCGTAGCTGTGCATGGCCGCTCCCTAGCTGCGATCGGCGCGCAGCAGCGCCACCAGCAGGTAAATGGACAACGCCACTGCCAGCAGCAGTGACACTCCGTCGAGCATGTTCATCGGTGGATCTCCCCGTCTCGCGGCGTCGGCCGCTTTGGGGAAATTGTCGGGGCGGGGGGCGTAAAGGGACGAGATCGGGGGGGCGGGATGGGAATAAAGAATGCGTAAAGTTTAGCTTCTGGATCATCAATACCGGCCTCTTCGCGGGCAAGCCCGCTCCCACAGGGATTGGGCTGGTCTTTAAATTTTGAGCAAGACAGAATCTCCTACAGCAGATCGCGGTGCCTGTAGGAGCGGGCTTGCCCGCGAAGAGAACGCTGCAGGTCAGCGCTGAACCTGCCCCGAATGCCGGCTCCAGTCCAGCAGCAGGCTGTAGCCGACGGCCAGCAGGGTCGGCCCGATGAACAGGCCGATGAAGCCAAACGCGATCAACCCGCCAAACACGCCGAGCAGCACGATCACCAGCGGCAGGTTGCCGCCTCGGCTGATCAGATACGGCTTGAGCACGTTATCCACGCCGCTGATGATGAAGGTGCCCCATATCCCGAGGAACACCGCCATCCCATACTCGCCCTTCCACACTAGCCAGCCGGTGGCAGGAATCCAGGCCAGTGGCGGCCCCATCGGGATCAGGCTGAGCATGAAGGTCACCAGGCCCAGCACGATTGCCCCGGGCACGCCGGCGATCATGAAGCCGATCAACGCCAGCAGCCCTTGCGCTGCGGCGGTACCGATCACACCGTTGACCACGCGCTGTACGGTACCGGCCACCAGGTCGATGTAGTACTCGGCGCGCTCGCCCACCAGGCGCTGCAGCAAGCGTTGCACGAACGCGGCCAGGCGTGGGCCGTCGCGGTAGAAGAAGAACACGAAGACGATACTGAGCGTAAGCTCCAGCACGCCGCTGCCGATCTGGGCGCTACGCGCCAGGAACCAATTACCGACCTGGCCGAGGTACGGTTTGGCCGAGGCAATCAGGGCCGCACCCTGCTGGTCGAGGGACTCCCACCAGTTGACCAGGCGCTCGCCGATGAAGGGAATACCACGCACCCACTCCGGCGCATCCGGCAAACCCTCCAACTGCACGTCACGCACGAAGTTGGTGGCGTCACGCACATGATCGGCCAGGTTGAAGCCCAGCCACACCAGCGGCAACGCGACCACCAGGATCCACACCGTCGTG
>NZ_VZZS01000034.1:0-36328 GCF_009650575.1 Pseudomonas sp. MNR3A | reverse complement strand
CCCAGGCTGACTGCGGTGCTGGCGTCGAGGCTAGCATTGCCGCCCAGGGTCAGGGCGCCGGTGCCGAGCGCGGCATTGGCGCCGACGGTGAGCTTGCCGGCGTTGAGCGTGGTGCCACCGCTGAAGGTGTTGGTGCCGTTCAGGTTCAGGTCGGCGGCGCCGTTCTTGATCAAGCTGCCACCCGCGCCGGCGATCACGCCGCCCAGCGTAAGGGCGTTGTTGCCCGTCAGGGTCAGGGCGTTGGCACCGAGGTTGACCGCGTTGGCCAGCGTCATGGCGGCCGTGGTGTCCAGCACGCCGCTGCCGGTCAGGGTCAGCGCGCCAATGCCCAGGGCAGCGCTGTTGCCGAGGGTGAGCGTGCCGCCGCCGAGGCTGGTGCCGCCGGAGAAGGTATTGGCGCCGTTGAGGGTCAGGTTACTGGTGCCGCTCTTGACCAGCGAGCCCGTGCCGCTGAGCACGCCCCCGAGGGTCAGGGCGTTGCTGCCGGGTAAGGTCAGCGCCGCGTTCAGCGCCACGGCATTGTTCAATACCAGTGGCACGCTGCCTTGCAGGCTGCCCGCGCCACTGACGGTGAGCGCACCACTGCCGAGCGCCGCAGCGCTGGTCAGGTTGAGGCCGCCAGCGGCCAGGGTGGTACCACCGCTATAGGTGTTGGTGGCACCAAGGGTGAGCAGGCCGGCGCCAGTCTTGGTCAAGCCGCCAACACCGGAGATGACCCCATTGAGGGTCATGTCGGTAGCACCGCCGACGTTGATGCCGGCGTTGAGCGTCAGGGCGTTGGCCAGGCTCAGACCTGCGACGGTACCGGCAAGCCCGCCACCGTTGACGGTGATGCCGCCGGTACCAAAGGCGCTGGCATTGTCGAAGTTGATCAAACCGCCATTGAGGGTGGTCTGGGTGGTGCCGTTGAGCACCTGGCCGATCAGGCTCCAGGTGCCGCTGTCGACGATAAGGCGGTTGAAGTTGATGTAGTTGTTGGCGTTGATCGTGCCGGAGCCGGTGGTTCCGCTACCGCCACCAATGGCATTCTGCAAGGCCAGGGTGTTGTTGCCACCGGCACCGCCATCGATCTTGCCGGCGGCTGCAAAGCCCAGGTTGGGATTGCTGGTGACCAGCAGTGCAACGCTGACACCAAGCCCGGCACCGACACTCGAACCGGTAATGGCATTGAAGCGGTTGGTGCTGTTGGCCCCCATCGACAAGCTGCCGGTCAAGGTGCCGGCGTTGGTGAAGGTGTTGCCCGCAGCAGAAGCCTCGAACGCTGCCCGTCCAAGGATGGTGCCGGTGTTGGTGAAGTTAACCGTACTCCCGCCGGTCACAGCGATGACCGGCGTGTCCTCGCTGAGCAGCGTGAGGCCAAGCAACGCCGAGGAACCGATGCTGCCGGCGTTGGTGATGGTAGTGGTACCGCCCAAACCATTGCGCGCGTCCAGCGCCATGCCTGTCAGGTTAAGAAGGTTGGCGCCAAGCAAGGCACCCGTGCCCTTGATCACCCCCGTGGCACTGTTGTTGATGTTGAGCGTGCTGCCGGTACCAGTATTGCCGATCAGCACAGCACTGGACTGGATGCTCAACAACCCCAGCAACGTAGGGTCGATGGTGCCGGAGTTGTTCAACGTATTGTTGTTGCCCGACAGCGACAGCGACGTGCCTCCCACGCCCAGCAGGGTACCCAGGCTGGCGCCAGGGTTCACGTTGACCGTCAGGCCGCTACCGCCATTGGTATAGCTCGGCGCCAGCGGGTTGGCAGCACCGCTGCAAGTGATGATGGACCCGGCCGCGCTGCACACGGCCAGGGCCTGCTCGCTCGAAAGACCGAAGGCCAGCCCTCCGACAGCCAGGCTCACAGCGAGCGACAAATGGGAGAGACGGGTAGGCAAAACGGAGGCGACGCTTCTGTCCACGGAGAGCTCCTTCGTGGATCAGGTGGTTCGGTCCTTGAACGCGCGCACTGCAATGTTGCCGGCTAGTCGAACACGCGACGACGAAACACCTGACCAATGGCTACATGATTCCTTGTTGGGAATGTGTAGCCGCTGGCGAGCAGGCGTGAGGCTCCGCCGGGGCGGTCAAATGGTGTTAATACTTTTTCAAGGCAGCCCGTATTTCGCGGGCTGCAGCGGTGCGCCGCTTGGATCCAACCGACGAACGGTCGTGTCCGGCAGGCAAAACGTGATGGGCTTGGCCGTTTCGCAAATGATCCGGCCGTTCACTTTCACGCGACCTCTGCCCCATCGTCAGGCCAGTGCGGCTCGTTGGCACCGGGAGGTGTCAGTGGTGGTAGGCCATAGGCGGCACGGGCGTCATCACAGCTGGGATTGTGCACCCCGTTCTCCCATGAAGCGTCGAACTCGCGGCAGGGGGTGGAACGATTCTCGTAGATGGTGCACCCGACCTTGTTGCCGATCTCGCCGTCCAGGCTGATACAGCGGCAAGGCTTGGCGTCTGTGCCGATCATCGCCACGCGGGTCGGATTGATCTGCACCACCAGATCGTCGGGCACCAACCCGCCCGAAGACTGGCATTCACCCCAGAAGAAAGACACACGAAAGTAGCCGCAGCAGGCGCCGCAGGTCAGGCAAGGGTTCTGTTCGGACATGATGGCCAGGAAGGGAAGTTGTTGTTATCGAGCGGGCGCTCGCGGCGCCATTTTTAATCCAAGCACGAGCGGCTGGATAGAGGGGAAATGAAAAAAAGACGGCCGCTGGTCGCGACCTTCGAGCACCATGCTGCCAGCGGCAGGTAAAGCCGCAAACGGCCTGCCATCGCAGACCTGCTTGCGGCTTGAGCCTGGGGCTTACTTGCTGGTCAGGCCGTCGGCGCGGAACATCTGACGAATGCCGCGGATGGCCTGGCGGATGCGATCCTGGTTTTCGATCAGGGCAAAACGCACATGGTCATCGCCATAGTCGCCGAAACCGATACCGGGCGAGACACAGACCTTGGCCTCGGCCAGCAACTTCTTGGAGAACTCCAGCGAGCCGAGGTGCGCATAAGCTTCGGGGATCTTGGCCCAGACGTACATCGAGGCTTTCGGGTTCTCGACCATCCAGCCCAGCTCATGCAGCCCCTTGACCAACAGGTTGCGGCGCTGCCGGTACTGCTCCGCGATGTCGCGCACACACTGCTGGTCGCCTTCCAGCGCAGCGATCGCCGCCACTTGCAGCGGAGTGAAGGTGCCGTAGTCGTGGTAGCTCTTGATCCGCGCCAGGGCGCTGACCAGCTCGGGGTTACCGACCATGAAACCGATCCGCCAGCCCGCCATGTTGTAGCTCTTGGACAGGGTGAAGAATTCCACCGCGATATCCTTGGCGCCGGGCACCTGCATGATCGAGGGGGCCTTCCAGCCGTCATAGACGATGTCGGCGTAAGCGAGGTCGTGCACCACCAGCACGTCGTACTGCTTGGCCAGGGCGACCACACGCTCGAAGAAGTCCAACTCCACGCACTGCGCAGTCGGGTTGGATGGGAAGCCCAGGATCATCATCTTCGGCTTGGGGATCGATTCGCGGATCGCCCGCTCCAGCTCATTGAAGAAGTCCACTCCCGGTACCAGCGGCACCGAGCGAACCTGAGCACCGGCAATCACCGCCCCGTAGATGTGAATCGGGTAGCTTGGGTTGGGCACCAGCACCGTGTCGCCATGGTCGAGGGTGGCGAGCATCAGGTGCGCGAGGCCCTCTTTCGAGCCGATGGTGACGATGGCTTCGCTGTCCGGGTCGATCTCGACCTCGTAGCGTTCCTTGTACCAGTTGGAGATGGCGCGGCGCAGGCGCGGGATGCCGCGCGAGGTGGAGTAGCCGTGGGTATCTTCACGCTGGGCGACCTGCACCAGCTTCTCGACGATATGTGGCGGAGTCGCGCCATCCGGGTTGCCCATGCTCAGGTCGATGATGTCTTCGCCGCGACGGCGTGCCGCCATCTTGAGCTCGGCAGTGATGTTGAAGACGTAGGGGGGGAGACGATCGATGCGCGCAAAGCGGCGCGGCGAACCTGGGTTGGCCATGCTTTCCTCAAGAGACGTAAGCGCCCGGAACCGTCCGAGCGACGTTGGCCACTGCGGTGGCCGAGGCAGAAAATAGTCTGGTTGCCCTGGCGTTGTAAAGGGGCTACCGACAGATTGGCAGCCCGCCAGCGAGACTCGCTCGTTGGCGGGTAAGCGTGTAACTCAGCGCAAAGCCTTGTAGGCGTTCAAGTCGAAGCGCTGGATGCTCAACCCATCGCTGGGGTCCATGTGCTCGCCACGCACCTGGGTGAACTCCGTGGCAATGCTGCCGCGGTGAACCATACGTTCATCGGCAGTGCCTTCGGTCAGTACGGTATAGGACTTCTTGCGCATGGCGCGGTAGAGCTCATCGTTCGCGTCGATGGTCTTGTGATAGGTCATCAGCGCGGCATCGCTCAAATCCAGACACTTGTCCAGCGTTACACCCCAACGCTTCAGGCAAACCTCGGCGAAGTGCCGCACGATCATCCCCGGTTCAGGCAGTGCCTTGCCGGAACCTGCGCCGTCTATCGAAGCATTGCCCACCAGCGTTGCATGACGGCCCGGCATCGGGAGAACGCTCATACGCGTACCGTATGCAGTGACAGGCACCACACAGGCGAAACCTTTGGATCGCTCGTCTCGTGCGTAGAACCCCACGTACTCCTTCACGTTGGCTCCCAGTTGCACACGCTCAGACTGCACGTTACCCACGCCGGGCACCGGATCGATGGCAAAGATGTTGACCTTTACATCGCACAGCTCCGGGTCTTGCGCCATGGCGTTGGCAAGCATGTGACAACTGATTCCGCCCCTGCTCCACCCCACCAGGTTGACCGTGGTCGGGATCAGCGGTTTGCGCAGTTGCTTGATCAACTGCTCCTGCAAGGCCTGAGGAGTCACCGCGCGATCGCCGTAGTCGTAAGTGCGCCAGAACCACGAGCCGCCGGCCTCGGCATCAGGAATGGGAATGCCTGCACTCTTCAGGTTCTGGTATTGCTGCTCGGTGAGCTTGGTGCGGGCCCAGGTACTCTTGCCCTTGATGACCTGCAGGGCGTGCTGCACATTCTCATCCCAACCCTTGCCGAACAGGGTGCCGGTCACTTTGTAGTAGTCGCCGTCATCGACGAACAGGGCATCGTCCTGCAGATTGCCACTGCCTGGGCCATCGACTGTGATCCAATCGACGAATTCCCTGCCGGAGTGATTGCTCGCCAGCGTGGCGATCAGCTCACCATTCCAGAAGTTGGGGTTCTTGTCATCGAAACGATGGGACCCGGTGCCACAGAAATAGACGGTAAAAACACTCATTTGAATGCCTCCTGATGGTTTGGAGGCCCAAACTAGTGTGTTCGAACGCCTGCACGCAGACGGAAAATCTGCCAACAAAAAACCCGGCCAAAGGCCGGGTTCTTGTAAAACGCGAAGGCTTCAGCGTGCGTAGGTCATCAGCACGTCGGCAGCGGTCTGGCTGTCCACCGACATCATCACGCTCAGCGCGGTAACGGTCAGGATGGAGAAGCCGAACACCTTGCGTGCCCACTTGCTGTCGTCCTCGGCCTTGTAGCCACCCCAGGCCATGTACAACCAGTACAGACCCATGGCAGCCGCAACGGCAAGGTAACCCAGACCGGCGTACCCACCCAGCGTCAGCATCAGCGTGGCGAGCACGAAGGCCAGCACGTACAGCACGATCTGCTTCTTCGCCGCCAGGATACCGCGAGCCACCGGCAGGACCGGGATGTTGGCAGCGCTGTAATCCTTGAAGCGGAAGATGGCGATGGCAAAGCTGTGCGGCATCTGCCACAAGCTGAACATCACCAGCAGCGTAACCGCTGCCAGGTCGAAGCTGTTGCTCACTGCGCAATAGCCGATCACCGGAGGCATGGCACCGGACAGGCTGCCGACCAGGGTGCCGTGCACCGATTTGCGCTTGAGCCACAGGCTGTAGAAGCCGACGTAGACCACGAAGCCGATCAGCGCGCAGAACGCCGACAGCGGGTTGGCCTGGACATACAGCAGGCTGAAGCCCGCCACCCCAAGCAGGGTGGCGTAGATCAGTGCGAGGGGCAGCGACATGCCGCCCTGGACCATGACGCGGTTCTTGGTACGTTCCATCTTCTGGTCGATGTCACGGTCGATGCAGTTGTTGAACACGCAACCGGACGCAACCACGAGCGAAGTACCTACCACCACCGCCAGGAACAGGGCGAAGTCCACATGGCCCTTCGCGGCAAGGAAGAAACCGCCTGCCACGGAAAGCACGTTACCGAAAATGATCCCCGGTTTGGTGATTTGGATAAAGTGCTTCACGGACATGCAGTCTTACCTCACTTGGCCAACATTTCGTAGTGGATGCTGAACATGATCCACAGCGACAGGCCTACCAGCAGTGCGATTACCAGAGCGGTGAACAGGAACGTCGAGACAGTGGAACGCTGCTCTTTCGAGCGGTCCATGTGCAGGAAGTACACCAGGTGCACCACGACCTGGATGACGGCCATGGCCACCACGATCAGGACGGTCAGGTTCTTCGGCAGGGTCGGATACATCACCAGGCCGAACGGGATCGCGGTCAGGATGATCGACAGGATGAAGCCGATCATGTAGGACTTCACGCTGCCGTGGTTACCTTCGTGGTGAGTGTCGTGTGCGTTAGCCATTACAGAACCCCCAGCAGGTAGACGACGGTGAAGACGCAGATCCAGACCACGTCCAGGAAGTGCCAGAACAGGCTCAGGCAGCTCATGCGGGTCTTGGCAGTCGGCGTGATGCCGTGCTTGTTGATCTGGTACATCAGGATGGCCATCCAGATCAGACCCGAGGTCACGTGCAGGCCGTGGGTACCGACCAGCGCGAAGAACGCCGACAGGAAGCCACTGCGCTGCGGGCCGTAGCCTTCAACGATCAGGTGATGGAACTCGTAGATTTCCATCGCGATGAAGCCTGCACCGAACAGGAAGGTCACTGCCAACCAGCCCAGTACGCCTGCCTTGTTACCGGCGAACATCTTCAGCATGGCGAAGCCGAAGGTGATCGAGGACAGCAGCAGGAATGCGGTTTCGACCAGCACGAAGTCGAGCTGGAAGATGTCATGACCCGACGGGCCGCCGGCAAAACTGCCGGACAGCACCGCGTAGGTGGCGAAGAGCGACGCAAACAGGATGCAGTCGGTCATCAGGTACAGCCAGAAACCGAAGACGGTCATCTGGCCCGAGTCGTGGTGGTGATCGTCGTGCCCATGGTCGTGACCATGTGCATCGCCGTGAATTACTTGACTGGACATTGATTACACCCGTTCAAAGGTTTCGACACGTGCGCCACCGGTAGGTACACCGGCAAGCTGCAGGGCCCGCTGGCGTTCGCCTTCGATGCGCGCCACTTCTTCGGCAGGGACCATGTAGCCCTGGTCGTCACGCGCAGCGTGGCGAACGAAGACCGCGATGGTTGCTACCAGGCTCGCACCCACCAGCCACCAGATGTGCCAGATGAAAGCGAAGCCGAAGATGGTCAGGAACAGACCCATGAACAGACCGGTAGCGGTGTTGTTCGGCATGTGGATCGCTTCGTACTTGGCCGGCACCTTGTAGGCGACACCGGCTTCCTTGGCTTCTTGCCAGGCGTCCAGGCCGACCTTCTCGGGCATGTGGGCGAAGTTGTAGAACGGAGGTGGCGACGAAGTCGACCATTCCAGGGTACGGCCACCCCATGGATCGCCGGTGACGTCCAGGTTCTGGTTACGGTCGCGAACCGATACGTACAGCTGGATCAGCTGGCAGGCGATACCGAACAGGATCAGCACCGCACCGACCACGGCCACGTACAGGTAGGGTTCCCACAGTGGGTTGTCGGAGTGGTTCAGACGACGGGTCATGCCCATGAAGCCCAGCGCGTACAGCGGCATGAAGGCCACGTAGAAACCGGACAGCCAGAACCAGAATGCCGCCTTGCCCCACTTCTCGTTGAGGGTGAAACCGAAGGCTTTCGGGAACCAGAAGGCGAAGCCGGCAATGTAGCCGAACACCGCACCGCCGATGATCACGTTGTGGAAGTGGGCGATAACGAACAGGCTGTTGTGCAGCACGAAGTCAGCACCTGGAACGGCCAGCAGTACGCCGGTCATGCCACCAATGGAGAAGGTGACCATGAAGCCCAGGGTCCAGAGCATCGGCGGAGTGAAACGCACGCGACCCTGGTACATGGTGAACAGCCAGTTGAACAGCTTCACACCGGTCGGAATGGAGATCAGCATCGTCGCCAGGCCGAAGAAGGTGTTGACGCTGGCGCCTGCACCCATGGTGAAGAAGTGGTGCAGCCAGACCGCGAAGCCCAGTACGGCAATGGCACCCGATGCGTAGATCATCGCGTGGTGGCCGAACAGACGCTTGCTGGAGAAGGTCGAGGTGACTTCCGAGAACACGCCGAACGCCGGCAGGATCAGGATGTACACCTCAGGGTGACCCCAGGCCCAGAACAGGTTGACGTACATCATCGGGTTCCCACCAAGCTCGTTGGTGAAGATGTGGAAGTCCAGATAACGGTCAACGGTCAGCAGGGCGAGTGCGGCGGTCAGGATCGGGAAGGAAGCGACGATCAGCACGTTGGCCCAGGTGCAGGTCCAGGTGAAGATCGGCATGTCCATCAGCTTCATGCCAGGTGCGCGCATCTTCAGGACGGTGACCAGGAAGTTCACGCCTGTGAGTGTCGTACCCAAGCCTGATAGCTGTAGCGCCCAGATGTAGTAGTCAACCCCTACGCCCGGACTGTACTGGATCCCCGACAGTGGCGGATAGGCAACCCAACCGGTCTTGGCGAATTCGCCGACGCCCAGGGAGATGTTGACCAGCAGCACGCCTGCCAGCAGCAGGTAGAAGCTCAGGGAGTTCAGGAACGGGAAGGCAACGTCACGTGCACCGATCTGCAGAGGCAGGGCCAGGTTCATCAGGCCGGTGAAGAACGGCATCGCCATGAAGATGATCATGATCACACCGTGGGCGGTGAAGATCTGGTCATAGTGTTCAGGCGGCAGGTAGCCTTCGGAGCCGCCGGTCGCGGCAGCCAACTGGGTACGCATCATGATGGCGTCGGCGAAGCCGCGCAGCAGCATGACCATCGCGACGATGATGTACATCACCCCGATCTTCTTGTGGTCGACCGTGGTCAGCCACTCGGTCCACAAGTAGGACCACTTGCGGAAATAGGTGAGGGCACCAACGACGGCGAGGCCCCCGAGCGCGACAATGGCAAGCGTCACCATGACTATCGGCTCGTGATAGGGAATCGCCTCCAGGCTTAATTTACCGAACATCTCTTACTCCTCTGCACCGGCAGCTGGTTGCATACTCGTTTCCACACCCTTGGTAGTGGCCAGGTCTTTGCTGCCTGCTTCTTCGTGGCTCGGACGACCACGGTTCATGCCTTCGTACTTGTCGACGATGAGCTGGAACGTGTCAGGCGAAGCCTCGCTGTACAGCTCGACTGGGTTGTTTTCGCTTGGTTTGGCCAAGGCGTCGTATTCGGCCTTGTCCAGCTTCTTCGGCGAAGCCTTCACTTGCGCGACCCATGCATCGAAGTCGGCTTGCGAAGTGGCGGTTGCCTTGAATTTCATACCGGTGAAGCCAGCACCGCTGTAGTTCGCGGAGATACCGTCGAACTCGCCATTTTCGTTGGCGATCAGGTGCAGCTTGGTGGTCATGCCGGCCATCGCGTAGATCTGGCCGCCCAGCGCAGGGATGAAGAACGAGTTCATCACGGCGTCGGAGGTCACGCGGAAGTTCACCGGAGTGTTAGCCGGGAAGACGATCTTGTTGACCGTGGCAATGCCCTGCTCCGGGTAGATGAACAGCCATTTCCAGTCCAGGGCGACCACGTCGATCTGCACCGGCTTCACATCGGAATCCAGCGGACGATAAGGGTCGAGCTTGTGGGTGGAGTGGTAGGTGACGTAGCCCAGGGCGATGATGATCAGGATCGGGATGATCCACACCGCAGCTTCGATCTTGGTCGAGTGCGACCAGTCGGGGGTGTAGGTGGCAGCCTTGTTGGAAGCGCGGTACTTCCAGGCGAAGACCAGGGTCATGATGATGACTGGCACCACGACCAGCAGCATCAGGCCGGTAGCGATGAGGATCAGGTTCTTTTGCTCAATGCCGACCTGGCCCTTCGGGTCGAGCAGGGTCCAGTTGCACCCACTGAGTAAAAGCATGCCTAAAAAGGGCAATATGCCAAACAGTCTGGGGTAACGCTTTTTACTCATCTCACGACCTCTAGATCAGCTTGCTTCAATGCAATGTGTTTTGTTCGCCAACACTTCGTCCTGCCAAGCGTTAGCATTTCGAGCTCGAACCCGCGCCTGCCTGGGATCCGACTGCTGGATCTGGGCGTTGAGCGTATGGACGAGCTTGGGGTTTTCTTAGGCTAAAGGCCTGTACTTCAGACCAATTCCATTTGGTGCGGGAAAACGCGGAGGGGTGTCCGCCCGGATCGCCGTTGGGCGAAACTTGTCGAAGTCAGCAAAAGGAGCGCTGGGGCTTCCTTCAATCCTGCGACTCGCAAGCAGTGCCGAACGGAAATTGGGGGCGATTGTAGATAGGTCGCCCCCCCTTGACTATGACTTATTGAGCAACAGTCTTTTACAGGATTTGTAATAATCCTACCTGAAAAATCAACTTCGCGACAGTTTGTCGCACCCGGCTTGATAGCCCTGAAACCCTTGTATTACAAGGGCTCAACGTTGATCAGGATCAGTCTCTGGGGAAATTTTGCCGGTTATCTCACCGTGCAATAGACCTGCATCAAATCGGGACTTTTGTCTAAGCCCGGCGCCGATTCCGATAGATGCCCAGCGGCACCAGGATGGCAGTGAGGACGAACGCCACCAGCGCCCATTGCGCCAGCGACAGACCCAGGATGGGCGGGTACGGTGTGGTGCAGAAACCGTCGACCTGGAATGCCAGGGGCCAGAGCCGCGCCAGGGGCAGGTCGTCGACTATCGGCTGCAGTACATCGACGCCGCAACTGGCGTACGGGTTGGCGAGTATATACACATGGTTGCCGGCCGCAACGATTCCGCCAATTGCGCTGAGCACGACCAACGCCTCGAAGAAGGTCAGGCTCCGTCGTCCGGGCATGGCTGCGGCAATGAACGCGAACAGCGCGATCAGCAGCAAGGCATAGCGCTGCAGGATGCATAGCGGGCAAGGTGCCTCGCCCAGCACGACCTGCATGTACAGCGCGCCGCCGATCAGCGAGAGGCAGATTACCCCCAGCAGCACGAGGAAGCGCCGTTCCCGATTCAGGCGCAGGGTTTGTTCATTCATTGCCGATTCCTTGGATGGATAGGTGGCAGCGTGTTCCGCCTGCCTGGGCGCAAGTCTACACGCAGGGATGGTCTCTTAGCGTGTCGAGGAAGCGGCGAGACAGCGCTGCGCAGGGCTATCCGGAGATGCTGTGACCGGCGTTGGCAACATCGGTTCAACCTTGGCCGGTAAAAAAAGCGGCTGCCCGGGCGTCGCGCAGGGACCAGCCCCTCGACACCCGGGAGTGAAGGATACAGTGATTAAAGGAGGATTAAAGATGAAAGCTGAGGGGCGCTGTTCATCCTTCCTTATATATGGACAGGCCAACCCCTTCGCGGGCTTGCCCGCGAAGACGCCAGCCTGGTCAGTAGATCATTCCAGAGCAGCCGCCGGCCCGAAGAACTCGTAGCGGCTCTGCGCATCCGGAATACCCAGGGCCTTGAGGTGACGACGGATCGCCGCCATGAAGCCCTTTGGTCCAAGGAAGTAGGCATCCACGTCACGCGCTCGCGGCAGCCACTCGGCCAGCAGATCCTGGGTCAGCAGGCCGACCGCATTGGCGTCACGGCTGCCGTCGTCCTCGGCATAGCAATAGAAGCGTTGCAGTTGCGGATGCTGCGCCGCCAGGCTGTCGATCCAGTCACGGAAAGCATGCACCGAACCGTTGCGTGCGCAGTGGATGAAGTGCACCGGACGCTCGGTCTTCAGCGCAGCCTCGAGCATCGCCAGGGTCGGGGTGATGCCGACACCCCCACTGATCAGCACCAGCGGCTTGTCGCCAGGTGCCAGGGTGAAGTCGCCAGACGGCGGGAACAGCTTGAGCGTGTCGCCGACCTGCAGTTGATCGTGCAGATGGTTCGACACCTTGCCCCCGGCCTCGCGCTTGACACTGATGCGGTACTGTTCGCCATCGCACAATGCCGAGAGCGAATAGTTGCGGCGCTGTTCGGCACCGTCGATAAACAACTGCAGGCCGATGTACTGACCAGGCTCGGCCTTGAGTACCGGCTTGCCATCGATGGGGGCGAAGTAGAACGAGACGATCTCGCTGCTTTCCTGCTCACGACGCACCACACGAAAATCCCGGGCACCACGCCAGCCGCCGTCAGCCTCTTCCTTGGCCTTGTACAGGCCCTCTTCGGCACCGATAAGAATATCGGCCAGCTGGCCATAGGCCGCGCCCCAGGCAGCGATCACTTCCGGGGTGGCGATGTCCTTGCCCAGCACTTCCTCGATGGCACGCAGCAGGCAACTGCCAACGATCGGGTAATGTTCGGGCAGGATCTGCAAGGCCACATGCTTGTTGATGATCTGGCCAACCAGGCCACCCAGTTGTTCCAGCCGGTCGATATGACGGGCATACATGAGCACGCCGTTGGCCAGCGCACGAGGCTGGTCACCGCTGGCCTGATGCGCCTGGTTGAACAGCGGACGCACTTCGGGATACTCGCTGAGCATCATCTTGTAGAAGTGAGTGGTCAGCGCCTCGCCACCGCTCTCGAGCAGCGGGACGGTAGCCTTGATGATTGCACGTTGGTCGGCATTGAGCATTGCAGTGACTCCTGAGCTTCGGGCTTCGAATGACTACCCAGCCAATCGCAATTACAATGCCAACAATTAAATTCTTTTAAATCAACAACTTGATATCAATGAAGTCAATATGACCTGAATCAATTGAAGTCATAATGACTGCAATAGTCAAAATGACCAAGCCGTTGAGCCTGTGAGTGATCACTGGCTCAACGGCCCGCCCCTCATGACACATCGATCACGCAGCAGCTCGCTGAACCGAGTAGGTCACCGACACATCAAAATCTTCAAAAGACTTGATCACCGCGTTGCCCACAGTGAAGCTGAATGGGAATCCCGTGAACGTCTTGGTCTCGGTGTAAGCTGGCGGGGTACCCCCAGAAGCCGCTTCCCAATGCAGCGTGACTGCATCGTTCACACGCAGACTTGCACTTTCCGGGATCTCGATGATTGCATTCTCGGTACCCGAGGGCATCGACGCACCGGCACCACTGCCTTCTACCTGGGCGCAGGTCGGTGCCGGCAAATTGGCTGCCCCACTGTCCACAACGTTGTAGACGTTCTCGGGCGAGGATCGCCTGATATCGAACTCGGGGGTATGCACCGAATAACTCAAGGTGAGGGTACCGTCGACCAATGGGCTCAGGTAAGGCAACGACACCTCGAACACAAGCTCGACTTTTTCGCCACCGACGGGAACCGTCAGGTCGGTTTGCCAGGTCATGCCACCGCCGTTACCGACCTTGCCAGTCCAGAACAGCGTAACTACATCCCCTGCCCGTTGCCCTGGGTAAACGGGCACTCGCACATGGACCTCCTCGGCGCTCAGGCTGGTCAGATCGATCTCGTCACCTACCGCTTCGAGCAGAACCGGGGGCTGCAACGCAATGCCCTCACCGACGATGATGATCGAGCGCCGACGTGAGGGTCTGGCATTACCGCCGGCAGCAGGTGTGGACTCGTAATACACGGTAGCGAGACCGTTCACCACGAGGGCCGCGTAGATATACGGCAGAATGAAGATCTTGTCCCTGGTCCCATTGATCGTTCTGGCCGGCCAATCATACGGCACCTGCTTACCATCGGCTTCGGCACTTAGCCCAACCCAGTGCATGGTGACGGAATCCCCTCTCGCGTACCCCTCGTAGTCAGGTAGGTAGATGGTCACATCGTCACCGTCCAACGCTGCCAGGTCCAATTTGTAGGGTGGATTCTCCGCTCCCTCCACTTCAGGGGCCTCGAGTGCGTTGGGGTCTTCGACCTTCACGTAAGTAGGCGGGGAGGGACGCGAGTAGTTCTGCACCCGATCACGGATTTCGTAATACACCAGCAGGTTTTCACCGCTCCCACCCTCCCTGATCAACTCAGCGGGAACGTTGATCACCCATGGCTTACCCACATCACCCGCGACCAGGCGGTTCCCGACATGACGAGCACCGTTCCAGACCAGTGTGATCTGGTCATCCGGCTGCATGAAATCCCATGCCTCGATCGTAACCCTCACGGGGGTGGTAGGGGAGTCGATCGTGGAGGGCGTCACTATAGGCGCGACAAGGTTTTCATTGGCCGGAGATCCTGGCCTGGGATCGAGCCCTCCAGGCACACGAAGATCGATCAGCACCTCCCGATACTCCGAGTAGCGTGTTTCATCGGCGAGCGGGTCATACAGCCTATAGAAGAAGTAACCGAAGTATGGGTAAGGAATATCATCGTCTACCGGTAGATTCAGGTCATCGCGTACCACGCCAAAGCTCAACCAGCCCCGCGCCTCGGTTTCTGCATCCAATAGGTAGAACTGCACCGGCTCCTCTGTCGGCGGGGCTTGAGGTGGTTGCGTGGAAGGTTTGACAGATGTCCAGAAAAGGCTGACTTCATCGCCCACTCGAACGACGTCCGGCAGTTTGGCTGACATCGACACGACGCGGGTAGGATCGAACAACTCACTCCAACCCAAGCCATCGCGCGGTAGGCCACCAGAGTCCATATCCGTGATAACCAGTGGGTGCAATGCATCTGCCATGGTTGAAACAGGAAATTTGCTGAGAAATATCTCTTGTTTGGTCATTGGAAAAATACCTTCGCCCGATTGAAAGGATACCCAGCCGTTGCCTTACCCGTCAGACGGGACGGGTGGCATAAGGTGTCGTCCAACTCTATCCACTACCGACGAGGGCGTAACCTGACAGATTTACCAGGTAAGAATGCCGAGTAACCTCATGTCACGCGGCAGGCAGATCTTGACGTCAAGCAGACAACTCGCGACCGTATGCCCCAGACGCCGCTCCAGGACGCCCGCATGTTCGCAAAACCCCTGCTCACCGCCCTCCTCCCCTTGGTCAGCGACCTCTCTCGCGACCTGCCTGACCAGGAGCGCTATCGCCGTCTGTTGCAAGCCATGCGCAGCTTGCTGCCCTGCGATGCCGCTGCCTTGCTGCGCCTGGATGGCGAGTGGCTGGTACCGCTTGCCGTCGACGGTTTATCCACAGACACCCTGGGGCGTCGCTTCAAGGTCAGCGAACACCCTCGCTTCCAGATATTGCTAAGCCGATCGCAGCCGACTCGCTTTGCCAGCGACTCCGAACTACCAGACCCCTACGATGGGCTGGTCAACACCTTCGAAGCAGGCCTGGAGGTTCACGACTGCATGGGCTGCACGCTGATGGTCGACGAGCGCCCATGGGGTTTGCTGACACTCGATGCCCTTACTCCGGGCCAGTTCCAGAGCCTTGAACTGGATGCCTTGCAGGCCTTCGCCAGCCTGGCTGCCGCCACTGTGACCGTGGCCGAACGCATCGAGAACCTGGCCTTGCGCGTGGAAACCGAGCAACAACGCGCCGAGGTCTATCGACAGGTCAACGATCAGCACAGGGAACTGATTGGCCAAAGCCCTGCGCACAAGCACTTGCTGGAAGAAATTCGCCTGGTGGCGGGCAGCGACCTGACCGTATTGGTCACCGGGCAGACGGGTGTCGGCAAGGAACTGGTCGCACTGGCGCTGCACCAGGCCAGCAAACGTGCGGACAAACCGCTGGTCAGCCTCAACTGCGCCGCACTTCCCGAAGCCTTGGTGGAAAGCGAGCTGTTCGGTCACGTCAAAGGCGCCTTCACCGGCGCGCACAGTGAGCGCCGTGGCAAGTTCGAACTGGCCGACGGCGCAACGCTGTTTCTCGATGAGGTGGGCGAACTGCCTCTGTCAGTGCAGGCCAAACTGCTGAGGGTTCTGCAAAGCGGCCAGTTGCAGCGCCTGGGTTCGGATCAAGAACACAGGGTCGATGTGCGCCTGATCGCCGCCACTAACCGAGACCTCGCCAGCGAGGTGCGCAACGGGCATTTTCGCGCCGATCTCTACCATCGCCTCAGCGTTTACCCGCTACAGGTACCGCCGTTGCGCGAGCGAGGCAGAGACGTACTGCTGCTCGCCGGTTTCTTCCTCGAGCAGAATCGCTCCCGGCTGGGCCTGGACAGCCTGCGTTTGAGCGCAGAGGCCCAGGCAGCGTTGCTGGCCTACGACTGGCCAGGCAACGTACGCGAACTGGAGCACCTCATTGGCCGCTCCGCGCTCAAGGCGTTGGGTCGGCATCCACAACGTCCACGCATACTCACCCTGGACGCAGTCGACCTGGACCTGCACATTGCGTCAGCCATCAAGGATCACTCACCTGATATCGCGGGGATAAAAGCGTTGCCATTGCCTGAAGGGGGGCTGCGCGAAGCGATGGACACCTATCAGCGTCAGCTCATAGAGGAGTGTCTGTTGCGCCATGAAGACAATTGGGCCGCGGCCGCTCGGGAACTAGGTATCGACCGCGCCAACTTGAGCCGGCTGGCGCGCCGACTGGGGGTACGCTGATACACGGATGATCGCGTCCGGACGCAGCGGCGGCCGGACACGATCATCCTGCATCATAGGTTGGGCGTTAACTCAGGTCGATGTTGATACCGACCAGCGACGACCGCTCCCTCTCGTTGATGCGGTATCCGAAAAAGGCGCGTGTTTGGTTGTGCTCAAGCAATTCGGCACGCGTAAATGCCACCTCGGTAAACTCGGCAGGATCATCGACGGTATAGACGGGTTGCAAATAACGCCCAGAATTCTGGCTATCGCCCAGCCACAACTCGACCGTATCGCCGGATTGGCCGCCAAAATAAGGGTTGATTTTCACCCACAACTTGTCGTCTTGCAAAAGTTCGTCTGTAATCCCTTGGCGCTGATCGTCGGTGAAGTTGATCGGTGGCAGGGGAGCTATCTTTAAAATCTGGTTCATTTCGTATTCAACCTTACAATGAATGCTGTATTGGGAAGAAACAGTCACCGCGCTTAGCTCAAGGCAGTGTGCAGGTCCCGCCCCCCTGATTCAGCGCAAAATAGACATATCCTTGGCTGGCTTGAGTTGGGCCGATATCGTTTTCGATGGTGTAATCGACAATGGCCCCATTTCGACAGATATAGTACGTGAGGCTGTACGGCAGCGGCACATCAATATAACCAGTGTCCAAGTCACTCTGTGTCAGGGCAACACCCGCCATCTTGATACGCGATGCTTCGATCGGTGTGAAAGGCGGTGGTGGCGGAGTCACCTGGTTTAACGGTGTCTCGATACCCACGAAATCGTAGCTTACCCTTGGATTCTTCGTCAGTTCGATATTGGAGACACCGGCCAATGGAATACGGAACACGGTGCCTGCCATACCGACAGCGCGCGTGATGATATTCCGCGAGTTTGCATCAGGGAAACTTGCCTGATTCAGCGGGTTACCATCGCCCGGTAATTCAGCACCGGCAGTCACTCTGACACGCTGAATCGGCGAACGAACCGTTACCGGTACAGGGTTGGGACTGGCAGGTAATTCCCGAGTGAGGGTAAAGTACACATCGAACTCGCCAGATCCGGTTTGATCGATAACACCGGTGAACGGAATCGGGTAATTGATATTCGCCGGCTCATTGCTCACCGTGACGGTAACGGGCGTAAGTTCCGGATTGGAAATATTCTGCCAGTGCAACTGAATCACATCATCCACCAGCCAGATCGGCTTGTTGTCAACGCCTGGACGCGTGATGATGGCCACGGCATCTTTGCCAAAATCTCCCGGCGTGATCGTGTTATCAGGGCTGGTCCCGCATTTGATCGTTGGCGCCTTGATGTTCCCGTGCTCCGGCAGCTCCGGATTCGGGTCGGGGTCAGGTCCGCCAGGGGTGGTCAGATTCACCTCTACAGGAGTATCGCCAGAGGTAATCGGGGGCTGCCCTGCGCGGCTCATCTGGTACCGGACGTTGATGTTGCCATCGCCTTCCTGCCTGACGATCGCATATGGCACTTCCAGGGTGACCAGCGGATCGTTGATCGCATCGGCTGGAGTGAGGACATAGGGCGCCAATCTCGCTGCCCCCCAGCTCAGTACGATAGAATCGCCCGCCGAGGCGCCGTCATAGGTGGGGATAGCGACGCCGACGCTGGGATTGGCATCATTGTAGGTGATCAGCCCATCGTCGGCTTCCGGTACAAGTGGTGCATCCAACGCAGGCAACTGGAGGAACACCTCGATTGGAGTGGTGCTTGAAATCCCACTGATGTTGCCTGCCCAATCAGTGACGCGATAAGCAAAGTAGCGCAGACCATCTCCCGCGTCTTCCAGCTCTTGGCGAGTAATTTCTACGCGCACATTCAAGGTGGGATTGGTGACCTCGAATGTGGGCACCAACCAAGTACCGGAGCTTTCATCGGCAGAGGTGCCCAGCCAAAGTTCTATCTTGTCTTCGGCTTCGCCGTAGTGATAGGGGCTAATTACAAGTGGCAGCACATCAGCAACCATATCCGCTTCGGTAATACCACTAAGTTGCTCCTCGGTGAAGGCAATGGGCGGTAACTGCGCACCTCCCGCTGCCCGACGGTCAAAACGGGTATTCACTACACGCTGAGAGGGCTGCCCATTTTCGGAAAAGGGATCATAGATACCGTAGTCCAGTGCAACGGTGACATCAGTTCCTGGCGCGGGGAATTCACTCTGAGGATAAATTAACGTGAACTCGGTGAGCGTGGGGTCATCGAGATCCGCCTGAGTAATTTCCAATTCATCGCCGAACCAGGTTCCGGCGTTGAACAAGCGAATAAAGTCACCTGGTCGTAGATCGCTACTTTTGGGAACCTTCACCTCCAAGTCGTTATCAAGTTCAATAATGGGAATAATTCCGCGCGTGGCATCACGCGCGGGAACGGTCAATTCCGGCAACGCGAGAATGCGAATACCGCTGTGTTTTCTACTGGTGGTAGCAATCGTGACTTTACTGTTCATAAAGATTCCTCTCGCACGTGCTTGATATGGATCAAGCACCATCAATATTAAGCCGACGGAAAACCTCAACAGCGCCATGGCAGGGCGTCGGGATGACTTGCGAGATCCATATTGATGAAGCGAGCCTCGTCTGTAACCTAGCAAATTTAACAGGTGCACAAAACGCAACGTGGTCTACAGTAACGCCACGGCATCGCTGCAAAGGATTGGGCACTCATGCATGCACCTAGGGAGCTAGTCACATGAGGAAGGACTGTATCGAAAAGCACGTTTCTTATCGCTCGCCATCGGTCTTGCTGCTTCTTGCAATCAGTCCTTTATCCCTGGCGGCGAGTCTGGCGCCGGGCAGCAGCGCGACAGTCGGTGCGGGCTCTCCCCCCGAAACCTGGACCCTTAACGCCGCAGCACTCTCGGTGACGCCTGGCGGCGCCACGTTGAGTGTCGTTGCGCTACCCGGCTCCACGGTGACCTTGGACGGAGCGTCGGTAACAGGCGGCGCACAACGAGGTGTGGTGCTCACCGAGTCCACGGGAACAATCAAGGACTCCACTTTGAGTTCGACGGGCGATACAGGTCTTTCGGTCATCAGAGGAGTAGGCGCCGTAGCCCCGGGCTCGACGGTGCTGGTGACCAACTCCACGATTTCAGGCACAGGCCGAGGCCTCAACGTGTCGGGAGGTAGCAGCGCTACGCTCATCGACTCGACGATCATCGGTTCAGGGGTGGTTGGCAGTACAGTGGCGGGTAATGGACTGGGCATCACGCTGGTCGGTGGCGAGGCGATCCTGCGTAACAGCAACGCCACGGGCACCAATCGTGGCGCAGGCCTATTCGGTTCGGGGGGCGACAATACAGCGCCACGCCTGGAGTTGGACAATTCCAGCCTGACATCGCAGGACGGCAGTGCAATCGTGGTCAGCAACCAGAGCGCTCAAGCCATGTCCGCCGAGATCGTCATCGCGAATGGATCGACGCTGATTGCCGCCAACCAGACCCTGATCGAGGTGGGATTACCAGGCGACCTGGCAGGCAGGGTGGCTCAGGCAGACATTTTGATCGACGCGAGCACGCTGACGGGCAATATCCAAGTTGCCCAAGGTGGGCTCGCCGATCTAAGGATGATCAACGCCGCACAATTGACAGGCGACTTGAACAACCTCAGCAGCTTGCAACTCGACGCCAGCTCAGTCGACGGCAACTTGAACCAGCCCCTAGGCTCGAGCGCAACCGCGGATTTGGCAGCCGGCTCGCGTTTCAATGGCAATATCAACAACGTGCGCAGCCTGAGCCTGGATGCCAGCAGCGTGAGTGGAAACGTCATCTCTGCGGCAGGAAGTCAGACCGAAGTCGTCCTGCGCAACGCCTCGACACTGGACGGTACGGTCAGCAATGCAGCCAGCGTGTCGCTTGACAACAGCCGCATGACCGGCGAGATGATCCAGGATGCGCAAACACCCGGTGTGCTGAACCTGACCAACGGCTCGCTGTTCACCGGTACCGTGCGCAATGCCTCCCAGACCACGCTGGATGCTTCATCCCGCTTGGCCGTGATCGATGATTCAAGTGTCGGAGCCCTGACCCTCAACGGTGGAACCGTCGACCTGCGCCCCGCTCAGGGCCCCTTCCACACCTTGACGGCCACCAGCCTTCAGGGCTCGGGCACCTTCGTTCTGGGTACCGACCTGGCAGGGCACCTGAGCGATCTGGTGAATATCCAGGGGCAGGCTCAAGGGCAGCACGGGCTTCTGATCCAGAATACCGGTGCCGAGCCCGTACAGGGCGATTTGCCGCAACGTGTCGTGCATACCGAAGGAGGAGATGCGCGCTTCGCCGTTCTCAGCCAAACCGGCACCGTGGATGTCGGCGCCTACTCCTACCTTCTGGAGCAACGTGATACCGACTGGTATCTGGTGCAAGCCCAGACGCCGATCATCTCGCCCAGCGCGCAAACAGCCATCGCCGTGTTCAGTGCAGCGCCAACGGTCTGGTATGGGGAGCTGAGCACGCTGCGCAGCCGCCTGGGTGAGTTGCGCCAAGGCGGCAATCAGGGCGGGGTATGGGCACGCAGCTATGCGAATCGTTACCGGATCTCGACGGCCGATCAGGTCGATTACCAGCAGACCCAGCAAGGCATATCGATTGGCGCGGACACCGCCCTGCCCAGCCAGAATGGGCAATGGCTGGTCGGTGTGATGGGCGGCTACAGCGATTCTGAACTGAGCATGCGCCTGGGCAGCAATGGTCGTGTCAACAGCTATTACCTGGGCCTCTACAGCACCTGGCTGACCGACGACGGCTACTATGTCGATGCCGTACTCAAGGCCAACCGCTTCGAAAACAAAGCAGACGTTCGCATGAACGATGGCGAGAAGGCCAAAGGCGACTATTCCAACTACGGCATGGGAGGCTCGGTAGAAGCCGGCCGCCACATCAAGCTCGCCGACAACTGGTTCGTCGAACCCTATACGCAGGTGTCTGCCTTGTGGGTCGACGGTGAGAACTACAGTCTCGACAATGACCTGCGTGCCAGAAACAACAAAGCGAACTCGCTGCTCGGCAAGGTGGGTACCCACCTGGGGCGCACGCTGCCACTGGAATCCGGAGGTTTCGTCCAGCCCTACGTCAAAGTCGCAGCCGTACGCGAATTCGCTCGCAACAATAAAATCAAGGTAAACAACGCCACCTTCCATGACGACCTGTCCGGTGGACGCGCAGAGCTTGGCGTAGGTATAGCTGCCACGCTCAGTGGAGCACTGCAGGCCCATGCGGACTTCGACTACAGCAACGGCAAGAACATCGAGCAGCCTTGGGGCGTGAACATAGGGGTACGCTTCAGCTGGTGAGGCTCTTTAATGCGAAACCAGTGGTCGCTGTAGGATTTTTCCTGGCCCCCAAGGGAATTACCCTGCATCCCTCCAGGTATCCGTACGCATTAAATATCGGCCCTTCAATTCCGGCCGAGTCTCATCATGAAGCCCACTGTTGTATCACTGCGCCTCGCCACGCTAGGCCTGGCAATAGTTCCCCTGGTATCAACAGCTGAACAATGGAGTGTCCCGGCAGGGACTCGCTTCATTGTCAGCCCTGGTTTTCCAGAATATTCCTACCTCGTCCACGTGGGTGCGACCCTCAGCGTACGACCCGGAGCATCCACTGCCGCCATCACGGCATTCAATCATGCTCAGGTGAATATCGACGGTGCCAGCGTAAACGCTGTTGGTAGTAACGCAATCACGCTCTACAACAGCCATACCGTCATCGACGCCAGCAGCATCATCGCCAAGCTCGATCCTGCGCGCCCTAACGCTCAGGCCTTCGGCATACGTCTCTCGGGTTTTGAACAAGCCTCGAGTGCCCGCATCAGCAACAGTTTCGTTTCGGGAATAGCCAGAGGGATCAATGTAACCAACGACGCCCTGCTGGATTTGAGCAATACGCAAGTGGAAGGTCTGGCCGGAACCCCAGGGGCGGACCTGATCCCTGGAGGTGTTGGCGTAGTAGTGGCAGGCGCGAACGCCAGGATTCGTGAAAACAGCGTGGTCAGCGGCGACAACAATGGCATCGTGATTTTTTCTGCGACCACTGGCGCGGCCAACAAGGAGTCCAATCTTTTACTCGACAGGTCTACCGTCATCGGGCGTGAAGGCAGCGCTATCAAGGTGACGAGGGATCGGACAGAGGAGAAGGTCAATATCCAGATCGACAACGGCTCGGTCTTGATCGGTGGCAACGGTGTCATTCTGGAAGTGGCAGACCAGGCCACTGCCGATGTGTCGGTGAACAACAGCCAGCTCGATGGAAACATCGTGGTGGACGATGGTTCTCATCTTGACCTGGCCCTGGCCAACCACGCCAGCCTCACCGGCACCATCACCAACGCCAGTTCACTGGCTCTGGACGGCACCTCGATCTGGACCCTGACCGGTGACTCCAGTGTCGACAAGCTGAACCTCGAGGGCGGAACCGTGAACCTGCGCGGCGTCGAAGGCAGCGCAGGCCTCAACCGTCTTGAACTCGGCGAGCTGTCTGGTTCGGGCACCTTTGTCCTCGGCGCCGACCTGAGTACCGGCCAGGGCGACCTCGTCGATGTCAGCGGCAAGGCCAGCGGTGAGCATCACCTGCTGGTGGAAAACACCGGCACCGATCCGAACGCCGCAGTGATCGACCATCAGGTCGTGCACACCGGCGAGGGCAGCACCTCGCAGTTCGACCTGATCGGCGGCCAAGTGGACTTCGGTACCTTTGCCTACGAACTGGAACAGCGCGGCGACGACTGGTTCCTGGTGCGCAAGGGCGATACCACCACCCCAGGCACACGCACAGTCACCGGTCTGTTCAGCGCCGCACCTACCGTATGGTACGGCGAAGCAACCACCCTGCGCTCGCGCATGGGTGAACTGCGCAACGGCAACACCCAGGGTGGCGGCTGGATGCGCACCTACGGCAACAAGTACAAGGTGTCTGCCGGCGCCGGTGCCGCCTATGACCAGGTACAGCAGGGCATTTCGTTCGGTGCCGACGCGCCGCTGCCGTCGAGCAGCGGCCAGTGGCTGCTGGGGGTGACCGGTGGCTACAGCCGCTCTGACCTGGACCTGTCCGGTGGCACCAGCGGCAAGGTCGACAGCTTCCATATCGGTGTTTACAGCACCTGGTTGGCGGACGATGGCCTGTACGTCGATGCATTGATCAAGGCCAACCGCTTCCAGAACACATCTGACGTGCGCATGAGCGATGGCCGCAAGGCCAAGGGCGAATACAACAACAACGGCATTGGCGCCTCGGTCGAAGTGGGCAAGCACATCAAGCTGGACGACGGCTGGTTCGTCGAACCGTATACCCAGGTGTCGACGCTGTGGGTCGACGGTGCCAGCTACAACCTGGACAACGGCATGCGCGCCAGCGCCGCCAATGCCGATTCCTTGCTGGGCAAGGTCGGTAGCCATGTCGGCCGTACCTTCCCTCTGGATAAAGGCGGCTTCGTGCAGCCCTACGTGAAGGTCGCAGCAGCCCACGAGTTCGCCCGCAACAATCAGGTCAAGGTCAACGGCAACAAGTTCGACAACGACCTCTCGGGCAGCCGCATCGAACTCGGTGCCGGTGTGGCCGCGCAGGTGACCGACACCGTGCAGGTGAATGCAGGCTTCGACTACATGAAAGGCAACAACATCGAACAACCGTGGGGAGTGAACCTGGGTGTGCGTTACAACTGGTAATCTTTCGAGGGCCGCGAGGCCCTCTTTTTTTGCCTAAAGCCTGAACGGCAAAGGCCGATAACCCGGCATCCACTCCCTTTTCCGACATGCCCGAAGGTTATCCATGGCCACGCAAAATGCCCGCGCGGACTCGCTGTCCCTGCTGCTGTTCACCCTGCGCAGCGGCAAGCTGATGGCTATCAACCTGCTCAAGGTCAGCGAGATCATCCCCTGTCCGCCCCTGACCAAGCTTCCCGAGTCGCATCCCCACGTCAAAGGCGTAGCGACCCTGCGCGGCAACTCGCTGTCGGTGATCGACCTGTCGCGGGCGATCGGCGAAATGCCGTTGGCCGACCCGGACGGTGGCTGCCTGATCGTCACCGACATCAGCCGCACCCGCCAGGGCCTGCACGTGCAGGCGGTCAGCCGCATCGTCCATTGCCTGAGCACCGACATCAAGCCACCGCCCTACGGCTCGGGCAACCGCTCCTTCATCACCGGCGTGACCCGGGTCGACAATACGCTGGTACAGGTGCTGGACATCGAGAAAGTCATCCACGGCATCGCCCCGCCGGAACCTGAAACGCATCCCGGCGAGCTCAGCGCAGAAGACGCCAGCCTGCTGGCCGCCGCCAACATCCTGGTGGTGGACGACAGCCAGGTGGCGCTGCAGCAATCGGTGCACACCCTTCGCCACCTCGGCGTCGAATGCCATACCGCGCGCAGCGCCAAGGATGCGATCAACGTCCTGCTGGAGCTGCAGGGCACCGCCCAGGAAATCAACATCGTGGTGTCGGACATCGAAATGTCCGAGATGGACGGCTACGCCTTCACCCGCACCGTGCGCGAGACCCCGGACTTCAAGCACCTCTACGTGCTGCTGCACACCTCGCTGGACAGCGCCATGAGCGCCGAAAAAGCCAAGGTCGCAGGCGCCAACGCGATTCTCACCAAGTTCTCCTCGCCCGAGCTGACCGACTGCCTCGTCGTCGCGGCGCGAGCGGTCGGGTTCGCCGAGCGCTGATACATCTGGCGACACAATGCCTTCACTTGATGGTGGGGAGGACTCGGGCATAATCACTCCCCTTCCGAGGTTTTCTTGCCGGTACCGCTTATGACCCTTCTTCGCATTGCCCTGATTGCCCTCGTCATGACCAGTGGTCTTGCCCAGGCCTCCAGCCCCGACGCCTGGAACGAGTACCGCCAGCAGATGGTCAAGCGCTGCCTGGCCGCCAGCCAGTTCAAGGACGCCCACGCCCTGGGCAAGCCCGCCGAATTCGACGACCGCACCGCCTACAGCGCCCTGCTGATCGAAGGCGTGTACAAGCCAAAATCCATGAAGAACCAGACAGGCACCGAACTGTGCTTGTACGACCGCGCCCAGCAGCAAGCCTACGTCACCGAATGGAAGCCAGGCGCCAAGTGAGCGACGGCATTCGTTTCGCCTGCACCGGCTGCGGCAAGTGCTGCACCGGCCACCACGTACCCCTCACGCTCGCCGAGTCCCGCCAGTGGGCTGCCAGTGGCGGCCAGGTCGTGGTGCTGATCGAAGGCTTCATCACCGATGGACCGGGCATGCCGGTCGAGCAACGCGATCATGTGCTGCGCCGTTCGCTCGCCGTGCCTTGCGGGAGTGCAGAGGTGCGGGTCTCGGTGACCTTCGCGGCCTTCAATCCAGGGCGCTGTCGCAACCTGGATGCCAACAACCTGTGCGGCATCTATGAAACACGCCCGCTGGTCTGTCGTATCTATCCGGCCGAGGTCAACCCGCACCTGCCTCTGCGCGTCGAAGCCAAGGATTGCCCACCCGAAGCCTGGCAACAAGGCCCGCAACTGATCGTCGGCAACAGGGCCGTCGACCCGCAACTGGCCGCACTGATCGAAGCCTCGCGCCAGGCCGACCGCGACGACATCGCCGCCAAGGTTGCCGTCTGCCAGGCGCTGGGCATGACCACCAGCGCGCTCAAGGGCAACGGTTTTACCGCCTGGCTGCCAGACATGCAGGCGTTTCTCGCGGCGTTGGATCAGGTGAGCGATCAAGCGCACGTGCCATGGACTGTCCATGTGCAAGATGCCGAACTGGCCGACGGGCTGCAGGGGCATGGGCTGCTGACGACCGGCGAAGCGCCGGTGTACTACGCCTTTATCGGGTTCTGAGTGCGTGTGGAGCAACTGTCTGGCTCAAAATCTAGAAGCCAGCCCAATCCCTGTGGGAGCGGCGGTTCGCCGCTGCGACTTGCCCCGCGAACACGGGCGTAGCCCGTGCCAGGCAGCGCGGTGTCTTTTTCGCGGGTAAATCGGGGCGCCGAACCGCCGCTCCCACAGGGATTGGGCTGACCTTCAGATTTTGAACCAGACAGTTGCTCTTATAGGTATCGCACTGGGCTGGAATCTGCGGCGCCTCACCTCCAACGTTGGCGTTCGACTCCAGGGCAAATCCCGGACGAGCACTGGTCCAGCTCAATTCCTTGGCAACTGGCCATCAATGATTGGAAACTGTCAGCGCTGTCAGCCAGACGTCACGTTGCCGACCCGATCGGCGGGCTATAAGCAGAAAAGAACCTGACAAAAGTCTGGAGCCGCGAGACGCCAGCACGGTTTCCAGCCCTCTCCCACTGACCGGTACCAGCCCCGATGCGACGTCCCTCCCGCCCCCTCGTCCTCGCCGCCCTGGCCATCCTCCTGCTGATCGCCTTGACCGGTTGGCTGCGCCTGCGCCAGGACACGCCTGCCCCACGCGCGCAAAACGCCGTGCCGGTGAGAGTGGTCAGCGTCACCCAGCAGGACGTGCCGCGCTTTGCCAGCGCCATCGGCTCGGTGCTGTCGCTGCACAGCGTCGATGTACGCCCGCAGGTCGAGGGCATCCTCAACCAGGTGCTGGTCAAGGAGGGCCAATGGGTCAAGGAAGGCGATCTGCTCGCCACCCTCGACGACCGCGCGATCCGTGCCAGCCTTGAGCAGGCCCGCGCCCAGCTCGGCCAGAGCCAGGCCCAGTTGCAAGTGGCCGGTGTCGACCTCAAGCGCTACCGCCTGTTGAGCAGCGACGACGGTGTCTCGAAGCAGACCCTCGACCAGCAACAGGCGCTGGTGAATCAACTCCAGGCCACGGTCAAGGGCAACCAGGCGGCCATCGCCAATGCCGAAGTGCAGCTGTCGTACACGCAGATCCGCTCACCGGTGACCGGTCGCGTCGGCATTCGCAATGTCGACCCCGGTAACCTGGTGCGCAGCAGCGACACCCAGGGTCTGTTCAGCGTCACCCAGATCGACCCGATCGCCGTCGAGTTCGCCCTGCCCCAGCAGATGCTGCCGACTCTGCAGACCCTGCTCAAAGCGCCCTCGCCGGCGCTGGTCGAGGCTTACATGGACGCCGACGGCGAACGCAGCCTGCTCGGCCAGGGCCATCTGGCGCTGATCGATAACCAGATCTCGGCCAACACCGGCACCGTGCGCATCAAGGCCGAGTTCGACAACAAGGATGGCCTGCTGTGGCCCGGCCAACTGGTGACCATCCGCCTGCGCACCGCTGTCGATGAGCAGGCGCTGGTGGTGCCGCCACCGGTAGTGCAGCGCGGCGTCGATGGTCATTACGTCTACCGCCTCGATGGCGACAAGGTCGCCAGCGTACCGGTCAAGGTGCTCTACCAGGACAGCGACCTGAACATCGTCGCCGGGGTCAAGGCCGGTGATCGCCTGGTGCTCGACGGCCAGTCGCGCCTCAAGCCCGGGGCACGGGTCGAGGTTGCCCCCGACGTGCCCGCCAGCCCCGAAGTGGCTGACCGCCGGAGCCAGCCATGATCACCCGCAAAGGCGTTTCGGCCTGGTGCATCGACCACCCCATCGCCACCCTGCTGCTGACCTTCGCCCTGGTGCTGCTGGGGGCCATCGCCTTTCCGCGCCTGCCGGTGGCGCCGTTACCCGAGGCAGATTTCCCGACCATCCAGGTCACCGCACAGCTTCCCGGCGCCAGCCCGGAAACCATGGCGTCGTCGGTGGCGACGCCGCTGGAGGTGCAGTTCAGCGCCATCCCCGGCATGACCCAGATGACCAGCAGCAGCGCCCTGGGCTCGACCACGCTGATCCTGCAGTTCACCCTCGACAAGAACATCGACACCGCCGCCCAGGAAGTTCAGGCCGCGATCAACACTGCTACTGCGCGCCTGCCGCAGGACCTGCCCAGCCCACCGACCTGGCGCAAGGTCAACCCGGCCGACAGCCCCGTGCTGGTGCTGACCGTCAGCTCCGAGCAGATGCCCGGCAACGAACTCAGCGACTATGCCGAAACCCTGCTGGCGCGCCAGCTCAGCCAGATCGACGGGGTCGGCCTGATCAACATCACCGGCCAACTGCGCCCCGCGATCCGCGTGCAGGCGCAGCCTGAGAAGCTCGCAGCCATCGGCCTGACATTGGCCGATATCCGCCAGGCCATCCAGCAGACCAGCCTGAACCTGGCCAAGGGTGCGCTGTACGGCGAACACAGTGTCTCGACCATCGCCGCCAACGATCAGTTGTTCCACCCCGAAGACTACGCCCAGCTCATCGTCAGCTACCGCAACGGCGCCCCGGTACGCCTGCAGGACGTGGCCAAAGTGATCGAAGGCGCCGAGAACGCCTATGTCAAATCCTGGTCCGGGGACAAACCTGGGCTGAATCTGGTGATCTTCCGCCAGCCCGGTGCCAACATCGTCGACACCGTGGATCGCGTGCTCGACGCCCTGCCGCGCTTGCAGGAAATGCTGCCGGCCTCGGTGGAGGTGTCGGTACTCAACGACCGCACCCAGACCATCCGCGCCTCGCTGCATGAAGTGGAACTGACGCTGATGATCGCGGTGGTACTGGTGATTGGGGTGATGGCGCTGTTCCTGCGCCAGTGGTCGGCAACCCTGGTCGTCTCCAGCGTGCTGGGGGTATCGCTGATCGCCAGTTGTGCACTGATGTACGTGGCAGGCTTCAGTCTCAACAACCTCACGCTGGTGGCCATCGTCATCGCCGTGGGCTTCGTGGTCGACGACGCCATCGTGGTGGTGGAAAACATCCACCGTCACCTGGAAGCCGGCGATGACAGCCGCACGGCGGCGATAAAGGGCGCCGGGGAGATCGGCTTCACGGTGATCTCGATCAGCTTCTCGCTGATCGCCGCGTTCATTCCGCTGCTGTTCATGGGCGGCGTGGTCGGGCGGCTGTTCAAGGAGTTCGCCCTGACCGCGACCTCGACCATCCTGATTTCGGTGGTGGTATCGCTGACCCTGGCCCCGACCCTCTGTGCGCTGTTCATGCGCAAACCGCCGCAGGAACACCACGACGGCTTCGGCCAGCGTCTGTTGCGCTGGTACGAAAAGGGCCTGGATCGCGCCCTCGCTCACCAGCGCCTGACGCTGGGTGTGTTCGGCCTGACCCTGGCGCTGGCAGTGGTCGGCTATGTCGCCATCCCCAAGGGTTTCTTCCCGCTGCAGGACACCGGCTTCATCCTCGGCACCAGCGAGGCCGCCGCCGACGTGTCGTACCCGGCGATGATCGAAAAACACAAGGCCCTGGCAAAGATCATCGAAGCCGACCCTGCGGTGCGCGCCTTCTCCCATTCCGTCGGGGTCACCGGCAGCAACCAGACCATCGCCAACGGCCGCTTCTGGATCAGTCTCAAGCCCCGCGGCGAGCGCGATGTATCAGCCAGCGAACTGATCGACCGCCTGCGCCCGAAACTCGCCCAGGTGCCCGGCATCGTCCTGTACCTGCGCGCCGGCCAGGACATCAACCTCAGCTCCGGCCCGTCGCGCACCCAGTACCAGTACGTGCTCAAGAGCAACGATGGCGTGGCCCTGAACCTGTGGACCCAGCGCCTGACCGAACGCCTGCGGGAAAACCCGGCATTGCGCGACCTGTCCAACGACCTGCAACTGGGCGCCAGCGTCACCCACATCGACATCGACCGCCAGGCCGCCGCACGCTTCGGCCTGACCACCACCGACGTCGACCAGGCGTTGTACGACGCCTTCGGCCAGCGCCAGATCAGCGAGTTCCAGACCGAGACCAACCAGTACAAGGTGATCCTCGAACTCGACGCCCGCCAGCGCGGCAAGGCCGAGAGCCTTAACTACTTCTACCTGCGCTCGCCGTTGTCGGGCGAGATGGTGCCGCTGTCGGCCCTGGCCCATGTCGCACCGCCCAGCACCGGCCCGCTGTCGATCGCCCACGACGGCCTGTTCCCGGCCGCCAACCTGTCGTTCAACCTCGCCCCCGGCGTGGCCCTGGGTGATGCGGTGCGCATCCTCGAACAGACCCAGCGCGAGCTGGGCATGCCCGACGCCATCGTCGGCAGTTTCCAGGGCGCGGCACAGGCGTTCCAGAGTTCGCTGTCGAGCCAGCCGTGGCTGATCCTCGCCGCACTGGTGGCGGTGTACATCATCCTCGGTGTGCTCTACGAGAGCTTCGTGCACCCGCTGACGATCATCTCCACCCTGCCCTCGGCGGGGCTTGGTGCACTGATCCTGCTCTGGGCCATGGGCCAGGACTTCACCATCATGGGCCTGATCGGCATCGTGCTGCTGATCGGTATCGTCAAGAAGAATGGCATCCTGCTCATCGACTTCGCCCTCGATGCCCAGCGCACCCAGGGCATGACGCCCGAGCAGGCGATCCACCAAGCCTGCCTGACGCGCTTCCGGCCGATCATCATGACCACCCTCGCTGCCCTGCTCGGCGCTGTGCCGCTGATGTTCGGCTTCGGAGCCGGTGCCGAGCTGCGCCAACCGCTGGGCATCGCGGTGGTCGGCGGCCTGCTGGTCAGCCAGGCGCTGACGCTGTTCACCACCCCCGTCATATACTTGGCCCTGGAACGCCTGTTCCACCGCCGCAAGGTCGCCAACGCGGCCGCGACTGCCAGTTGAGACAAACCCATGCGTGTGCTGATCGTCGAAGACGAAGAAAAAACCGCCGACTACCTGCATCGTGGCCTGACCGAGCAGGGCTTCACCGTCGACCTGGCCCGCGATGGCATCGATGGCCTGCACCTGGCGCTCGAAGGCGACTACGCGGTGATCGTGCTCGACGTCATGCTCCCGGGCCTGGATGGCTACGGCGTGCTGCGCGCCCTGCGTGCGCGCAAGCAGACGCCGGTGATCATGCTCACCGCCCGCGAGCGGGTCGAGGACCGCATTCATGGCCTGCGCGAAGGTGCCGACGATTACCTGGGCAAGCCGTTCTCCTTCCTCGAACTGGTCGCCCGCCTGCAGGCCCTGACCCGTCGCAGCACCAGCCACGAGCCGCTGCAGATCCAGGTCGCCGACCTGTGGATCGACCTGATGGCGCGCAAGGCCAGCCGCGCGGGCCAGCGTCTGGAGCTGACCGCCAAGGAGTTCTCGCTGCTCAGCGTGCTGGCCCGGCGCCAGGGCGAGATCCTGTCCAAGACCGCCATCGCCGAGCTGGTCTGGGACATCAATTTCGACAGCGACGCCAATGTTGTCGAGGTCGCGATCAAGCGCCTGCGCGCCAAGCTCGACGGGCCGTTCGACAACAAGCTGCTGCACACCATTCGAGGCATGGGCTATGTCCTGGAAAACCGTGCGGGCTAACTCCCTGGCCCTGCGCCTGTCGCTGCTGTTCACGCTGGTGGCGCTGGCGGTGTTCGTGCTGATCGGCAGTGCGTTGTACCGCCAGGTCGACCGCAGCCTCGACCTGCTGCCGGCAGCGGAGCTGGATGCGCGATTCAGCGTGCTGGAGTCCACTCTCAACCGCTTCGGCACCCTGGAACACTGGGCGAAGATCCACAACAAACTCAACCTGCTGGCCGAAGAAGACCGGCGCATCCGCTTCTGGGTGGTCAGCGATGACCCGCGCTTCGAGTACGGCCACCCCAACGAACAGTTGCGCCGCTTCGCCCAGGGCCCGGAAGGCATGCGCGACCTGCGCCTGGCCGACAACCCCTACCCGTTCAAGATCCTGGTCAGCCAACTGCCGGCACTGGGTGAACGGCCGGCGGTACGTTTCATGATCGGTATCGACACCCAAACCTTCTGGCAGGCCCAGCACAGCCTGCTGGTGGCCATTGTCGGCCTGGCCGTACTCGGTGTGCTGCTGGCCTCGCTGTTGGCCTACTGGGTCGCACGCATCGGCCTGCGCCCACTGCTGGCGCTGTCGGCAGAAGCCCAGGCGCTGGCCCCACCGCGCCTGGACGGACGGCTGCGCACCCAGGACTTACCGCCGGAGCTGGCGCAGTTTGCCGAGGCCTTCAACGCCGCGCTCGACCGGGTCAGCCAGGCTTATTCACGGCTCGAAGCCTTCAACGCCGACGTTGCCCACGAACTGCGCTCGCCGCTGACCAACCTGATCGGACAGACCCAAGTGGCCCTGACCCGTGGGCGCAGCGCCGAGCACTACTTCGAAGTGCTGCAATCGAACCTGGAAGAGCTGGAGCGCCTGCGCAGCATCATCAACGACATGCTGTTTCTCGCCAGCGCCGATCAGGGCAGCAAGGCCACCGCCCTGACCCAGTCCTCGCTGGCCGAGGAAGTGGCCACGACCCTCGACTACCTGGACTACATCCTCGAAGACGCCCAGGTCAGCGTCACGGTCAGCGGTGATGCCCAGGCCCCGATCGAGAAGGCCCAACTGCGCCGGGCGCTGATCAATTTGCTGAACAACGCCGTGCAGCATACGGCGCCGCATCAGGTCATTCATGTTCATATCGAGACAGGCCTTGAACAGGTCAGCATCGCCGTGAGCAACCCCGGGCCGGCTATCGATGATGCGCACCTGCCGCTACTGTTCGAGCGGTTCTATCGGGTGGACGCCGCGCGCAGCAACAGTGGCGGCGGCAACCATGGATTAGGGTTGGCGATCGTCAAGGCGATTGCGCTGATGCATGGCGGCGAAGTTTTCGTGCGCAGTGTGGCGGGTTCAAATACCTTTGGCATCCGCTTGCCGGGCAGGCATACATCAAGCGCTGACTGATTACGCTACGTTGTCTGTGCCCTGATCCCCCGTGTTCCTGACTGACGCAACCAGTCACTGAAGAAGTAACGAATTGCATGGTATTTTCTTGAAAGCCAGTGCCTATTACTCTGGCGCTGGAATCGCGCCATGCCCCTCTCCAATTCGACTCTGAAAGCATCATCTTCCGCTGAGTGAGTAACTTTTGGCTCTACGTGGATAGCGATGACCAGCATGTCAAGCTTGCGCTTCTGATCTCTGACGGCTTGATGTACTTCAACATCGGTAACCGCCATGCCAAGTGCATCCACTACTCTCTGGGTATGCCGCCCATTACCGGAACTATTTAAAAAGCGCTTGGCAAGCTCATGCTTTCTCTGTTCGGGAGGCAAACGCAAATCTTCTGGCGTGGTCGTCACTGCGGAAATTGCATCCTCATTAATCACATCCCAGCGCAATAGGGTTTTTGGCAATTCCCCAAAAAATCCGTGGGCTTGGGAAACTTTTCTATATTGCTCAAGGGTTACAGTAGAAGCATAGGTTCCTTGCGCCGGGTTTCTGAAATTCTCCTTGAATACCCACACATGAGGCCTGAACTCGTTTTCGAATCTAAACCTACCCGGCCCCTTTTTATATTGGGAGAGCACACCGGGCCTTGTGGTGTACTCCATATGTTCAATTTCAGAATCCATCACATCGTCGTTAGCGGTTCTCTCATTCAAGCGTGCGACCACCTCAGGCGTAGAGGGATAACCTGGCAGTATCTGGTTAATAAGCTCATTGGGATCAACTGGGTACTGGCCATCGGCATCGTGGAACGTCACAGGCGAGTTCCTAGCCACACGAAATAAATTTACGCCATCCAACGTGCCGCCCGGATCCGCACTCAACCAGCGTCCGACTTCCGGTTGGTAATAGCGCCAACCGTAAAAATACAAGCCCGTCGCATCTCGCTCCTTGCCCGCATGGCGCAGCGTTCGTCGCGTCAAGTTGTCGATTTCGGTTGCGGGTTCATCTTCACCAACCGCCCCACCATAGGGCGCATATTCCTCACGCACGATGACCTTGCCAGCAGCGTCCGTCTCACCGCCCGAACTGTTCAAATGATCGCTGAAGCCGAAACGCAGTTGCGCTTCGCCATTGTGTTGGTTCATCACCAAACGAGCAGTGCCTACCGGCGTGATCACCACACGACGCTGGGGCTCGGACCCACCGCCCAACGATCGCTGGCGCAGCTCGAAAGCGTGGGTGTACGTGGTCAAGGTCGTCTGCCTGCCACCACCGACTTTTACCGAAAGCGCTTTGCGGGTCCGTCGACTTCCATCCGCATAATGATAGCGTTCACCGTCATCGTCTTCATGGTTGCGCCTGATAAGGGTGACAGCCTTGAGCTGGTTGTCCGCATGCCAGTGTACAGTCCTGCCATCGCCTAATTGTTTCTGCAACCCTCCAGGCAGAAAGCCCGCCTCAGGCGTAGGCCCTTGCCCTTTCATGACGGCACGATTGCTGCCCAGCGCCACGTCAAGCTTGACCGTGCGCTGACCTGCGCCTGCGTTATGCCAGATCCGCCAAAGATTGTTCCCATCATCGTAGGAATACTCTTCTATGTAGGGCGCCCACACCTGGCCTGCACTCGGGTCACTGCGATTGCCTGATGAGGGATGATGCCGAGCCGCAGGCACGCGCTCCCGTCCGGTTGCCGACACCAGGCGGTTCAGCGTGTCGTAAGTATATTGCCGAAGCCCCGTGGCCTGCAGGTTGTTGTGCCACTCAGGGTCTGCGCCCTGGTCATCGAGGCTGAGGATGTTGCCGACTGGATCGTGCTCGTAATGCAGGTCACTGATGACCAGACCGCCCAGAGGATGACCCACTGGGCGAGCGGTCAGATGTCGCTTGAGACGAAGGATTCGGGGGTCATATTCATAGCGGTCCACGACGCCGTTACCCGCGGTTTGCTCCAGCAATCTGGAGTCTGCGGCATAGCGAGCATCGCGCAAGGTGGCGACTTCCTCGACCTTGCCACCCTTCATGTATCGAACCCGGGTCTGCTCCCGTGCGCCGCTGATTCCATACATTTCGACGATAGTGACACCGGCGGCATGAGTGGTACTCAGCAGGGCGCCTGTGGCATCGAGCTGATTCAGGACTTCCAGAGGGGCCTCGACATCTTCTTCTGTGGTACGAGACCAATCCGGTTCTTCTATTTCAACCTTCAAGAGACATTGCTCGGACGCCAGAGATTGGCCAGTCAATGACTGACTGAGCGATCGGTCGATGCCTGCGTTGTTACAGGATTCGCGCAAACGTCCGGAGAGATTGCGGGCCTGCCAGTACGTCTCTCCCGCAGGCGCATAGCGATAGCATTCACGTGCACGACCTGACGCAGCACCGGCAGCCATCTCCTTCAACGCCAGTGGCCGCCCACCGAGCAACGCTGCTTCGTAACTCATCGCAGTCACCGTCTGCTGGGCATTGAGCGACCACAGCGGGCGCCCGGCGCTGTCCATAAAACGCAGGGAAAGATCGCCGTCTGCGGTATGTAATGACAGAGGGCGCCCCTCAAGGAGCGTGATCGTCACCGCGTCGGCATTGCCAGTGGCCTCATTGTCCAGCATTCGAGCCCCGAAGATTCGCTTTGCCCGGGCAAACCGGTCCTTGACCGTACGCTCAATCAGTAGGCGCGACGCAACACCAGAGGTGTGCACCGCCCGGTAAAGCGTCAATGTCCGGAAAGGGCTGATGACTGTCGGCGTTCCGGCATGCAGAGCAGCTGACTGTGCTCGCATTTGACGGGGCGTACGCGTTGCCATGTGGTGCCTGCGCTGCGGTTCGAGGTAAATAGAAGCGATGCGCGAAGCATCTGACCTGACGGGCCGCCTGTCACCTGGCAAAAATGATAGGTTCGCGACTCAAAGCCGTCCCGAAATTTGCCACGCAAGCTTTCTAGGCTCTGTATGAAAAGTCTTGAGACGAAGGTCAGGCAAGGCGAAAACGGCCGAGGAACGGTCGGAGCGCGCTCGACTTTACGGGTTGTAAATGAGCATTCCGACCGGGCTGGCGCACCAGGCTGTTTTCAACGCAGCATCACCGAGTATCAAGGCTTT
>NZ_VZZS01000033.1:0-32151 GCF_009650575.1 Pseudomonas sp. MNR3A | reverse complement strand
TAGTGTGGGGTTTCCCCATGTGAGAGTAGGTCATCGTCAAGATTCATTTCGCAAAACCCCTATCTGCGCGAGCAGGTAGGGGTTTTGTCTTTTCCGCGGTCAAGAGCCGGCAGCATTCGCTGCCGAGAGCAAGCAGGTGGCCGACACCATTCGTAACCGCCTTTGCAAAGCACCATCTCCCACATTTCGAGTCTGAACACTAGAATAGAGCCGACTTTCCTATCAGAACTCCCTATGTCCAACCCTGCCGATCCCGAAGCGCTGGCCAGCCTGCCGCTGGAAGACCTCGTGGCTTGTCACGAGTGTGACCTGCTGCTGCGCAAGCCTGTGCTGCAGCATGGCGAGAAAGCCCAGTGTCCGCGCTGTGGCTACGAGCTCTATGCGCATCGTTACAATGTCGTCAATCGCAGCCTCGCGCTGGTGCTGACCGCGCTGTTTCTTTATATCCCGGCCAATTTCCTGCCTATCATGCAACTGCACCTGCTTGGCCAGACCGCTGACGACACGGTGTGGAGCGGTGTTCTGGGCCTGTACAACTCTGAAATGCGCGGCGTCGCCGTTGTGGTGTTCCTGTGCAGCATGGCTATTCCGTTGCTCAAGCTGCTGTGCCAACTCCTGGTACTGCTGAGCATTCGCCTGAATATCGGTCGTGGCCATGGCCTGTTGTTCTATCGCATCTATCATCACCTGCGGGAGTGGGGGATGCTCGAGGTGTACTTCATGGGCGTGCTGGTAGCGATCGTCAAGCTGGTCGACCTGGCGCAACTGACCGTCGGGCTCGGTTTGTTCTGCTTTATAAGCCTGTTGCTGGTGCAGGTCTGGCTGGAGGTGGTGATGTCGCCGCATCAGATATGGGTAGCGCTCTCCGGGGAGGATACCCATGCGGGCGATTGATGCCGGTATCCTGGTCTGCAACGAGTGTCACGAGCTCAATCGCCAGGAGCCGGGCAGCGACTCGCAGGCCTGCACTCGTTGTGGTGCCATCGTGCATGCGCGTCGCCCCAACAGTATCGTGCGCACCTGGGCGCTGCTCGTCACTGCGATGATCCTGTACATCCCGGCCAACCTGCTGCCGATCATGACCGTCAGCACCTTGGGCCAGGGCAGCCCGGACACCATCATGTCCGGGGTCATCACCCTGATGAAGCACGGCATGCTGCCCATTGCCGCGGTGGTATTCATTGCCAGTATTCTGGTGCCGACCTTCAAGCTGGTGGGCATTGGCCTGCTGCTTTACTCGGTGCAGCGTCATCAGCCGCTCTCGGCCCGGCAGCGGATCCTGATGTACCGCTTTATCGAATTCATCGGTCGCTGGTCGATGCTCGACATCTTCGTCATCGCCATTCTGGTGGCGGTGGTGAATTTCGGTCGCATCGCCAGTGTCGAAGCCAACCTGGGCGCCGTCGCCTTTGCCAGTGTGGTGATCCTGACGATGCTTGCTGCTTTAACTTTCGATCCCCGACTGATCTGGGATAACACGGAGTCGGACGACGACCATGAGTGACTTGCCAACGGCCAAAACACGCCCAGCCTCGAACTGGTCGGCCATCTGGATTCTGCCGCTGATCGCCCTGATGATCGGGGGCTGGCTTGCCTGGCAGGCCTATCGTGACGCTGGCGTGGAGATTCAGGTTCGTTTCGAAACCGGCGAGGGTATCGTCGCCAACAAGACCGAGGTGATCTACAAGGGCATGTCGGTGGGCAAGGTTACCAGCCTGGTGCTGGATGCCGAGGGCAGCAACACGGGTGTGATCGCCACCATCGAGATGAACAAGACGGCCGAGCCGCACATGAATAAAGGCACGCGCTTCTGGCTGGTCAAGCCGAGCGTCAGCCTGGCTGGGATCTCCGGGCTGGAGACACTGGTTTCCGGCAACTACATCGCCGTTGATCCAGGGCAGGGTGAACCTACCCGTCGCTTCACCGCACTGGCCGAGGCACCACCGCTTTCTGACAAGGAGCCCGGCCTGCACCTGACGCTCAAGGCCGAGCGCCTGGGCTCGCTCAATCGTGAGAGCCCGGTGTTCTACAAGCAGATCCAGGTGGGCAAGGTAAAAAGCTATCGCCTGTCAGACGACCACGGAACGGTCGAGATCAAGCTGTTCATCGAGCCTGAATACGCTGGTCTGGTGCGCAAACACACGCGTTTCTGGAATGCCAGCGGCATCAGCATCGATGCCAATCTGTCGGGCGTCAAGGTGCGCAGTGAATCGCTGTCGAGCATCGTGGCTGGGGGCATCGCCTTCGCTACTCCAGAGCATCGCAAGGACAGCCCGCCCACCGATCCGAGCCTTCCGTTCCGTCTCTATGAGGACTTCGAGGCAGCTCAGGCTGGTATCCGCATCAAGGTGCACCTGACCGATTACGAAGGCCTGCAGGCTGGACGTACCCCGGTGATGTACAAGGGTATCCAGGTGGGTTCCATGAAAACGCTGAAGATCGATGATGGCCTCGATGGCGCCATGGCCGAGCTCACGTTGGACCCGTTGGCCGAAGACTACCTGGTGGAAGGTACCCAGTTCTGGGTGGTCAAACCGTCCATTTCATTGGCGGGCATTACCGGCCTGGAGGCGCTGGTAAAGGGTAACTACATCGCCATTCGTCCGGGTGAGAAGGGCGCGCGACCGCAGCGTGAGTTCGAGGCCAGGGCCAAGGCGCCACCGCTCGATCTGAAGGCGCCGGGCCTGCACCTGGTTTTGTTCGCTGACACGCTCGGCTCGCTCGAGGTGGGTAGCCCGGTAACCTATCGCCAGGTCAAGGTCGGTAGCGTGCAGAGCTACCAGTTCGCACGCAACAGCAAGCGTATCCTGATTGGTGTCCATATCGAGAAAGAGTATGCCGGCCTGGTGAACGGTTCGACGCGCTTCTGGAATGCCAGCGGCATCACGCTCACCGGCGGCCTGTCGGGTATCAAGATCAAGAGTGAGTCGTTGCAGACCCTGATGGCTGGTGGCATCGCTTTCGACACGCCGCAGCAGAACGTGCCGCTCAAACGACACATTCCACGTTTCCGCCTGCTGGAGAACGAGGAGGCAGCCAACCGTGCCGGCACTCTCGTGACCATCCGTGTGGAGCGTGCCGATGGCCTCAAGCCCGGCACTCCGATCCGCTTCCGTGGCCTGGACGTAGGCAGCATTGAAAGCGTCGATCTGACCTCCGACCTGCAGGCTGTGCTGCTGCGTGCGCGGATCACCGATGCTGCGGACCGCATTGCCCGGACAGGCACGCAATTCTGGGTGGTGAAGCCTGCATTCGGGCTGGTGCGCACAGAGAACCTGGATACCCTGATCGGCGGTCAGTACCTGGAGGTACAGCCGGCATTGAAGAGCCAGGGCCCGCAGCGGGATTTCATCGCCTTGCCCGAAGCGCCGGAGGTGGTTGGTCAGGAAGTCGGTCTGCCGCTGACGTTGAGCGCCTCGCGTCGTGGTTCGATAAAGCCGGGTGTACCAGTCACCTATCGTGAAGTCCAGGTTGGCAAGGTCACGGGCTACGAACTGGGGCAGAGTGCGGATCGGGTGTTGATCCATATTCTGATCGAGCCACGTTATGCCGCCTTGGTACGGGGCGGCAGCCGCTTCTGGAACAGCAGTGGTTTCGGCTTTGACTGGGGGCTGTTCAAGGGGGCCACGGTGCGAACCGAATCGCTGGAAACCCTCATCGATGGAGGGATTGCCTTTGCAACGCCGGATGGCGAGCAGATGGGCAATCCCGCGCGGCCGCAGCAGACCTTTGCCTTGTTCGATAAACCGGATGATGCCTGGTTGCAGTGGGCACCGAAGATCCCGGTGGGCAAGTAGCAATGAGTCCGGGGCCGCTTATCGCGGCCCGGATTTCTTGGTTGATCTGTCGATGGCCAGCTAAATCGCAGGCAACAAAAAACCGACCCTAGGGTCGGTTTTTGTTAAAGCGCGTCGCTTAGGCAGCTGCAGCTTCTTTCAGCGCCTTGATGTGGCCATTCAGACGGCCTTTGTGGCGAGCAGCTTTATTCTTGTGGATGATGCCTTTATCGGCCATGCGGTCGATTACAGGCACAGCCAGAGTGTAAGCAGCTTGCGCTTTTTCGGCGTCTTTAGCGTCGATGGCCTTGACTACGTTCTTGATGTAGGTACGGACCATGGAACGCAGGCTGGCGTTGTGGCTGCGACGCTTCTCAGCCTGTTTTGCACGTTTCTTGGCGGAAGGTGTGTTGGCCACCGTCGAGCTCCTCGAAAGACTTTTGGGTAAATAGCAAACAAATAAGGCCGCGAATCATGCCGATGAGTCGGACGGATGTCAAGGCCAGTTGCAAGGATCTGCCGAGTGGCATGTGTGCGCGGAAGGAGAGATTCCTTTCTACGCAACGACCTGTAAACTCGGGAGTTTTTGGCACCCCTGCAAAGAAGCGGGATTATCGCACATCCGGGCGTCATCTGGCAGCGCTCTCAAGTCCCAGGCGTAAAACTTTTCGATGAACCTGCTCAAATCCCTGGCTGCAGTCAGCTCCATCACCATGATTTCGCGGGTGCTGGGTTTCGTTCGCGACACCATTCTGGCGCGGGTCTTCGGCGCTGGCATCGCCACCGACGCCTTCTTCATTGCCTTCAAACTGCCCAACCTGCTGCGGCGTATCTTCGCCGAGGGCGCGTTTTCCCAAGCCTTCGTGCCGATTCTTGCCGAATACAAGACCCAGCAGGGCGAGGAGGCCACGCGCACTTTCATCGCCTATGTCAGTGGCCTGCTCACGCTGGTCCTGGCTCTGGTCACTGCCCTGGGCATACTCGCCGCGCCCTGGGTGGTGTGGGTCACGGCCCCCGGCTTTGTCGACAGTGCCGAGAAATACGAACTCACCACCGCACTGTTGCGGGTGACGTTTCCTTATATATTGCTGATATCCCTGTCGTCGCTGGTCGGGGCGATCCTCAATACCTGGAACCGCTTCTCGGTGCCGGCCTTTACGCCGACCCTGCTGAACGTGGCGATGATCGCCTTCGCCGTGTTCCTCACCCCCTATTTCGACCCGCCGATCATGGCCCTGGCCTGGGGCGTGCTGGCGGGGGGGCTGGCCCAGCTGCTGTACCAGCTGCCAGCCTTGAAGAAGATCGGCATGCTCGTGCTGCCACGGCTGAACCTGCGCGATACCGGGGTATGGCGCGTGCTCAAGCAGATGCTGCCGGCGATCCTCGGAGTGTCGGTGAGCCAGATTTCGCTGATCATCAACACCATCTTCGCCTCCTTCCTGGTGGCCGGCTCGGTGTCCTGGATGTACTACGCCGACCGTCTGATGGAGCTTCCTTCCGGTGTGCTGGGCGTAGCCTTGGGCACCATTCTTCTGCCGACCCTGGCCAAGACCTACGCCAACAAGGACCGTGAAGAGTATTCGCGGATCCTCGACTGGGGCCTGCGCCTGTGCTTCCTGCTGGTGCTGCCTTGCACCCTGGCCCTGGCGATCCTCGCCGAGCCGCTGACCGTGGCGCTGTTCCAGTACGGCAAGTTCACCGCCACCGATGCCGCCATGACCCAGCGCGCACTGATCGCCTATTCGGTCGGTCTGCTGGCGATCATCCTGGTCAAGGTGCTTGCGCCTGGCTTCTACGCGCAGCAGAACATCCGTACGCCGGTGAAGATCGCCATCTTCACCCTGGTCTGCACGCAATTGTTCAACCTCGCCCTGATCGGCCCGCTGCAACATGCAGGTCTGGCCCTGGCCATCAGCCTGGGGGCCTGCCTCAACGCCGGGTTGCTGTTCTGGAAGCTGCGCAGCCAAGGCCTGTTCCAGCCCCAGGCCGGCTGGATGGTATTCCTGCTAAAGCTGGTACTGGCGGTGGCGCTGATGTCTGGCGTGCTGCTGCTGGGCATGCACTTCATGCCAGCCTGGGAGCAGGGCAACATGCTCGAGCGTTTCCTGCGCCTCGGCGCATTGATCGGCGCGGGTGTGGTGACCTACTTCGGGTGCCTGTTCCTGTGCGGTTTCCGCCCTCGGCACTTTGTCCGCAAGGCGCTGCACTGAGGTCGGGGCAGGGCCAGGCGTCGGTTTTTCGCATTCCACGGCCCACAGTGGCACTGCTGCCTGTCACCAGCGCCCCGGTGTGGTTATAATCGGCCACTTTATGAGCAAGAAGCGCGTTATGCAGCTGGTTCGAGGTCTTCACAACCTGCGCCCCGAGCACCGGGGCTGTGTCGCCACCATTGGCAACTTCGACGGGGTTCACCGGGGCCACCAGGCCATCCTGGCGCGCCTGCGTGAGCGCGGCCAGGAGCTGGGCCTGCCCACCTGCGTGGTGATCTTCGAGCCGCAGCCGCGGGAATATTTCGCCCCGGACACCGCGCCGGCCCGGCTGGCGCGTCTGCGCGACAAGGTCGAGCTGCTGGCCGACGAAGGCATTGACCGGGTGTTGTGCCTGGCCTTCAACCAGCGCCTGAGCCAGCTAAGCGCCGATCAGTTCGTCAAGGCGGTGCTGGTCGATGGCCTGGGCGTGCGTCACCTGGAAGTCGGCGACGACTTCCGCTTCGGCTGCGATCGTGCCGGCGACTTCGACTTCCTGGTCCAGGCCGGCCAGCAGTACGGTTTCACCGTCGAGGCGGCCAACACCGTGATCCAGGACGGCCTGCGCGTCAGCAGCACCGAAGTGCGCAAGGCCCTGGCCGAAGCCGACTTCGAGCTGGCCGAGCACTTGCTGGGCCGTCCGTATCGCATTACCGGGCGCGTGCTGCACGGCCAGAAACTGGCCCGCCAGCTCGGCACGCCCACCGCCAACATCCAGCTCAAGCGCCGTCGCGTGCCGCTGTCCGGGGTCTACCTGACCAGCATCGAGATCGACGGCACGCCTTGGCCGGGTGTCGGCAACATCGGGGTTCGTCCCACCGTCAAGGGTGATGGGCGTCCCCACCTGGAAATCCATCTCCTGGACTACACCGGCGACCTCTATGGCCGGCGTCTGACAGTGGAGTTCCACCACAAGCTGCGCGAGGAGCAGCGATTCGCCTCCCTGGAGGCGCTGAAGTCGGCGATCGACGCGGACATCGCCGCCGCACGTGCCCACTGGCACGCTCAACCGCTAACCAAGAGCCTGAAATGACCGACTACAAAGCCACGCTTAACCTTCCGGACACCGCCTTCCCCATGAAGGCCGGCCTGCCTCAGCGCGAACCGCAGATCCTGCAGCGCTGGGACAGCATTGGCCTGTACCGGAAGTTGCGCGAGATTGGCAAGGATCGTCCGAAGTTCGTCCTGCACGACGGCCCGCCCTATGCCAACGGCAAAATCCACATCGGTCACGCGCTGAACAAGATCCTCAAGGACATGATCGTCCGGTCCAAGACCTTGTCGGGCTTCGACGCGCCCTACGTGCCGGGCTGGGACTGCCATGGCCTGCCGATCGAGCACAAGGTCGAGGTCACCCATGGCAAGCACCTGACGCCCGACCAGACCCGCGAGCTGTGCCGCGCCTACGCCGCCGAGCAGATCGAAGGGCAGAAGAGCGAATTCATCCGCCTGGGCGTGCTGGGCGACTGGGACAACCCCTACAAAACCATGGACTTCGCCAACGAAGCTGGCGAGATCCGCGCCCTGGCCGAGATGGTCAAGCAAGGCTACGTGTTCAAGGGCCTCAAGCCGGTGAACTGGTGCTTCGATTGCGGTTCGGCCCTGGCCGAGGCCGAGGTCGAGTACGCCGACAAGAAATCCCAGACCATCGATGTCGCCTTCCCGATCGCCGACCAGGACAAACTGGCCGCCGCCTTCGGCCTGGCTTCGCTGAACAAGCCTGCCGCGATCGTGATCTGGACCACCACCCCCTGGACCATTCCGGCCAACCAGGCGCTGAACATCCACCCGGACTTCAACTACGCCCTGGTCGATACCGGCGAGCGCCTGCTGGTGCTGGCCGAGGAACTGGTCGAGTCGTGCCTGAAGCGTTACGCGCTGGAAGGCTCGGTAGTGGCCACCGCGCCAGGCAAGGCGCTGGAACTGATCAATTTCCGCCACCCGTTCTACGAGCGCCTGTCGCCCATCTACCTGGCCGAGTACGTCGAGCTGGGCGCCGGTACTGGCGTGGTCCACTCCGCGCCGGCCTACGGTGAGGACGACTTCGTCACCTGCAAGCGCTACGGCATGGTCAACGACGACATCCTCACGCCCGTGCAGAGCAACGGCGTGTACGCGCCATCGCTGGAGTTCTTCGGTGGCCAGTTCATCTGGAAGGCCAATCCGGCCATCGTCGAGAAGCTGCAGGAAGTCGGTGCGCTGCTGCACACCGAAACCATCAGCCACAGCTACATGCACTGCTGGCGCCACAAGACCCCGTTGATCTACCGCGCCACCGCACAGTGGTTCGTTGGCATGGACAAGCAGCCCAACAACGGTGAAAACCTGCGTGAGCGTGCGCTCAAGGCCATCGAAGACACCAAGTTCGTGCCGTCCTGGGGCCAGGCTCGCCTGCACGCGATGATCGCCAACCGTCCTGACTGGTGCATCTCGCGCCAGCGCAACTGGGGCGTACCTATCCCGTTCTTCCTCGACAAACAGACCGGCGAGCTGCACCCTCGCACCGTCGAGCTGATGGAAGAAGTGGCCAAGCGCGTCGAGAAACAAGGCATCGAGGCCTGGTTCAAGCTCGACGCCAAGGAGCTGCTGGGTGACGAGGCCGGCCAGTACGACAAGATCGCCGACACCCTCGACGTCTGGTTCGACTCCGGTACCACCCACTGGCACGTGCTGCGTGGCTCGCACGACATCGGCCATACCACCGGCCCGCGCGCCGACCTGTACCTGGAAGGCTCCGACCAGCACCGCGGCTGGTTCCACTCCTCCCTGCTGACCGGTTGCGCCATCGACGGCCACGCGCCGTACCGCGAGCTGCTGACCCACGGTTTCACCGTGGACGAGAACGGCCGCAAGATGTCCAAGTCGCTGGGTAACACCATCGAGCCGGAAAAGGTCAACAACACCCTGGGCGCCGACATCCTGCGCCTGTGGGTTTCCGCCACCGATTACTCCGGCGAGATGGCCGTTTCCGAGCAGATCCTGCAGCGCAGCGCCGACGCCTACCGGCGTATCCGCAACACCGCGCGCTTCCTGCTCTCCAACCTGTCCGGCTTCGATCCGGCGCGCGACCTGTTGCCGGCCGAAGACATGCTGGCCCTGGACCGCTGGGCGGTCGATCGCACCCTGCTGCTGCAGCGTGAGCTCGAAGAGAACTACGCCGAGTACCGGTTCTGGAACGTCTACTCCAAGGTGCACAACTTCTGCGTGCAGGAGCTGGGCGGCTTCTACCTCGACATCATCAAGGACCGCCAGTACACCACCGGCGCCAACAGCGTTGCGCGCCGCTCCTGCCAGACCGCGCTGTACCACATCAGCGAGGCGCTGGTGCGCTGGATCGCGCCGATCCTGGCCTTCACCGCCGACGAGATCTGGCAGTACCTGCCGGGCGAACGCAACGAGTCGGTCATGCTCAACACCTGGTATCAGGGCCTGAGCGAGCTGCCACAGGACAGCGAGCTGGATCGCGCCTACTGGGACCGCATCATGGCGGTCAAGGCGGCGGTCAACAAGGAGCTGGAGAACCAGCGCGTGGCCAAGGTCATCGGTGGCAACCTGCAAGCCGAAGTCACGCTCTTCGCCGAGGAAGGCCTGAGCGCCGACCTGGCCAAGCTGGGCGACGAGTTGCGCTTCGTGCTGATCACCTCTGCCGCCAGCGTGGTGCCGTTCGTCCAGGCGCCGGCCGAGGCGGTGACAACCGAAGTCGAAGGCCTCAAGCTGAAAGTGGTCAAGTCCGGCCACGCCAAGTGCGGCCGTTGCTGGCACTTCCGCGCCGACGTCGGCAGCCACCCGGAACACCCGGAGATCTGCGCTCGCTGCGTCGACAACATCAGCGGCAACGGTGAGGTGCGCCACTATGCCTAATCCTGCAGCGGGGCGCTTCGGGCGCCTTGCCTGGCTCTGGCTGAGCCTGGTGGTCCTGGTCCTCGACCAGGCCACCAAGCTGTATTTCGACAACGCCCTGACCATGTACCAGCAGATCGTGGTCATTCCCGACTACTTCAGCTGGACCTTGGCCTACAACACGGGCGCGGCCTTCAGTTTCCTGGCCGACAGCTCGGGCTGGCAGCGCTGGTTGTTCGCCCTGATCGCCGTGGTGGTCAGCGCCGTACTGGTGGTCTGGCTCAAGCGCCTGGGGCGCAACGAGACGTGGCTGGCGGTCGCGCTGGCCCTGGTGCTGGGTGGTGCCATCGGCAACCTGTGGGATCGCGTCGTGCTGGGGCATGTGGTCGACTTCATCCTCGTCCACTGGCGCAACACCCACTACTTCCCGGCCTTCAACCTGGCCGACAGTGCGATTACCGTCGGTGCGGTGATGCTGGCGCTGGACATGTTCAAGAGCAAGAAAACCGAGGAGCCGGTCCATGACTGAGACCCGTATCGGCCAGAACACCGAAGTCACCCTGCACTTCGCGCTGCACCTGGAAAACGGCGACACCGTCGACAGCACCTTCGACAAGGCACCCGCCGTGTTCAAGGTCGGCGATGGCAACCTGCTGCCGGGCTTCGAGACTGCACTGTTCGGCTTCAAGGCTGGCGACGAGCGCAAGCTGACCATCGCCCCTGAGAACGCCTTCGGTCAGCCCAACCCGCAGAACGTACAGGTGATGCCCCGTTCGCAGTTCGACGGCATGGAGCTGTCAGAGGGCCTGCTGGTGATCTTCAACGATGCCGCCAACACCGAACTTCCGGGTGTGGTGAAAGCCTTCGATGACAACCAGGTGACCATCGACTTCAACCATCCGCTGGCTGGCAAGACCCTGAACTTCGAGGTCAAGATCCTCGATGTGAAGGCGCTGTGAGCCTGGAGCCGAGCATGCAAATCAAACTCGCCAACCCGCGTGGCTTCTGCGCGGGTGTCGACCGGGCGATCGAGATCGTCAACCGTGCCCTGGAAGTTTTCGGGCCGCCGATCTACGTGCGCCACGAAGTGGTGCACAACAAGTTCGTCGTCGAGGACCTGCGCAACCGCGGCGCAATCTTCGTCGAAGAGCTGGATCAGGTCCCGGACGATGTGATCGTCATCTTCAGTGCCCACGGCGTCTCGCAAGCCGTGCGCCAGGAAGCGGCCGGTCGTGGCCTGAAGGTGTTCGACGCCACCTGTCCGCTGGTGACCAAGGTGCACATCGAGGTGGCCAAGTACAGCCGTGATGGCCGTGAATGCATTCTCATCGGTCATGCCGGACACCCGGAAGTCGAAGGCACCATGGGCCAGTATGACGCCAGCAACGGCGGCGCCATCTACCTCGTCGAGGACGAAAAGGATGTCGCCACCCTGCAGGTCCGCGATCCTGACCACCTGGCGTTCGTCACCCAGACCACGCTGTCGATGGACGACACCAGTCGCGTCATCGATGCCCTGCGTGCACGCTTCCCGAATATTGGTGGTCCGCGCAAGGATGATATCTGCTACGCCACCCAGAACCGTCAGGATGCGGTCAAGCAACTGGCCGATGAGTGTGATGTGGTGCTGGTGGTCGGCAGCCCGAACAGCTCCAACTCCAACCGTCTGCGCGAACTGGCCGAACGCATGAGCACGCCGGCCTACCTGATCGACGGTGCCGAAGACCTGCAGCGTGCCTGGTTCGACGGCGTCCAGCGCATCGGCATCACTGCAGGCGCTTCTGCGCCCGAGGTGCTGGTGCGTGGGGTGATCGAGCAGCTCAAGGCCTGGGGTGCTACGGGCGCTGAGGAGCTTGATGGACGTGAAGAGAACATCACCTTCTCGATGCCCAAGGAGCTGCGGGTTCGCTCGCTGATCTGATCAGGGGCCTGCGCAGCGCGGCGCTTCGCTCGCCCCGCTGCGCAGGCTGACTCGCCCGCTAGGTGCGACAACGACCCGATGCTGACTGCTGCCCTGCGCACGTTGGCAGATCTGCAAGGTGCCGCCGGAAAATGCGCCATTGTCGCGCAGCGGGACACCCAGGCCACTGAACCTCAGTTTTTCCAGGTTGGCAGCGATCCTCATGGGTCGGCCCAGCCGATGTTCGCGCAGCAGTTGTTGGTTGCCTTCCAGCACTGTTTGCCAACCCTTCCCCCAATCCCCCTCCAGCGGTTGCACCACAACGCTCCGGTTCTGCAGCAATGCGTCGCCACGTGCGCTTCGCAGGCTCTGTGCCAGGTCGCGGGCGGCTGCGGCCTGGCGAAGGTCTTCGGTCAAGTTGGCGTAGGCCGGTGCCGCGAGCTGTGTCAGAAGCGCGACCATGGCCAGTACGCTCATCATTTGTATCAGTGTTACTCCCTGTTGCCGCATCGTGCATTCCTCCCTGGAAGTGCTTCGCTGTAGCTTCGGTGCTGCGGACCAGGAGGTCCAGTCAGCCAGGCCGATCAGGCTTGGCGGGAAATTTCGCAGGAGGCGAAACCATGGTGCACAGGGAGCAGGGCATGACCTTGCTGGAAGTGGTGTTGGCAGTGCTGGTGCTGTCGCTCGGCTTGTTCGCCGCGGCGGCATCGCAGATACGCGCAGTGCAGGCCGGCGAGGGCGCGCGGCGCGATGCACAGGCGGTGCAGTTGGCGCACCTGTTGTTCGAGCGTGTGAGGGCGAGCGGTACGCTTGAACCCGAGGCGCTGCACGGCTGGCGCGCCCTGATAGGTTCATTGCTGGACGAGCGCGGTGAGGGGCGGGCGGTCGTGGCCGGAGAATGGTTGCAGCTGGAGATTCGCTGGCACGACCCACGCAGCAGCGAGGCGCAGGTCATCGCTCTGCAGGGCAGGGTGCTGCCATGACGCCTCGACAACGAGGCTTCGGCCTGTTGGAGGCCCTGCTGGCACTGGCCTTGGGCTTGATACTGCTGGCCGCTGCGGGGCAAGCTCTGGTGTCGGCCCAGCAAGCCTGGCGCGTGCAAGGCGCGCTGTCGCGGATGCAGGATGACGCCTCGCTCGCCTTTCAGCGGCTGGCGCAGGACATTCGCATGACCGGCATGTTTGGCTGCCTGGCACCCGAAGCCATCGAGTTCATCGACCCCTCTGCTGCACAGGCCTTCGCCCAGCCGTTGCAGATATCCCATGCCGGCGATGGTCGCGAGGTCACGCTCAGCCTGGTGACGGCCGACGTGCGAGGGGCAGGAGGCAACCCGGATTGGACGCTGCTCACCGATTGCCTCACCTGGGCCGAGGTTCATCCGGCACGCCAGGCCGGTAGTAGCACTACGCTGGCGTTCCCGGTGCGGCGGCAGACCTACCGCTTTCAAGGCGACGGCCTGATGCTCAGCGGCGGCGGCATGAATGCCGTGCTCATCGACAATGTGCGTGCTTTTCGTGTCACCCGTGTCGTGGGCAATGAGGGGGAGCGCGTGGACCTGCAGTTGACCCTTGGTGACCCTGTGCTGGGCATCGAGCGGAACTACGCGCTGAGCGTTGCGCTGCGCAACCGGTTGCCACCGTCATGAGCGCCCAGCGCGGGATGGTCTTGCTGCTGGCCCTGGTACTGAGCCTGCTGCTTGGCCTGTTCGCCATCTCGGCCCTGCGTGACACGTTGCAGCAGATGGCGTTGGCGGGCAGCGCGCTGGCGGCGGCGCGCGCCTTTGAAGAGGCCGAGGCGAGCCTGCTGGCGGGCGCGCTGCAGCTTGCCCTGGCGCCCCCCTCACCCTGCCAGGTGTGCGCCCCACCGCCCGCACCCCATGGCCTGATCGATGGGCAGCCACCGTGGCAGGCCAGCGAGCACGGTTTCTTTCTGGTGCAGCAACTGGGTGTTAGTACCCGCGCTGCGCACATGCCGGAAGGGGCGAGGGTGGTCCTGTTCCGGATCACTGCGGTAAGCCGTCAGGCCCGCGCACGGCAGGTATTGGAGGCGATCTATGCGGTCGAGCCCGGACAGGCGCTGGCACCCCGGCGTATCGCCTGGCGCCAGCGATTCAGGGAGTCTTGAAATGCAACGTGGCCTTAGCCTTATGGAGCTGTTGCTTGTCGTGGCCGTGACCGGCATTCTGGCGAGCGTTGCCTATCCCAGCTACAGCGACCAGCTTCGGCGTGCCGCGCGCGGCGAAGCGGTCGGCCTGCTGCACGATACCGCCCAGCGTCTGCAATACCACTACGCCCGTACCGGCCAGTATGCCGACAACGAGCAGTGGCAGACGCCGCTGCCCGAGGGTAGCCGTTTCTACCGCCTGCGCGCCTGGCGCGAGCACGGCCAGTATCGGCTGCTGGCCGAGCGTCAGCCCCAGGGGCTGATGGCGCGTGATCGCTGTGGCGACTACCAGCTTGACCAGGCCGGTGTGCGTACGAATCCTGGGGCGCTGGATGAGGCGGATTGTTGGTGAGGCGTTTTTACTTCAGGTGTTGGATCGACAGATGAGCAAGCACGTAGTGATTGTCGGTGGCGGGGTGATCGGTCTGCTGACTGCCTTCAACCTGGCCGCAAAGGTTGACCGTGTGGTGGTGTGCGACCAGGGCGAGGTCGGTCGTGAGTCGTCCTGGGCCGGCGGTGGTATCGTCTCGCCCCTGTATCCGTGGCGCTACAGCCCGGCGGTGACCGCCCTGGCGCATTGGTCGCAGGATTTCTATCCACAGTTGGGCGAGCGTCTGTTCGCCAGCACGGGTGTCGACCCTGAAGTGCACACCACCGGTTTGTACTGGCTCGACCTCGACGATGAAGCCCAAGCCCTGGCCTGGGCTGCACGCGAACACCGTCCCTTGAGCGCCGTCGACATCTCGGCGGCCTATGACGCCGTGCCGGGGCTCGGCCCAGGCTATCAGCACGCGATCTACATGGCCGGTGTGGCCAACGTACGCAACCCGCGCCTGGTGAAGTCGCTGAAAGCCGCGTTGCTGGCACTGCCCAACGTCAGCCTGCGCGAACACTGCCAGATCAGCGGTTTCGTCCAGAAAGACGGGCGCGTGACCGGCGTGCTGACGGATGAAGGCGTGCTGGCCGCCGACGAAGTGGTGCTCAGTGCCGGTGCCTGGAGTGGCGACCTGTTGCGCACCCTCGAGCTGGAGTTGCCGGTTGAGCCGGTAAAGGGCCAGATGATCCTGTTCAAGTGCGATGCCGACTTTCTGCCGAGCATGGTACTGGCCAAGGGGCGCTATGCGATTCCGCGGCGCGACGGGCATATCCTGGTGGGCAGCACGCTTGAGCACGAGGGTTACGACAAGACCCCGACCGAGATTGCGCTGCAAAGTCTGCGGGCGTCGGCGATCGAGCTGTTGCCGCAATTGAAGGACGCACCGGTCGTGGGGCATTGGGCCGGGCTGCGACCGGGCTCGCCTGAAGGTATTCCCTACATCGGGCCGGTGCCTGGGCACGCCGGGCTGTGGCTCAACTGCGGGCATTACCGCAACGGTCTGGTGCTGGCGCCTGCTTCGTGCCAGTTGTTTACCGACCTGCTGACCGGCGCCGAGCCGATAATCGATCCTGCCCCCTACGCCCCGGCCGGGCGTCTGGGCTGACAACACGCAGCGGCCTCGCGTCGCGCAAGGCCGCTGCGTGTTTTGCACAGACCTCAGTGCCGGTGCGGCGCCTGCAGGTGCCGACTCGGGTAATGCTGTTCGTACACCTTGCACACCCTGAGCACCTGTTCATCGGCAAAGCGCGCGCCCACTACTTGCAGCCCCACCGGCAACCCCTCGCGGGTGAAGCCGCAGGGGACCGACGCCGCAGGCTGCTGGGTCAGGTTGAACGGGTAGCTGAAGGGCGTCCATTCCATCCACTGCGCCATGCCCGACCCTGGCGGCACGTTGTGCCCGGCTTCGAATGCGACCAGTGGCAGCATCGGTGAGAGCAGCACGTCATGACGCTGGTGGAAGGCGTTCATCTGCGCGATCAGCTCGGCACGTGCTTCCAGTGCCTGGGTGTAATCGGCCAGGCTGATGCCAGCCCCCTGCTCGGCGATCCCGCGCAGGCCCGGGTCGAGCAAGTCCCGTTGTGCCTCGCTCAGTCCACTGGCCAAGCGTGCCGCGCCCGCGAACCACAGGGTATTGAAGGTCTGCAGCGGGTCGCTGAACCCTGGATCGACTTCCTCCACCGTCGCCCCCAGGCGCGCCAGGCGTTGCACGGCTTGGGCCACCAGTGCCTGGATCTGCGGATCGACCTGTATGTAGCCGAAGTCGGCGCTGTAGGCGATACGCAGGCCGCGCAGGTCTGTCGAGTCGTCCAGCCAGGGCGACTGGCGTGGGGCTCCGGCCAGGCCGTCGCGCGGGTCGGGGCGGGCTACGCTGTCGAGCATCAGCACGGCGTCATCCACCGTACGGGTCATCGGCCCCAGGTGCGACAGCACGGTCATGGCGCTGGCTGGCCACTGCGGTACGTAGCCGAAGGTCGGCTTGATGCCGAAGGTACCGGTGAAGGCGCAGGGGATTCGAATCGAGCCACCGGCATCGCTGCCCTGGTGCAGCACGCCGAGATTGAGCGCCGCTGCTGCTGCCGCACCGCCAGACGACCCGCCAGCGGTCAGGCGGGTATCCCAGGGGTTGCGGGTGATGCCGTACAACGGGTTGTCGGTGACCCCTTTCCAGCCGAACTCCGGCGTGGTGGTCTTGCCCACCAGCACGGCGCCGGCCTCGCGCATGAAGGCGCTGAACGGTGCATCGACTTCCCATGGTCCGACGCCTGAGCTGGTGCGTGAGCCCTTGCGTGTCGGCATGCCGCGGGTCAAGGTCAGGTCCTTGATCGACGCGGGCAAGCCGTCCAGGCGTCCGCACGGCTCGCCACGCTGCCAGCGGCGTTCGCTGGCGCGGGCAGCGGCGCGTGCGCCTTCGCCGTCGACATGGCAGTAGGCGTTGACGGCGGGGTTGTGCAGGTCGATGCGGGCCAGCACGTCGTCGATCACTTCGAGGGGCGACAACTGGCGGCGGCGGTACAGTTCGAGCAGCTCGGTGGCACTGAATTCACCGATGGCGGTCTTGCCTGTCATCTCAATGGGCTCCCGGGTTGGCGGCCTGGACCATGGCGCGCAGCAGCACATCGCAGCCGTCTGCCAGGTCCTGCGGCGCGGCGTTCTCGATTTCGTTATGGCTGATGCCGCCTTCACACGGCACGAAGATCATCCCGGCCGGGCCCAGTTCGGCGAGGAAGATCGCATCGTGGCCAGCGCCACTGACGATGTCCATGTGGCTCAAGCCCAATTCGCGCGCACCCTGGCGTACCGCATCGACGCACTGCTCGGCGAAGTACAACGGAGGGAAGTCGGCGGTGGGGGTGAGCTCGAAACTCAGGCCATGGCGGGCGGCGCTGGCCTCGATCACCTCGCGCACCTCGGCGACCATCGCATCCAGGTGGGCGGGGTCGAGGTGGCGCAGGTCGAGGGTCATCTGCACCTGGCCGGGAATCACGTTGCGCGAACCGGGGTGCACATTCAGACAGCCGACGGTGCCGCAGGCATGTGGCTGGTGGGCGTGTGCCACGCGGTTGACTGCGGCCACCACCTCGGCAGCGCCAACCAGCGCATCCTTGCGCAGGTGCATCGGCGTCGGGCCTGCATGCGCCTCGACGCCAGTGAACACCAGGTCGAACCACTTCTGGCCCAGGCAGCCCTGAACCACACCGATGGTGGTGCGCTGGTCCTCCAGCACAGGCCCCTGCTCGATATGCGCTTCGAAATAGGCGCCGACCGGATGCCCGGTGGGCACTCGCGGGCCGGCGTAACCGATGCGCTGAAGCTCCGCGCCCACCGAAAGGCCCTGTTCGTCGACCTTGTCGAGGGTCTCCTGCAGGCCGAACTTACCGGCAAACACGCCCGAGCCCATCATGCACGGTGGGAAGCGCGAGCCTTCTTCGTTGGTCCACACCACCACTTCCAGCGGGGCCTCGGTCTGCAGGCCAAGGTCATTGAGGGTGCGCACCACTTCGAGCCCGGCCATGACGCCGTAGCAGCCGTCGAACTTGCCGCCGGTGGGTTGGGTATCGATATGGCTGCCGGTCATGACCGGCGCCAGTGCCGGGTTGCGTCCTGCGCGGCGGGCGAAGATGTTGCCGATGGCGTCGACACTGACTGTGCAGCCAGCCTCTTCGCACCAGTGCACGAACAGGTCGCGGGCCTGGCGGTCGAGATCGGTCAGCGCCAGGCGGCATACACCGCCCTTGGCCGTGGCACCGAGCCGGGCCAGGTCCATCAGCGATTGCCAGAGGCGCTCTCGGTTGACCAGGGCGCCCTGGCCGAGCAGGTGTTGCGAGGGATCGATGCGGGTGTTCATGGTGCGTCTCTCCTGTAGCAATTAGAGGCCTTCTTCGCGGGCTGCTTGTGGCGATATCCCAGTGGGAGCGGGCTTGCCCGCGAAGAGGCCGATACAGAGCAAGGCCTGAAATCAGGCACTCAGCGCCAGGTAACGGTTCTTGATGCTCGGGTCGTCGCGAAACTGTGCGGCGGTGCCCTGGTAGGCCACGCGGCCCTGTTCGAGCACGTAGTGACGGTCGGCCAAGGCATCGCAGACCATCAGGTTCTGCTCCACCAACAGGATCGACAGCCCTTCGTCCTTGATTCGCCGCAGGATCTTCACCAGCTCGTCGACGATCACCGGTGCCAGCCCCTCGGTCGGCTCATCGAGGATCAGCAGGCGCGGGCCGTTGAGCAGGGCGCGGGCGATCGCCAGCATCTGCTGCTCGCCGCCCGACAGCGCGAAGCCACCGTTACGGCGGCGCTCTTCCAGGCGCGGGAACATCGCGTAGACGTCGCGCAACTGCCAGCGGCTCTCCTTGCGCGTGGCGATCTTCAGGTTTTCCTCGACACTGAGCTGGCGGAAGATGCCGCGATGTTCCGGCACCAGAGCGATGCCCCGGCGGGCGATATCGAAGATTTCGCGGCCGACCAGGGGCTGACCATCAAAGCTGATCTGGCCCTGGCGAGGTTGGACAATGCCGAGGATGCTGCGCAAGGTAGTGGTCTTGCCAGCGCCGTTACGCCCGAGCAGGGTCACCAGTTCCCCGGCGCCGACCTGCAGGGAGACGCCTTCGAGCACGTGGCTTTTGTCGTAGTAGGAATGGATCGAGTCGACGTTGAGCATCAGGCGGCCTCTCCAAGGTAGGCGGTGCGCACGCGTTCGTCGTTGCGTACGAAGTCCGGGGTGCCCTCGACCAGGATCTGGCCGTGGCTCATGACGGTGATGCGCTGGCTGATCGACATGACGATGCTCATGTTGTGCTCGATCAGCAGCACGGTGTGGTCGCGGCCCAGATCGCTGATCAGTTCGGTCATCAGCGGGATGTCGTCGATGCCCATGCCGGAGGTGGGCTCGTCGAGCATCAGCAGGCTCGGCTTGGCGCAGATCGACATGCCGACTTCCAGTACGCGCTGCTGGCCATGGGAGAGTTCGCCGGCGAGGGTGTCGGCACGGCCTGTGAGTTTCAGGCGCTCGAGCACCTGGTCGGCGGTGTCCCAGTGGCTGCGCTTGTGCTCGACGCTGCGCCAGAAGTTCAGCGCGCCCAGGCCATCGCGGCCCTGGGCGGCCAGGCGCAGGTTCTCGCGCACCGAGAGGTTCTGGAACAGGCTGGTGAGCTGGAACGAGCGCGCCATGCCCAGGGCCACGCGGCCATGGGAGGGCTTGCGGACGATGTCGCGGCCATTGAACAGGATGCTGCCGGCGGTGGCCTGGCGTTCGCCGGTCAGGCAGTGGAACAGGCTGGTCTTGCCGGCGCCATTAGGGCCGATGACCGTGTGGATGGTGCCAGGCCGGACTTTCAGGTCGACACCGCCGACCGCGCGGAACGGCCCGTAGGCCAGCTCCAGGTTGCGGGTTTCCAGCAGGAACTCGCTCATCACAAGGTCTCCTTGGTCTTGGTCGACAACGCACGCCCCGGACGCAAGCGCTTGCCCAGCTCGGCCAGGCCGCCCCACAGGCCGCCACGCATGAATACCACCACCAGGATCAGGATGAGCCCGAGCAGCATCAGCCAGCGTGGCCACAGCTCCGACAGCACATCGCCCAGCACCACGATGGCGCCGGCCCCCAGCAGCGAGCCGAACAGCGAGCCGGTGCCGCCGATGATGGTCATGATCAGGATGTTCTCGCTCATCATCAGGTCGATGTTCGACAGCGGCGCAAAGTGCAGCAGCATGGCGTACAGCGCCCCGGCGATACCGGTGATGGCGCCGGACAGCATGAACACCAGGATCTTGAAGTGGCGGGTGTCGTAGCCGATCGCCGCCGCGCGGGTCTCGTTCTCGCGGATCGCCAGCAAGGTGCTGCCAAAGGGCGAGCGGATCACCCGCAGGGCGAAGGCGAAAATCAGCAGGAACAGCACGGCGACGAAGGCATAGAAGTGCCGAGGGTTGCCCAGGTCGACCAGCACGTGGCCGAAGACTTCGACATTCGGCCGTGGCACGTCGAGCAGGCCGTTGTCGCCACCGGTCCAGCCGCTGAGGGTGTAGGCCAGGAAGTACGCCATCTGGCTGAAGGCCAGGGTCAGCATGACGAAGTAGATGCCCTTGCGCCGGATCGCCAGTGCGCCGACCAGCAGCGCCAGCAACGCACCGAATACCGCAGCGCCCAGCAGCGCGGCGAACAGCCCCCATTTCAGGTGGATCATCAGCAGTGCCGCGCCATAGGCACCCACGCCGAAGAAAATGCCCTGGCCGAATGACAGCAGGCCGGTGTAGCCCAACAGCAGGTTGCAGGCGAGCGCCGCCAGGGCAAAGATCAGGATCTCGGTGGCCAGCGTGGCCGAGGGCAGCACCAGCGGCAGCAGCACCAGGCTGGCGACCACCAGCAACAGCAGGACGGGCGTGCGCGGCCCGGCCGGTAGTGGATTCTTCTCGCTCATCAGTCATGCTCTCCCGAACAGGCCATAGGGACGGACCAGGATCACCGCGGCCATCGCCCCGTAGATCATCAGGCTGGCGCCTTGCGGCCAGAGGCTGGTCATCATGCTTTGCACCACGCCGACCAGCAGTCCACCGACCAGCGCGCCGCCGAACGAACCCATGCCGCCGATCACCACCACCACGAAGGCGATGCCGAGGATCTCCGGGCCGACGAAGGGCTGGGCACCACGCAACGGCGCGAACAGCACCCCGGCGACACCGGCCAGACCCACGCCGAGGGCGAAGGTCAGGGAGAACAGGCGGAAGATGTTGGTGCCCAGCAGCGACACGGTTTCGGTGCTCTCGCTGCCGGCGCGTACCAGGGCACCGAAGCGCGTGCGTTCGAGCAGCAGCCACAGGGCCAGGCCGATCAGCGCGGCGAAGCCGATCAGGAACAGGCGGTAGTAGGGGTAGATGAAGTCGCCCAGAATGATCACGCCACGAAGCTCCGGCGGTACGGCGATGTTCTTGCCCACCGGCCCCCAGATCAGTACCGAGGCTTCCTGGATGATCAGCGCGATGCCCAGGGTGACCAGGATCTGGAAGGTGTGCGGCAGGTGGTAGATGCGCTTGATCAGCAGGCGCTCGACCGCCCAGGCCAGCGCTGCCACGACCAACGGTGCGACCAGCAGTGCCAGCCAGAAGTTGCCGGTCAGGGCCACGGCGGTGTAGCAGAGGTAGGCGCCGAGCAGGAAGAACGCCCCGTGGGCGAAGTTGACGAAGTTCAGCAGGCCGAAAATGATCGTCAGGCCCACGGCGATGAGGAAGTAGATCATCCCCAGGCCCAGGCCGTTGAGCAGTTGGAACAGGTACAATTCGAGCATGAGCGTGCCCTCGACAGCGCGCGGCGCGGCTGCCTGTACAGGTGTGTTTGACTGGCGCCGTGGCCTCAGGCCAAGGCGCAACCGGTGTGATCGACCTCGACGAACGAGCGGCCCGAACTGATGACTTCAGCCAGGTCGTCCTCGTCGCGCAACTGGCCCTGGGGCTTGCCGCGCAGCAGGTAGTAGTCCTTGAGCACCTGGTGGTCACCAGGGCGGATCAGCTCTTCGCCGGTAGGGCCCTGGAAACGCATGCCCTGCAAGGCCCTGGCGACGCTGACGCCGTCGAAGGTGCCAGCCTGGACGATGGCGTCAAGCATGACCTTGGTGCCGATGTAGTCGGCAGCCAGCGGATAGTTGGGGTTGATCCCGTAGGCCTTCTGCGTGGCGGCGACCAGTGCCTTGTTCAGCGGCGTATCCACCTGATGCCAGTACTGGGCACCCAGGTAGACCCCTTCGAGCACGTCGCTGCCCAGCTCCTGGAACTGGTCGAGCCCTGCCGACCAGACCAGCAGCACCTTCATCCGCTCCTTGATCCCGAAGTTGACCGCCTGGCGCAAAGCGTTGGACGACTGGCTGCCGAAGTTCAGCAGCACCAGCACGTCGGGCTTGGCGGCGATGGCGTTGGTCAGGTACCCGGAGAACTCCTGCTCCTGCAGTGAGTGGTAGCTGTTGCCGATGTGCTCGACACCGAACTCGGCAAAAACCTTGCGCGCATTGTCCAGCAGCGCATCGCCGAACACGTATTGCGGGGTGATGGTGTACCAGCGCTTGGCTTGCGGCAGCTGGCGAATCATCGGCACCAGGGTTTCGCGGATCGCGCCGTAGGTCGGGACCGACCAGCGGAATGTCGAGAGATTGCAATCCTTGCCGGTGATCTCGTCGGCGCCGACCGGGGTCATGAACACGCCGCCGGCCTTGTTGATTTCCTTGGACACGGCCAGGGCCGACGAAGACAGGGTGCAGCCCTGGAAGAATCTCGCACCGTCCTGGCCGATGGCTTCCTGCACCTTGCGCACCGCCTTGCCGGCATTGCCTTCGGTGTCGATGACCTTGTACTGCAGCGGCCGCCCCAGCAGTTGCGGGTGCTCGGCGATGGCCAGGCGCGAGCCCATGTCGGCGTACTTGCCATAGCTGGCGAAGGCGCCGGACATCGACTTGAGCCCGTAGAAGACCAGCGGCTGTTCGGCGAATGCCCGCTGCGCTCCCAGGGGGAGGCTGCCGAGGGCACCCAGGGCAAGACCTGCCTTGAGCAGGGTACGTCTTTGCATGGATAACTCCTTGATTCTGGTTATTAGGCAGGAGTGGCAATGGCAAAGCGGGTACGGCCGGGCCTTTGAGCAGGCCTCTGTGCAGGCTGGATCAGTGGTGGTGTTCGAACTCCAGCAGGAAGTTGCGTTCGACCTCGCCCTCCAGCGCGGTCATATGGTGTTCGGCGTCGCACATGTGTTCGTGCATCAGCCGGCGCACGGCCTTCTCGTCGCTGGCGCGCAGGGCGACCAGCAGTTGCTTGTGGTAGTCGATGTTGGCAGCGGCGAACGCTTGGCGCTTGGGCAGGTAGGCCTTCTTCAGCACGACCAGGTCGCGCAGCAGGTCGTTGAGGAACACCGCCATGAAGCGCAGCAGTGGATTGGGGCAGCGGCGCGCCAGCAAGGTGTGGAATTCGATCTCCGCCAGGCGCTGTTCGCGCTGGCCCTGTTCGCTGTCTTCCGGGGTGCTGCAGAAGTCGATGTTGGCCTGCAGCGCGGCGTAGTCGGCGTCGCTGAGCTGGCCCATCACGGCCACTGCCAGCTCGACCTCGATGACTTTGCGCAGCTGGTAGACCTGTTCGCCGTCCAGATGCTGGAAGTGCAGGTAGTTGCGCAGCGCGCGACTGGCGGGCTCGGTGCCGACTTCAGCGAGATAGGCACCGCCGGTAGGGCCGGTGCGGGTGTTGACCAGCCCTTCGACCTCCAGGGCCTTGAGCGCCTCGCGGGCGGTCCCTTTGGAGCATTCGAAGTGCTCCATCAGCTCGCGCTCGGTGGGCAGGCGATCGCCTGGGCGCAGGGCCTCGGTGACGATCGAGCGCTTGACCGATTCGACGATGACGTCGGAGAGCTTCTGGCGCTTGCGTTTGGGTTTGAGCATTTCGCTATTTTTCATATTTATGCGGATAAATAGGATTTAGCGAGTTTTGCTGGAAGGGGTCAATGGTGGCGGGGGAGCAGGGGTCGCAAATGGAGTGAAAGGGTCGGGGAGGGATAAGTGAAGCGGGCTCGGAAATCTGAAACTGCCCCCGTGGACGCGGGCAGGCCCGCTTCCACACAAGGGAGAGTTCGTTCCATGCGATCAGCCTTGTCGGCCAGGACCCTGTTCGAGGTGGGCCTGGCTGCAGTACCAGTCCTTGCCGAGCTTGAGCGCCCGGTCGTTGGGCAGGTGTACGCCGCAATGGGCGCAACGCACCATGGTCAAGGGGTCTTCGAGGCGTGGCTCGGGGCGCGATTGCTGGCTGATCTTGAATTTGCGCCACAGCCAGAACGCGGCGGCGATCAGGGCGATCCAGAAGAGTAGGCGAACCATGGTGTCCAGCTTGTCGTGAATGAAGAGGCCACAGTCTAGGGCGCGGCCATGAAAAAAGGGAGGCCTGGGCCTCCCTTTCTCGTCGCGCGATCTGTCAGTCGAACAGACCGAAGGTCAGGTAGCTGAACCAGGAACGATCCACCTCGGCGTCCTTCGGACCTTCCGGCAGGATCGGGTCGCCGTTTTCGTCTTTGGGCAGCAGGTCGGCTGGCATTTCCGAACGGGCGTCCTTGAACTGACGGACCACGTCCTGGTTGGCGCGGGTTTCACCCGGTGGCAGCGGGGTGTCGGTCTCGATCAGGCCCAGGGTGGCCTTGGACAGCCAGGAGCGGCCGTCGGACTCGCCCTGCTTGGGTACGAACTGGCCGTCTACCAGGCTCGGGTGGTTCGGGTAGTTGAGCTTGAGGGTTTCCAGGCTGGTGGCGGCCAGGTCGTCCAGGTGCATTTTCTGGTAGGCCTCGGTCATCACGGCCAGGCCGTCGGCAACCGATGGCGTTTCCTGGAAGTTCTCCACCACGTAGCGGCCACGGTTGGCGGCGGCGACGTAAGCCTCACGGCTCAGGTAGTAGTCGGCGACGTGGATTTCGTAGGAGGCCAACAGATTGCGCAGGTAGATCATGCGCTGCTTGGCGTCCGGGGCGTAACGGCTATTGGGGAAGCGGCTGGTGAGCTGGGCGAACTCGTTGTACGAGTCGCGCGCCGCGCCCGGGTCACGCTTGGTCATGTCCAGCGGCAGGAAGCGCGCCAGCAGGCCGCGGTCCTGGTCGAACGAGGTCAGGCCTTTCAGATAATAGGCGTAGTCGACGTTCGGGTGCTGCGGGTGCAGGCGGATGAAGCGCTCGGCAGCGGACTTCGCGGCCTCGGGCTCGGTGTTCTTGTAGTTGGCGTAGATCAGCTCGAGCTGGGCCTGGTCGGCGTAGCGGCCGAACGGGTAGCGCGATTCCAGGGCCTTGAGCTTGTTCACGGCACTGGTGTAGCTGTGGTTGTCCAGGTCGGCCTGCGCCTGCTGGTACAACTCGGCTTCGCTGAGGTTCTCGTCAATGACTTCCTTGTTCGAGGAACAGGCAGCAGTGAGCCCGAGGATGGCGATCAGCAGCAGGTGTTTCACTTGCATGGCGGCTTGCGTCCTTTGACGGCCGCTGTCTTGGGCGGTGCCGTCCTGTTATGATGAGCGCCCCGGCCAACCCCGGGGCAAAAGAAGCCGTATTTAACCACAAGCACGCAGCCGAAACCAAAGGCTGTAAGCCCATCGATTCGAGCATGTCCGAGATCATTCAACTTAGTGCAGAGGTCCCGTCCGAGCTGGGCGGTCAACGCCTCGACCAGGTCGCCGCCCAATTGTTCGACGAGTACTCGCGTTCGCGCCTGACTTCGTGGATCAAGGAAGGCCGCCTGACCGTCGATGGTGCGGTGCTGCGCCCGCGCGATACCGTCCACACCGGCTCCGTTCTCGCCCTGGAGGCCGAACAGGAGGCACAGGGTGAATGGGAGGCAGAGGACATCGAGCTGGACATCGTCTATGAAGACGACCAGATCCTGGTGATCAACAAGCCTGCCGGGCTGGTGGTCCACCCGGCTGTGGGGCATGCCAGCGGTACCCTGCTCAACGCCCTGCTGCACCATGTGCCGGACATCATCAACGTGCCGCGCGCCGGCATCGTCCACCGCCTGGACAAGGACACCACCGGTCTGATGGTGGTCGCCAAGACGCTGCAGGCGCAGACCAACCTCGTCGATCAGTTGCAGAAACGCTCGGTCAGCCGCATCTATGAATGCATCGTGGTTGGCGTGGTGACGGCCGGTGGCAAGATCGACGCACCGATCGGTCGCCACGGCGGCATGCGTCAGCGCATGGCGGTCACCGATGGCGGCAAGCCGGCGGTCAGCCACTATCGCGTGCTCAAGCGTTTCCGTTCGCACACCCACGTGCGGGTCAAGCTGGAGACCGGGCGTACCCACCAGATTCGTGTGCACATGGCCCATGTCGGCTTCCCGCTGGTGGGCGACCAGACCTACGGCGGTCGCTTCCGCATCCCGCCTGCCGCCAGTGTGGCCATGGTCGAGGCGGTCAAGCACTTCCCTCGCCAGGCCCTGCACGCGCGCTTCCTGGCGCTGGATCATCCGACGACCGGTGAGCGCATGGAGTGGAAATCGCCTCTGCCGGACGACTTCATGTGGCTGCTGTCGCTGCTCGATCAGGACCGCGAGAGCTTTATCGGATGAGTGAGCTGACGCAATCGCTGATCTTCCCCGACTGGCCGGCCCCGGCCTCGGTTCGCGCTTGCGTCACCACACGAGAGGGCGGCGTCAGCCTGCCACCCTACGAAACCTTCAACCTGGGTGACCACGTGGGCGACGATCCTGCAGCGGTCGCCGAGAACCGCCGTCGCCTGGGCGCTGAGTTCGCTATCCAGCCGGCCTGGCTCAAGCAAGTGCATGGCCTGGTCGTGGCCGACGCCGATCCGGCCGTGGTGGCCGAAGCGGATGCCAGCTGGACCGACCAGCCCGGTATCGCCTGTACCGTGATGACCGCCGATTGTTTGCCTGCGCTGTTCTGCGATCGCGCCGGTACGCGTGTGGCGGCCGCACATGCTGGCTGGCGCGGGCTGGCCGGTGGCGTGCTGGAAGCCACCCTTGATCGTCTGGCGCTGGCGCCTGAAGAGGTGCTGGTGTGGCTGGGCCCGGCTATCGGCCCGCAGGCGTTCGAAGTGGGCCTGGAAGTGCGCGATGCTTTCACCGCCGTGCATCCAGAGGCCGCCAGTGCCTTCGTCGCGGGCCAACGCCCCGACAAGCTGATCGCCGACATCTATGCCCTGGCGCGTATCCGCCTGGCCGCGCGCGGCGTGACGGCCGTCTATGGCGGAGGGTTCTGCACGGTCAGCGACCCGCGTTTCTTCTCCTATCGACGCACCCCGCAGGGCGGGCGTTTCGCTTCGCTGGTCTGGCTCGAACCTCGCTGAGCCTCTGCGCCCGTTCTAGGGCGGTTTGTGCTATGCCGTGCCATAGATCTCACTGATGTCCATCAGTGTTGTTGCTTTTTGTCGTAGTCTTTTCCTTCTCAAGCGTTTCGATCGTCTTCAAATGCGCGGCAATAGCCGCTAGGCTCGCAACAATCCGTATCGCCGTGATCTTCCAACCAGAACGAGTCGGCCATGACAGATTTGTCCCGTACGCATGGAGTCGCCAGCCAGGCCCTTGGTCTGCTGGACGGGCGTTTCTTCCGGCCACCGCTGCCGGACGGGCATGTGCTGCGCGGGCGCTTGTGCCAGCGTCTCGAAGCGGGGCTGGATGGGCGGCTGCTGCTGGTCAACGCACCGGCGGGGTTCGGCAAGAGTTCGCTGGCCATCGAGTTCTGCCAGCAGTTGCCCAGCCACTGGCGCAGCCTCTGGTTGGGCCTGAGCCAGCGCGACGCCGACCCCGGTCGTTTCCTCGAGCGTCTGCTCGAAGGCTTGCAGCAGTTCTGCCCGGCATTGGGCGGTCAGGCCATGGGTCTGCTGAAGATGCGCCAGCGTCATCAGCCGTTTGCCTTCGAGGAGTGGCTCGACAGCCTGCTCGACGAGCTGGCGCTCTACCTGAACGCCGACACGCCGCTGCTGCTGGTGCTGGATGACTACCATCTCGCCCAGGGGCCGGTTCTCGATCGCTGCCTGCAGTTCTTCCTCAACCATTTGCCCCCGGGCCTGGCATTGCTGGTCACCAGCCGCCAGCGCCCCGACTGGCACCTGGCGCGGCTGCGTCTGTCGCGCCAGTTGGCCGAGCTCAACGAACAAGACTTGCGCCTGACCTCCGATGAAGCCCTTGCCGTGATTGGCTGCCAGCCCACCGGCCTGCGTGGCCAGGCGCTGGACAACCTGATCCAGCGCAGCGACGGCTGGGTCGCCGGGTTGCGTTTCTGGCAGCTGGCGACCAGCGAGTCGGGCGAGGACCATGCCTTGCCCCAGGCGCTGCACGGTGGCGAAGGGCTGATCCGCGATTACCTGCTCGAAGAGGTCATCGAGATCCTCCCGGCAGAAGTCCAGGCTTTCCTCTACGACACCGCCTGCCAGGAGCGCTTCTGCACCGAACTGTGCGACGCCCTGCGCGAGCGCGAGGACAGCGCGGCGATCCTGCGCTACTTGCAGGCTCACCAGGTGTTCCTGGTGCCGCTGGATGAGCACGGCCGGTGGTTCCGTTATCACCACCTGTTCTCCGACCTGCTGCGCAGTCGCCAGGCCAGCGAGCCTTCGGCGGCGCTGCATCTGCGTGCCTGCCGCTGGTTCGAGCGCCAGGGGCTGCTCGACGAAGCGGTGGAGCAGGCCTTGCGTGCGGGTTCTCTGGATGTCGCCGCCGATCTGGTGCAGAGCCTTTCCGAAGAGCAGCTGTTGGCCGAACAGAACGTCGGCATGCTGCTGCGCTGGAAGATGGACCTGCCAGACAGCCTGCTGATCAGCACGCCACGCCTGATCGTGCTGTACAGCTGGGCACTGGGCCTGGCCTGCCAGTTGGATGCTGCCGAAGAACTGGCGGCCTATCTCAGCCGTTTCCTGCCAGCGCCGTCGGCGACCGCACAGAAGTCCATGCTCGCCCAGTGGCTGGCGCTCAGCGGCGTGATCGCACGCGGCCGCGGCGATCGCGAGCGGACCCTGGCCTACTGCGAGGAAGCCCTGCAGAGCCTGCCCTGCAAGCGCTATGGCCAGCGTCTGGTGTGCCTGTCGACGCTGTCCAACCTGGCCATTGCCGACGGTGACTTCTGGCGGGCGCGGGGTTGGAACCGTGAGGCGCTGGAGTTGGCCCAGCGTGTTGGCAATCCGTTGTTCGAGGCCCTGGCCCATTACGATCGCGCCAGGGTGTTGCACGCCCGGGGCGAAGTGTTGCGCGCCCTGGACGAGGTGCGTCAGGGGTTGCAGCGTCTGCAGGGGTTGTCGGGGCAGCGCCTGTACGCCGTGCGCGCCCGGTTGATTCTCTACGAAGGCTACCTGTATGCCTCGCGCCTGCAACCAGGCCAGGGGCGGGCGCGGTTGCGCGCCGGGCTGAGCGAAGCACGGGCCTGCCGTGATATCAGCGTGCTGATCGGCCATTGCGTGATCGCCTCGCTGGAGGGGCGCGACGGGCGCTTCGCCGAGGCCTTTGCGGAGCTCGCCGAGGCCGAGCGGTTGATGCATATCTGGGACGTGCCACCGATCTTCTATCTGGCCATGATCACGCTGGTGAAATGCGAGCTCTGGCTGGCCCAGGGCCGCACCGACCTTGCCGAGTCCTGGCTGCTGCGCCTGGGGCAGACCTACGGCGGCGAGCAACCGGCCGCGGCACCGGAATTTCATCCATTGCTGCCATTGCATATCGAGCTGCAACAAGCGTTGCTGGAACGTACCCTGGCACGACCGGAGCCTGCCGAGCAGCGCTTGCGGGCGCTGGTCGCGCAGGGGCAGGCCAGTGGTGGAATGATGCTGGCGGTCAGCGCGCTCTGCCAGTTGGTTGAGCTGTTGCTGGCGCAGGGGCGCGAACAGGAAGCGGGCAAGTTGCTGGGCAAAGCGCTTGAGGCCGCGCGTGGCGGCGCCTTGCATGCTTTCCAGCGGCTGCTGGAGGAACGCCCGATATGGTTGCGCGAGCAGCTCGCCGCCAGCCCCGTGTGCCCGGTCCAGGCCGAACTGCTGGCACGCCTGCCGCAGACCCAGCCTGTTACCGTGGCCAGCAATGAGGCGCTCAGCGGCCGTGAGCTGGCGGTACTGGAACTGATCGCCCAAGGCTGCTCCAACCAGCAGATCAGCGAGCGCCTGTTCATCTCCCTGCACACCGTCAAGACCCACGCCAGCCATATCAACAGCAAGCTAGGCGTGGAGCGCCGCACGCAAGCCGTGGCACGGGCCAAATCGCTTGGCCTGCTGGTCTAGAAAGCGCCTTGCAGTTAAAATGATGGCTAGTTGACATTATCTTGTCATGCGCTGACTTCCCAGTCTCATCTTTCCCGCCGCCCGGCCGATACAGCATTCGCCGGGCACAGTCGCCGCAGGTCTTTTTCCACCTCTTCTCAATACAGGTCGTGTTGATGCTGCAGTATGGGCAAAAAAGCTTTCTGATCGTCGACGACTTCACCGACTTTCGCACCTCGACGCGCTCCATGCTGCGCGAGCTGGGTGTGCGCGACGTGGACACCGCCGACAGTGGCGAGCAGGCCCTGCGGATGTGCGCGCAGAAGCGCTATGACTTCATTCTCCAGGACTTCCACCTGGGCGATGGCAAGAAGAATGGCCAGCAGGTGCTCGAGGACCTGCTGCTGGACAAGCTCATCAGCCATGAATGCGTGTTCATCATGGTCACTGCCGAAAGCAGCCAGTCGATCGTCCTCAGTGCCATCGAGCATGAACCTGACGCCTATCTGACCAAGCCGTTCAACCGCCTGGGCCTGGCCCAGCGGCTGGAAAAGCTGGTGCAGCGCAAGACCCTGCTCAAGCCGATCCTCCAGGCGCTGGACCGTGGGCGCCCGGCCGAGGTGCTGGCGGCTTGCGCCGAGCTGTGCAAGCAGGATCCGCGTTTCGCGCCGTTGTGCCTGCGCTACCGGGCCGATGCGTTGCGCGACCTCAATCGCTTCGACGACCTGGAAAAGTTTCTTACCAACATTCTTGCCAGCCGCCCGCAGCCTTGGGTGTATGCGGCGCTGGGCAGCCTGATGCACAAGCGTGGCCAGTACGAACAGGCCCAGGGCGTCTATGAGCAAGCGCTCAAAGCGTTCCCGATCATGCCTGGGCTGTACGACGGGCTGGCCGAAGTGCTGGTGGCCAAGGGCGACAACAAGCGCGCCCAGCACATGCTCGAAGAGGCGGTGCGCCTATCGCCGCTTGCGGTGCGTCGCCAAGCCGCGCTGGGCAAGCTGGCGCTGGACAACGAAGACTACGAAGGCGCATCCAAGGCATACCGGCATGCCGTTAGCCAGGGGCAGAGCTCGCGTTACAAGAGCGCCGAGAGCAACCTGGGCCTGGTCCAGGCGCTGATGAACAAGAACGCCGGCAACGGTCTGGATGCGCGTACGCGGGTCGAGATCAATACCGTGCTCAGCGAAGTCGCCAAGGAAAACACCGAGGACCAGGGCCTGCAGGTGCGCGCCCGGCTGATGAAGGCTGCCAGCCTGCAGCAGGCCGGCGATGCGGAAACCGCGGCTAAGCTCACCGAGCAGGCCATGCAGCGCCTGGACAAGATGGACCAGTTCTTCTCGGTCGATGCCGCACTGACCGTGGCCAGGCAGCTCAAGGAGCTGGGCCAGGAGTCGGCCGGGACTTCGATCCTCAAGGGCTGCGTGGAAACCTATGGCGATGACCCGAAAGTGATGCAGAGTGTGGCCAAGGTGACTGACGACCCGAGCGTGCTCGGCGCTGTCACCGAAGCCGTGGACCTCAACCGCCAGGGTGTACGCAGTTACCAGGGCGGCCAGTTGAACGAGGCTCTGGAGATGTTCCGCAAGGCCCTGTCGTTGCAACCGAAGAACATCAGTATCGCCCTCAATACCGCCCAGGCGCTGCTGCGTATCGGCGGCGAAAGTCCGTCGGAGTCGCTTATGCAGGAATGTCGCAACTGCCTTAACCGCGTGGCCGGCATCCCCGCCAGCGACAACCGCTTCGACCGCTACCGCAAGCTGCACGTGCGGGTGTTCGGCGCATGAGCCGCGATGAGCAGGGGCTGGATTTTTCCACGGTGATCGCCTCCACCGTGCATGACATGAAGAACTCGCTTTCGGCCCTGATCCAGGCCCACGACCAGTGGCTGGCGCGTTTGCCCGAACAGTCCCGCAGTGGCAGCGAACAAGGGGTGATGGAGCACGAGTTCCGCCACCTCAACGGTATGCTGGTGCAGTTGCTGGGGTTGTACAAGCTGGGCATCAACCAGTTGCCGATCTGCCCCGACTACCACGAGCTCGAGGATTTCGTCGAAGCCCAGTTGGCGGCGCAACAGGAAGTCATCCGCCACCGCGACGTGCTGGCGACCTGGCGCATCGACACCGAAAGCCCGCTGGGCTTCTTCGACCGTGAACTGGTCGCCTCGGTGGTCG
>NZ_VZZS01000032.1:0-76849 GCF_009650575.1 Pseudomonas sp. MNR3A | reverse complement strand
CAAGGCCCCTGCGACCTGTGGGGATGTCCTCTAGCGCGGGACTGGCGGCTCCTTACGTCCGGGAGCAAGGGCATCTCATGATCTGGCCTCCTGAGCACCGTTACCGGTGGGCGGGTGGAGGCAGCGCTGGCTGACGAGACCTGCGCCTGAAGATCCTGAGCCATGTGCAAGCAGCAATGCGATGACCGGGGCATGCCTGACTGTCAGTCAGGTGCAGTCCATTCCTTGGTCTGCGGCACCATCATCTACAGCGCTGTTGCTGGTGACATCGGCATTTGTCACGCCGATTGTCACGAGTGGGAATGCCGCAAAGCCATGTGCGATAAGGGCTGCAGCAGTTGTAGAAGTGCCCGTCTCTTTCCAGAAGAAAGAGACGGGCACAGGTTGGCGCAGTAGTCGGCCAAGCGGATAGGTTGCTGCAGGGCAGCGAGTTACGGTGTGTCTGGCGCACGAGCGCTATAGGTATAAGAGCATCCATCACCGGGGAGGTGACCGGGTGAGCTGCCGGATGCGAATCGCCCTTGGGGAGAACCACCGCGGGAGCGGCGTGACCTTTAAGGTTCGGGTCACCTGGGTTGCTGTCATCGACAGCCTTTGCACGGCCAGTTCTACGCCTGTGGATAAACCCGGTCAAGGGCCGAAATTAAGCGCCCTTGAGTACGTGAAAAGCGGTTATCCATCGGTGGAATTACTTGGTAAATCCCGGACAACGTCTTGAGTTTTAGCTCTTCAAAGTGAGGTCCATCCAAACAGGGCGGCTTTGCAGCCCTGTTTGAATGGACCCGCGTTGAGAAGCAGATAAGCGAGGCTGCTTGCCCCGAATCTTGGACGTTCAGTTGTTTCCGCAATTCTTGCGCCGTACAGAGTTAGCGGATCGGTACCACGTTCTTATCTCTGACTTGACCGTATGCAGAGGCAAGCAGGCTGCCGGTGGCGGCTTTCTGGATGTACTCACTCCACCAGGCCATCATCGGTCGCCTGCGTTCAATGTAGTCGGCTCGGTTGTAGGCGCTACGCACCTCATCCTTGTCGACATGCGCCAGTGCGACCTCAATGAGTTCGGGGTCCCACCCATGTTCATTCAAGATGGTGCTGGCCATCGAGCGCATGCCGTGGCTGACCAACCGATCCTGGAAGCCCATACGTTTCAACGCCATGTTGGCGGTCTGGCTATTGGCGTGGGTGCGCGGATTTCTGTCTGCCGGGAAGACGTATTCGCGATGGCCGCTGTGAGGCTTGAGTGACTCCAACAGGGCGACAGCGTGATCACTCAACGGGATGCTATGCGGACGGCGCTTCTTCATTCGCTCCGGTGGGATAGTCCAGACACGCCGCTCAAAGTCGATGTCCGTCCAGCGAGTAGTCGCCGCCTCGGCGGGGCGAGTCATCGTGTGCAACTGCCATTCGATCAGGCAGCGGGTGGTGCGCTTGATGCTGGCGTTCGCGATCTCCAGCATGAGCTCGGGGAGCTCTTCGGGCGGAAGCGCAGCCATGTTCTCTTTCTTGGGCTTCTTGAATACTGCCCTGATCCCACTGAGCGGGTTGGCGAAGATCAGGCCGGAGTTTACGCCGTAGGTCATGATCTCGTTTAGCCGCTGGCTAAGACGTTTGACCGTCTCCAGGCTGCCTTTCGCTTCGATTGGACGAAGCAATGCGATCACCATCGGCGCGGTGATTTTCGCGAGTGGTGTCGTCTTCAAATCGGGGAGCAAGTGCAGTGTGAGCGACCGCCAGATGTCCTCGGCGTAGGCCGGGGTGACCGAGTCTTTCTTGAGCTCGAACCAGGCGGTGGCCACGTTCTCGAAGGTTTGTTCCGTTTCTGCGCGTTTGGCTTCATTCAGCGTATTGCGCTGCACCTTCGGATCGATGCCTTGGGCTAGCAGCTCGCGTGCTTCAACTGCCATCTTTCGTGCATTCGCCAGCGACAGTTCGGGATAGGTCCCGAAGCCGATGTTGATGCGCTTCTTGGTCACCGGTTCGCGGTAGTTGAAATTCCACAGCAACGAGCCGTTGCTGCGTACGCGGAGCTGCAAACCGTCACCGTCAGTGAGGACATAATCCTTGGACGCGGGTTTGACTCCCTTGAGCTGTCGATCGGAGAGGCGGAGGTTTTGAGCAGGCATGAGATTGTCCTCAAGCACTGATTCGGTATTCCAAAGATTAGCACCGGGTGAGCTGGAATACCGCCTGGAATACCCGAATGGCTGGAACTCAAAAACTCTTGAAAGACCGCAAAAGCGCTGGAGGCCGCGTATTTACTGGATCTCAGGCACAAAAAAAGACGTCCGTGGACGTCTTTTTTTGATCATTTGGTGGAGCCGGGGGGATTTGAACCCCCGTCCGCCAGTACTCCGCTGTCGGTACTACATGCTTAGCCGTGTCTATTGAGTTAATCCGCAGCCGCCCGACGGGCAGGGTGCTTTGGACGAGTTGGGTAAGTTTTAGTCGCTTTGCCCCCAACGTGCTACACGACGATCCTGTTCTGTATGACAATCACTTCGGGTTTACAGGCATCCCCTGGTGATTGCTGGAGCCGAAGCTACCAGGAGAGCGGGCTCAGCTGCTTACGCAGCGAGAGCGTAGCCCTCGTAGTTTTCGTCATTGGCAACTATAGAAAGTTGCAACAGTGGATTTACGAGTTCTGTTACCAACTCGGCATGCACCTAGAGTTTCGCTACCGGCGTCGAATCCTGATCGGCCCCACACTCAGCTCTAGCTGACGTATCTCTCGACACGTGCCGCCGAGTATACGCCTTTGCGCGGGCGGCGTCGACTGCTGGTGCCGCCGCCCGTTGCAACAGAGCGGCTCAGGCGCCGCTGCCGCCGGCCGAGCCGCTGCCTTTCTCGGTCTTTTCCAGGCGCTCCAGCACCTTGCTGGTGATGGCGATGCACTCCTTGGTGTCGCCGCTGGCCTGGGCGGCCTTGGCTTTGTCGACATGCTCGGTGAGTGCCTTGTCCAGGCCTTCGGACGTGGCGCCGGCGGTGGCCATGCTGTCGTTGATCTTCTGCAGGTTGATCGCGCAGAGGTCATCGGCAGCGAATACAGGCGAGGCCAGCAGGGTGGCGGCCGCGAAGAGGGCGGAAAGCGCTGTACCTTTCATGGGTGTCTCCTGGTGAAGGCCTCTGGAAGGTGGGCCTGAAAGGTGGACTGTGGCCATTGGCCAAGGGTTCCATCGGGGTTGACCGGGCGATCCACCAAACCCGTCGCGAGTAAAGAGGGTGAGGCAACCGGTCACGCGGCAAACAACCACACAGCCTGCCCTGGCATTCGGGACTATGCTTCCCAACAGTCGTTGATCTGGATCAATCGTTCCAGATGAAACGAGTTGGCCGCCTGGCCAGAATCCCTGCGATCGAACAGAACAATTCGACAACAGCGCACTCGATTACCGTGGGGGCAGTGAGCGCGAGGGTCACGAGCCCGAACGCCCGGATTACCTGAAGAGGAAGCACTATGTTCGGTTTAGAGGCCTTGGAGCTCGCCCGAATCCAGTTTGCGTTTACCGTATCCTTCCACATCCTGTTCCCGGCCATCACCATTGGCCTGGCGAGCTACCTGGCGGTCCTCGAGGGCCTCTGGCTGAAGACCAACGACAATGTCTACCGCGACCTTTACCACTTCTGGTCGAAGATCTTTGCCGTCAACTTCGGCATGGGGGTGGTCTCGGGGCTGGTCATGGCCTACCAGTTCGGCACCAACTGGAGCCGTTTCTCCGATTTTGCCGGTGCCGTGACTGGGCCTTTGCTGACCTACGAGGTGCTGACTGCCTTCTTCCTCGAAGCGGGTTTCCTCGGGGTCATGCTGTTCGGCTGGAACCGCGTGGGGCGGGGGCTGCACTTCTTCGCCACGGTGATGGTGGCGCTCGGCACGCTGGTGTCGACCTTCTGGATCCTTGCCTCCAACAGCTGGATGCAGACGCCCCAGGGCCACGAGATCATCGATGGCCGGGTGGTGCCGGTCGACTGGCTGATGGTCATCTTCAACCCCTCGTTCCCCTACCGCCTGATGCACATGGCCACCGCTGCGTTCGTGGCCACGGCGTTCTTCGTCGGTGCGTCGGCGGCCTGGCATCTGCTGCGCGGGCGGGATAATCCGGCGGTGCGCAAGATGCTGTCGATGGCCATGTGGATGGCGCTGATTGTCGCGCCGATCCAGGCGGTGATCGGCGACTTCCACGGCCTGAACACGCTCAAGCACCAGCCGGTGAAGATCGCCGCCATCGAGGGCCACTGGGAGAACAAGCCCGGCGAGCCGACGCCGCTGATCCTGTTCGGCATTCCCGATATGAAAGCCGAGACCACGCGCTTCAAGGTGGAGATTCCGGCGTTGGGCAGCTTGATCCTGACCCACAGCCTCGACAAGCAAGTGCCGGCGATGAAGGAGTTCCCGCCTGAAGACCGGCCGAATTCGACCATCGTGTTCTGGTCGTTCCGGGTCATGGTCGGGCTGGGCTTCCTGATGATCTTCGTCGGCCTGTGGAGCCTGTGGCTGCGCAAGCGCGGCACGCTCTATACCTCGCGGCCGTTCCTCCATCTCACGCTGTGGATGGGGCCGTCGGGGTTGATTGCGATTCTTGCGGGCTGGTTCACCACCGAGATCGGTCGTCAGCCGTGGGTGGTGTATGGGCTGATGCGCACGGCGGACGGGGTGTCGAACCACAGCTACGGGCAGCTCGGCTTCACCCTGGTGATGTTCGTGGTGGTGTACTTCGCGCTGTTTGGTACCGGTCTGGGCTACATGATGCGCCTGGTGCGCAAAGGGCCGCACACCGGGGAGGGCGACGCACAGCCGCCGGGCGGTCCGGGGCAGAAACGCACGCCAGCGCGGCCGTTGTCGGCTGCCGACGATGGTGGCGCGGACCACGATACTGCCAGCCTGAACAAGGGGAACTGAGCCATGGGTATCGATCTTCCGCTGATCTGGGCCGTGATCATCATCTTCGGGGTGATGATGTACGTGGTCATGGATGGCTTCGACCTGGGAATCGGCATGCTCTTCCCCTTCGTCAAGGGCGAACGTGACCGTGATGTGATGATGAACACCGTCGCGCCGGTGTGGGACGGCAACGAGACCTGGCTGGTGCTGGGCGGTGCGGGGCTGTTCGGGGCTTTCCCGATGGCCTATTCGGTGGTGCTTGAGGCGCTGTACCTGCCGCTGATCCTGATGTTGGTGGGCCTGATCTTCCGTGGCGTGGCCTTCGAGTTCCGCTTCAAGGCCAAGGACGACAAGCGCCACCTGTGGGACAAGGCGTTCATCTGGGGTTCGCTGGTGGCCACTTTCTTCCAGGGCGTGGCGCTGGGGGCCTTCATCGAGGGCTTCAAGGTGGTAGACCGCCACTACGCTGGTGGCGCATTTGACTGGCTGACGCCGTTCAGCATCTACAGCGGCCTGGGGCTGATCGTGGCCTACACGCTGCTGGGTTGCACCTGGCTGATCATGAAGACCGAAGGGCCGCTGCAGAAGCAGATGCACGACCTGGCGCGCCCGTTGGCGCTGGTGCTGCTGGTGGTGATCGGCATCGTCAGCCTGTGGACGCCGCTGGCTTATCCACAGATCGCCGATCGCTGGTTCAGCATGCCCAACCTGATCTGGTTCATGCCGGTACCGGTGTTGGTGCTGGTGACCTTCTATGGGTTGCTCAAGGCGGTGGCGCGCAATGCCAACTACACGCCGTTCCTGCTGACCTTGGTGCTGATCTTCCTGGGCTACAGCGGGTTGGGTATCAGCCTGTGGCCGAACATCATTCCGCCGTCGATCTCGATCTGGGATGCCGCTGCGCCAGCGCAGAGTCAGGGCTTCATGCTGGTGGGGACGCTGTTCATCCTGCCGTTCATCCTGGGGTACACCTTCTGGAGCTACTACGTGTTCCGCGGCAAGGTGACCCACGACGATGGCTACCACTAGGGAGTGCCGGGCGATGGATATCGAGGAGAAGAAACCGTTGTGGCAGCGTCTGGGTTGGCTGGTGCTGATCTGGGCGTTGAGTGTCGCGGCGCTGGGGATCGTGGCCTATGGCATGCGCATGTTCATGAGTGCGGCGGGATTGAGTACGCATTGAGCCGGGTAGGACCACGTTCCTTGTTCAAAATCTAAAGGCCAGCCCAGCCCTTGTGGGAGCGGGCTGGTCCCGCGATCACCGGCGCAGCCGGTGCCAGGCACCGCAGTGCCCTTTTCGCGGGACCAGTCGGGACGCAGAACCGCCGCTCTCACAGAGGTCACGTCCGGTTTAATGAACGCTGTTGCGGGCGATTTCCAGATCGTTCAGCAGGCCTTTGGCCAGTGCGCTGAGGTAATGCAGTGCTGTGATGGAGGCCGGGGCGGCCTGTTCCTGGTCGCTCAGGTCGCGAATGCAGCCCAGCAATACCGAGACTTCCTCCAGCACCCGCTCCGGTGACAGGCCGGGTTGCACGCGGAACATGTCCAGGAAGATTGCGACGCCTGCGGTGGTGTAGTCGTTGGGGTAATCACTCATGGTCGAGCCCTCGCATCTACGGGGCTGGGGATGAAGCGGGGTGGGTCGGGGACGATTTTTTTCATGGCGAATATCCAGTATCGATAGATGAAACCGCCGTTCATCCTTCTCACCAGATGAGGGTGGCAGCCGCGTATGGGGTGAGAAAACCGAGGACACTGGAACCCGGCCAGACCGAAGTCTGCCCATACACGGCCGCCATGACTGCAAGCCTGGGTCAATATCGTTCGGGTTTCTCACGCCCGGTCGCCAACTCGACGACCCAGCGACGGTATCCCTGAGACATTTCCCCGACAATCAAGACGCTTCCGCAAAATGCGTAGGATAGTTCCCAGGAAGATTTGCTTGAAGCTGGCAGGCTGCAGATTCAGAAACGTCCTATCCGGCGCCTGCATTTTTTTTGTGGGAGCGGGCTTGCCCGCGAAAAGGACACTGCGGTGCATGGCACCGGCTTCGCCGGTGATCGCGGGACAAGTCGGGACGCCGAACCGCCGCTCCCACAGGGATTGGGCTGGTCTCCAGATTTTGAGCAAGACAGTTGGCCCTACGATCACTTGCGCGCCTTGAGCACCACGAACTTCGGCGTCGCCGCGACCTGCTCCACACCGCGGAACAACCGCGACAGCTTGCTGTGATAGCCCAGGTGGCGATTGCCGACGATGTACAGCGCGCCTCCGACCACCAGCGCCTCCCGAGCCTGCTGGAACATGCGCCAGGCGAGGAAGTCGCCGACCACCTGCTGCTGGTGGAATGGCGGGTTGCACAGCACCACATCCAGCGACTGCTTCTGCTGCCCGGCCAGGCCATCATCGGCGCGAATGTCCACCGCGCGATCGCCCAGTGCCGCCTGCCAATTTTCCCGCGCCGATTGCACGGCCATGTACGACTCGTCCACCAGGGTGTAGTGCGCATCCGGGTTGACCCGTGCACTGGCGATGGCCAGCACGCCATTGCCGCATCCCAGGTCGGCGACGCGGGCGCTGCCGAGGTTGCGCGGCAGGTGCGGGAGGAAAGCGCGGGTGCCGATGTCCAGGCCTTCGCGGCAGAACACGTTGGCATGGTTGACCAGCTCCAGTGCTGGGCTGTCGAGGCGGTAGCGGGTGGGGTAGGGCGAGGTGGCGACAGGTCGCTCGCCGACCGTGGCGATCAACAGGCGTGCCTTTTTCTGCGCAAGCGACGCCTGGACCGGGCCGATGTACTGCTCCATCAGGTCGCCGGCGGCGCGGGGCAGGTGCTTGATCATCGCCCCGGCGATCACCTCGGCGCCGGGCGCCAGCTTGCCTTGCAGGCGGATCAGTTGTTCCTCGAGCAATGCGAGGGTCTTGGGCACGCGAATCAGCACACGGTCGAACGGCCCTTGCCAATGCTCGCTGGAGGGTATGAAGGGCACCGCGTCGTAGGGTTTGCTATTGCGCGCGAGGTTTTTTTCCAGGGCCAGGTGGGCCAGGTGGGAGTCGCCGCTGCTGGTCACCTGCACATGGCCGGCGAGGCTGGCCGCCAGGGCGCCGAAGCTGTCGTTGAGGATCAGCACGCGGCATGTGGTTTGCGGTGCCTGGGCGGCCAAGTGGCTCAGCAGGTACTCGTCGGCAGCGTCGAAGGCTTGCAGGGGGTCGTTGTTCTGCTCCGGTTGACGGATCAGGTCGAGTTCGGCGAATGGGCTGGTCAGCAGGGGCATGGGGGAACGGGCTCGATGCGGCTTTGCCTGCGGTGGATGATCGCAGGCGTCAAAGCGTTCGATTCTACAGGGCTTTGCCGGTAGCGGGCAGTTACTTCCAGATCAAGCCGCGAGCGGCGGCAACGGCGGCGGCAGCGGTCTTGTTGGACACGCCGAGCTTGGTGATCACACTGCGGATATGGAAGTTCACGGTACTCTGCGACAACGAGAGAATGCAGGCGATGTCCGACGCGGTCTTGCCGTCAGCGGTCCACTTGGTGACTTCCAGCTCACGGTCGGTCAGGGCAGGGGCTGGGTCCATCAGTCTGCGGTGATGTTCGCAGATCAGTTCATGCAGTACGTTGTGCAGCCAGAGCAATTGTGCGCTGTTGGTCAGGAATTCGAGCGTCGAGACCTTGTGCTCGGGGCGGGCCACGCTGAGCTGGCTGGCGTGGTTGATGTGGTCATAGAGCGATTGCGTCCACCCGTGACGCAGGCCATGGCTGCAAGCGAGGTTGCGGTATTCGGGGGCTTCGTCATAGAGCTTGTCTTCCCAGAGCACCGGGACGGTGGAGCGGCGACTGAGGGCTATGATGGGGTCTTGCTCGATGAAGTGGCGATCTGCCTGATAGTGGGCATTCCATTCCTTTGGAAAATTGTTGTACAGGATTACATGGGCACGTTGCGCGGGAACATGGAGGTGCAGGGCAAGCCCCAGGTACTCCATGTCCATCTCCTGAACGAGTGCGATGGCGTGGTCGAACATGCGTTCGGGGTGCCTTTCGCCCAGCAATATCTGGAGATTTTCCGGCTTCCAATGCGACATGTTGTTGCTCCAAGTGGATCCAAATTTTGGTGGCATCCACCCGAGTGTAGGAAAAGCTGACTAAAGCGCTGGAACTTTTTCGCTATAGCGTGTGCTATCGATATGGATTTAGTTGTACCGATTTTGTACGAGACCCTACAGCTCCTCGGTGTTCCTGGGCGTCACTTTGCGCCACACTTGGCGCATTCACCTCGGGAGTCCGTCATGACCGCCAGTGCCGACAAATTCACTTCACAAACCCTGCTCGATGTCCAACCCCTGACGCCGAACCTTTTCAGCCTGCGCGTAACCCGTGATGCGGGGTTCCGTTTCCGTGCCGGGCAGTTCGCGCGCCTTGGGGTGGCCAAGGCCGACGGCAGTGTGGTGTGGCGGGCCTACTCGATGGTCAGCGCGCCCCATGACGAGTTTCTTGATTTCTTTTCCATCGTGGTGCCGGGCGGTGAGTTCACCAGTGAGTTGAGCCGGCTGGGAGAGGGTGACACCCTGCTGATCGACCGCCAGGCCTTCGGCTACCTGACCCTGGATCGTTTCGTCGGTGGCCGCGACTTGTGGCTGCTGGCCACAGGCACCGGTATCGCCCCCTTCGTGTCGATCCTCCAGGACTTCGAGGCCTGGGAACGCTTCGACAACATCAAGCTGGTGTATTCGGTGCGCGAAGCCAAGGAGTTGGCGTACGTGGATCTGATCACCGGGCTTGAGCAGCGCGACTACCTGGCCGAGTTCGCCGGCAAGCTGCAGTTCATTCCGGTGGTTACGCGTGAGCTGCACCCTGGCGCGCTGAATGCGCGGATCACCACGCTGATCGAGAACGGCGAGCTGGAGCGGGCCGCGGGGCTTGAGTTTTCGCCGGAGCATTCGAGGATCATGCTGTGCGGCAACCCTGAAATGATCGACGAGACACGCAAGGTGCTGAAGGCGCGTGACCTGCAACTGAGCCTGAGCAAGCGGCCGGGACAGGTGGCGGTGGAGAACTACTGGTAGGAACGCTATCCGGGGCCGTATCGCGGCCCCGGAACGTTTAGGTCAGGGCTGGCGGTTCTGCGCCTTGAGCAGGTCGCGGATCTCGGTCAGCAGGGTTTCCTGCGGCGTCGGCACCGGCGGGGTGGTGGGCGCCACGGCCTCTTCGCGCTTGAGGCGGTTGATCGCCTTCACGCCCATGAAGATGGCGAAGGCCACGATCACGAAGTCGATGACGGTCTGGATGAACTTGCCGTAAGCCAGCACCACTGCCGGGATATCACCCTCTGCAGCCTTGAGCGTGATCGCCAGGTCACTGAAGTCCACCCCGCCGATCAGCAGGCCCAGTGGCGGCATGATCACGTCGCCCACGAACGACGAGACGATCTTGCCGAAGGCCGCGCCGATGATGATACCAACCGCCATGTCGACGACATTTCCCTTGACCGCGAAGGCCTTGAACTCGCTGAGCACGCCCATGTTTTATTCCTTTGTAACAAATGGTGAGGTAAACGCAGTGTAAGCCACTAAAACGCTTCATGCGCTGCATTCAGGGCTACAGACTGCCATTAGAACGAATAGTTTTGTCGCACGCAGCAGCGCCCGAGGCACATCGGGCTTGGGCTATCATGGCGGTCTTTGCCCAGGAGACTGACCCGATGGCCAAGGCCAAGCGCTTGTATGGCTGCACCGAGTGCGGCGCGACCTTTCCCAAATGGGCCGGCCAGTGTGGCGAATGCGGCGCCTGGAACACCCTGGTCGAGACCATGATCGAAAGCGGCGGCGCTGCAGCGCCTGCCGGGCGTGCGGGCTGGACCGGGCAGCAGGCGCAGATCAAGACCCTGGCCGAGGTGAGTGTCGAGGAGATCCCGCGCTTCACCACCAGCAGCACCGAGCTCGACCGTGTGCTCGGCGGCGGCCTGGTCGATGGTTCGGTGGTGCTGATTGGCGGTGACCCGGGTATCGGCAAGTCCACCATCCTGCTGCAGACCCTGTGCAACATCGCCACGCAGATGCCTGCGCTTTACGTCACAGGCGAGGAGTCGCAGCAGCAGGTGGCCATGCGTTCGCGGCGCCTGGGCCTGCCCCAGGACCAGCTCAAGGTGATGACCGAAACCTGCATCGAAACCATCATCGCCACGGCGCGGGTGGAAAAGCCGCGGGTGATGGTGATCGACTCGATCCAGACCATCTTCACCGAACAGCTGCAATCGGCTCCCGGTGGCGTGGCCCAGGTGCGCGAGAGCACGGCGCTGCTGGTGCGTTACGCCAAGCAGAGCGGCACGGCGATCTTCCTGGTTGGCCACGTGACCAAGGAGGGCTCGCTGGCAGGCCCGCGGGTACTCGAGCATATGGTCGACACCGTGCTGTATTTCGAGGGCGAATCGGACGGACGCCTGCGCCTGCTGCGAGCGGTGAAGAACCGTTTCGGCGCGGTCAATGAACTGGGTGTGTTCGGCATGACCGACCGTGGCCTGAAGGAGGTCTCCAACCCTTCGGCGATCTTCCTCAACCGCACCCAGGAAGAGGTGCCGGGCAGCGTGGTGATGGCCACCTGGGAGGGCACCCGACCGATGCTGGTCGAGGTGCAGGCGCTGGTCGATGACAGCCACCTGGCCAACCCGCGGCGGGTCACCCTCGGCCTGGACCAGAACCGCCTGGCGATGTTGCTGGCGGTGTTGCACCGCCACGGCGGCATTCCCACCCATGATCAGGACGTGTTCCTCAACGTGGTCGGCGGGGTCAAGGTGCTCGAGACCGCCTCCGACCTGGCGCTGCTCGCAGCGGTAATGTCGAGCCTGCGCAACCGCCCGTTGGCCCATGGCCTGCTGGTGTTCGGCGAGATCGGTCTTTCTGGCGAGGTGCGTCCGGTGCCCAGCGGCCAGGAGCGCCTGAAGGAGGCGGCCAAGCATGGCTTCAAGCGCGCCATCGTGCCCAAGGGCAACGCCCCCAAGGAACCGCCAGCAGGCTTGCAGGTGATTGCGGTGACGCGTCTGGAGCAGGCCCTGGACGCACTGTTCGAGTGATCGCACTTCTTGCAAGTGATTCTCAGTAGCGAGTAGCATTCCGCCACCTTGCGACCACCAGCTGGAGTGCGTGTGGCGGAGTCCGACCTCAAGCGCTTGTTCATCAAGCATGCGAAAACCCTGCAGGGGCTGCTGACGCGCAAGGTGCGCGATCCGCAGCTCGCTGCCGATCTGGTGCAGGAAAGTTTCCTGCGCCTGGCCGAACAGCAGCGCCAGGAAACCATCGAAAACACGCCGGGCTACCTGTACCGCACGGCGCACAACCTGATGATCGACCACCTGCGCCAGCAGCAGCGGCGCAAGACCGACCCGGTACCCCACGAGGCTCTCGAAGGCATCGTCGAAGAACGCCCAGGGCTTGAGGAGCAGGCGGCGCGCGAGCAGCATCTGCGGCGCCTGCAAACCATGCTCGAAGAGCTTCCCGAGCGCACCCAGCAGGTGTTCCGCCTCAACCGCCTGGAAGGCATGACCCACGCCGAGGTCGCCCGCCACCTGGGGATTTCCGACAGCTCCGTGCAGAAGCATCTGGCCAAGGCCCTGGCCTATGTGATGCAGTGCCTGCAGGACGGTGGATGACGAGCGGTTTACTGACAATTGCCCCTTCAGACGTCAGCCCAGACATAACCAGATCGCGAGAGAACCGTGTGAGCAGCGAGAACCAGCCCGAGCAAGCGATTCGCGAGCAGGCCGCCGAGTGGGCGGTGCGCGACAGTGCCGGCCCCTTGTGCGATGAGCAGCAGCGGGCGCTGGAGCAGTGGTGCGCCGCCGATCCGCGGCATGCCCAGGCCTATGAGTTCGCCCGCACGACCTGGGCTGACCTGGGCTCCTTGGCGCAGATCGCGCCGCCTGTGCGCCGCGCATCGCCCTCCACCCTGGCCCGGCCAGTGCCTCGACGTTCGCGCCTGCGCCGGGCGATGACCGCAGTAGCTGCGCTGCTGGTGGTGGCGTTTGGCGTCGCGCAGGCGCCGCAGTTGCTGCTGGACTGGCGTGCCGACTACATCACCGTGGCCGGCGAAGTACGCCGCGTGACGTTGCCCGATGGCAGCCTGGTCGACCTGGACAGCCGCAGCGCCATCACCCTGGCCTTCGACGACCGCGAGCGACGTGTGCACCTGCTGGCGGGGGAGGCGGTGTTCAGCGCCGCGCCGGTGTCGGCGCACGAGCGCAGACCTTTCGTGGTCGAGTATGCCGGGGCGACCACTCGCGCGCTGGGCACGCGCTTCGTGGTGGGGCAGGCGGGCGAGGGCGGTTGGGTCGGGATGCTCGAGCATCGCGTGGCCGTCGATCTGCTGACGCCGCCAGCGCGTGGCCGTGCCGATCAGGTGGTCGAACAGGGGCAGAGCGTGCGTTATGACCACGTCAGTGGTGTGCGGCCCTGGCCGGAGCAGAATCTGCAGCGCGCCACCGACTGGGAGCGTGGCGTGCTGGTGTTCGAGCGTCAGCCGCTGGCCGAGGTGGTGGCGCGGCTCAACCGCTATCGTCCGGGGCGCTTGATGGTGGTGGATTCGCAGTTGGCGCAGCGCGAGGTAAGCGGGGTGTTTCGTCTGGACCAACTGGCGGCGGTTGGTGGGGTGTTGAGCGATGAGCTGCAGGCGCAGCGGCTCGAGCTGCCTGGGTTGACCTTGATCTACTGATCTTTGCTCGGTGGTGTTCTTTTCGCGGGCAAGCCCGCTCCTACAGGTACTCCACTGATTTTTGTAGGAGCGGGCTTGCCCGCGAAAAGAACACCGCCGTGTATGGCACCGGCCATGCCGGTGATCGCGCCTCACTCCAGCCCCCGCAAAATCTTTTTTCATTTCCCCTTACTGACTTTTCCACCCCCGCACGTCTGATTGTTGAGATTGATTTTCATTACTAGAAAACGCCAACAACAGACGAGCCTTCGCAGTGACCACGCCACGACAACAGACCCTTCGACCTTTCGGTCGCCTCGCCCTGGCCAGCAGCCTGGTCCTGGGCACCTGTGCCATGCCGATGGGGATCGGCATGGCGCACGCCGCGCCAGCGACCAATGCCGCCAGCCGCCAGATGATCCAGTTCGACATCCCGGCCCAGGCCCTCGACAGTGCCGTACTGGCCTACGCCGAGCAGTCGGGCGTGCAGGTGTTCTTCGACAGCCGCAAGCTGGCCGGGCTCAACAGCGCCGGCCTGCACGGCGCGCATGCCGCTGAAGACGGCCTGCGCCAACTGCTGCAGGGCACCCCGGTGCGCTATCGCTTCAGTGCGGCCGGCCAGGTAGGGCTGGAGCGGGTGGAGGCCGATGGCCAGGCGCTGGAGCTGGGGGCTACTCATGTCGAGTCGACCCGTGACGGCGACTGGGTCTACATGACCCCGCGCTCGGTCAGCGTCGTCACCCGCAAGCAGATCGACCAGCGCCCGCCGCGCCACGCCGCCGACATGCTCGAGCAGACCGCCGGGGTATACACCGCGGTCAACCAGCGCGACCCCGGGCTCTCGGTGAACATTCGCGGCGTGCAGGACTATGGCCGGGTCAACATGAACATCGATGGCATGCGCCAGAACTTCAGCGTCAATGGCCACCAGCAGCGCAACGGCGTGATGTTCATCGACCCCGAGTTCGTGCAGAACGTCGAGATCGACAAAGGCACCTCCGCCGGTATGGGCGGCGCCGGGGTGATCGGCGGGATCGCCAGCTTCGCCACCCTCGACGCCCGCGACCTGCTCGCCCCTGGCAAGGAAGTCGGCGGCCGCCTGCGTGCCGGGCACGGTATCGGCGAGCTGGGCAACGGCACCTACTTCAACGGCAGTGCGCTGTTCGCCGTGGGCAACGAAGTCGGCGACATCCTGGTCGGCCACAGCGAGCGGCATTTCGGCGACTACCGCAGCGGCACGCAGAACGCCGGCAACCTCGGCACCCAGATGCGCGGCAAGCTCGAAGACCGTCAGGCCTGGAAGAGCTGGCTCAACGGCGAAGTCGGCGGCATGGGCAGCGTGACCCGCTCGCAGATCTTCAAGCTCGGCCTGAACCTGCCCGATGAGCAGCGTCTGCAGTTCAGCTACTTCGAGACCGACACCGACAGCAAGGACGCCTGGACGGTAAAGGACGCCGGCAGCCACGACTACTACTACCGCGTCACCGGCACCAACGACATCAACGCAAGGAACGCGGCCCTGGACTACAGCTTCAACCCCAACGAGCTGATCGACTTCAAGGCCAAGCTTTACTACGTCACCACACGCCAGGATCGCTGGAACGCCAACAACGCCTCTTCCGAGAACAGCGGCAACCGTGTCGAGGACTACACCGATCGCTACCAGACCGACACCTGGGGCCTGCAACTGCAGAACACCTCGCGCTGGCACCTGTTCCAGGCCGACAGCCTCACATTCAACTATGGCAGCGAGGCTTTCCAGGATACCTTCCGCCCCAGCACCAACCGTATCGCCGCGGTCAACGAGACCGAGTCGCTGCCGTACGTGCAGGGCGCGAACCCCAAGGGCAAGCGGGTCATGGCCAGCCTGTTCGGCAACCTCAGCTACGAGCATGACGACTGGCTGGTGGTCGATGCCGGGCTGCGCTATGACCGCTATCGCCTGACCGGCAAGACCGGCGTCACGACCTGGATGTACCCCGAGGGTGTCACCGAGACCAACCTGCGCCGTCAGCGCACCGACCTGTTGTTCGAGGAAGACCGCGAAGAAGGCCGCTTCTCACCGACCTTCGGTATCGCCGTGAAGCCGGGGCTGGAGTGGCTGCAGGTCTACACCCGCTGGGGCCGTGGCTGGCGTCCGCCGGCGGTGACCGAGGCGTACATGAGCGGCCGCCCGCATGGCGGGGGCAACGAGATGGTCTATCCCAACCCCTTCCTCAAGGCCGAGGAATCGCACAACTGGGAGCTGGGGCTGAATATCTTCAAGGAGTCGCTGCTGCGCAGTGGCGACCGCTTCGCCGCCAAGATCGCCTACTTCGACACCCGTATCGACAATTTCTCGTTTCTCGACACCAACGCCAGCCTGCCGGGCTCCAGCGTATCGGGCATCGCCCTGGGCCGCTCGGTGTACCAGAACAACCTCGAGACCACACAGTTTCGTGGTGTGGAATACAGCCTCGACTACGACGCCGGCGATTACTACGGCCAGCTCAGCTACACCCACATGATCGGCAGCAACGACTTCTGCTCCAACCAGTTCTACCTCGGCGGCGCCCAGCAACTGGTCAGCGCCGGGACCGTGCTGCGCCCGGTGCAGGTCGGCAGCCGCATCATCATGCTGCCGGTGCGGGTCTCGCGCGCCGAGGCCAATGCCACCGAGAACAACCGCGTCAGTTGCGGCGACATCATGGGCAACGCCTCCTATATGCCGGCCGACCGTGGCTCGCTGACCCTGGGCATGCGTTTTCTCGACAAGACCCTGGATGTCGGCATGCGCCTGCGCTACAGCGAGGGCAACGGCAAGAACCTCGACACCCACGGCTACAGCCAGATCGACCAGGCCATGTGGCCCAAATACAAGGTCTACGACCTGTACGCCAGCTACTGGATGACCCCCAGCCTGAACCTTGCGCTGTCGTTGGAGAACGCCACCGACGAGGCCTATTTCGTCGCCATGGGCGACGTCAACAACCTGTCCCTGGCCCGCGGCCGGACCCTGAGCGGCATGCTCGAATACCGATTCTGAAACACCTGCGTTCGCCCACTCCGGGCAACACGAGGGCAAGACGCCTTCGTTCAAACCAAGCAGCACAGAGGAACCGTCATGACTATTTCCGTCACCTACGATCCAGCATTCGGCAGCGCCACCGTCGACGACTACCTGGCCTTCTGGAGCGCAGGTTTCGTCACTGCCGGTCACGGCTACAGCAACACCGGCGGCTTCAGCAACGGCAGCCGTGATGGCGACCAGTACGCCACCCACGGCGCCAACGGTTCGGACTACGCCTTCATCGCCGACTCCGACACCTCCAACGGCCTGCACTACGTCTTCGATCCGCTGAAGGCGCCGGGCGACAACCTGAACCACTACCTGTGGGGTTCGCTGGACAACGTCAGCCTGGGCGAAGTGCTCGGCGGTGGCGGCGGCAGCGACTTCAGCCTGAGCAACTACGTGGTCAGCTTCAACGGCCTGGACCTGGATGCCGCGCTGGGTGCCGGCCGTGCCGGCAACGAAGTACAGGGCGTGATCTACGGCCTGATGCAGGGCAACACCTCGGCGCTGGAAGGCGTGCTGGACAACCTGCTGGCCAGCTACGGCGTGTCGACCGACAGCACCTTCGACGCCATTGCCGCTGCACTGAGTGGCGGTGCTTCGAGTGTTGCGGCTGCCGAAGCCGTGGGTATCCAGGCGCTGCCTGAAGACCTGGCCCTGGCTGCCTGACGCCAGGCATGAAAAAGGCCAATGGCAGATCGCTCTGTCATTGGCCCTGTTGCATGCACCCTGGCCCGTGTCTTGTCGGGCCCAGGCCGGGGTGCCGCGAAATTCTGCGAGGTGGCGGCTGCCAGGTCAATGGCGACGCCGCCTCGCCCTTCGAGGTCAGCGATGAGTACACCGCGCAACGCCGCCGCCGATGAACTGTGGCAGGCCCTCAAGTCCTGCCGGGGTGGGCTGGGCAACATCGCCCTGTTCACCGCCGTGGCCAACGTGCTGATGCTGGCGCCGGCGCTGTACATGCTGCAGGTCTACGACCGGGTGCTGTCGTCGGGCAACGAGATGACCTTGCTGATGCTCAGCCTGATGGTGCTGGGCCTGTTCGCCTTCATGGGCGTGCTGGAATGGCTGCGCAGCCTGGTGGTGATCCGCCTGGGCACGCGCATGGACCTGCAACTCAACCCTCGGGTGTTCGATGCCGCATACCAGGCCAGCCTCGACGGGCACAAAGGTAGCGCCCAGCAGGCCCTGGGCGACCTGACCCAGTTGCGCCAGTTCGCCACCGGCCAGGCGTTGTTCGCCTTCTTCGATGCGCCGTGGTTTCCGCTGTACCTGCTGGTGATCTTCCTGTTCAGCCCCTGGCTGGGCCTGCTGGCGGTGGTCGGGGCGCTGCTGCTGGCCGGGTTTGCCTGGCTCAACGAACGCCTGACCCATGGCGAGTTCATCGAGGCCGGGCGGCTGTCGCAGCAGGCGATGCAGCAGGCGTCGGGCAACCTGGGCAATGCCGAGGCGATCGCCGCCATGGGCATGCTCGGTGCCGTGCGCCAGCGTTGGAGCCTGCTGCACCATGGCTTCCTGGCCCGGCAGAACCTGGGCAGCGAGCGCAGCGCGGCAATAACTGCGGTGTCCAAGAGCGTGCGCCTGGCATTGCAGTCGCTGGTGCTTGGGCTGGGGGCCTGGCTGGCGCTGGAGCACCTGATCAGTCCGGGGATGATGATCGCCGGTTCCATCCTGATGGCGCGGGTGCTGGCGCCGATCGATCAGCTGATTTGCGTGTGGCGCCAGTGGGGTTCGGCACGCCAGAGCGCCGAGCGCCTGGGTTTGCTGTTGCGCCGTTATCCACCGTTGGCCAGTGCTATGCCGCTGCCTGCGCCACAGGGGCGGCTGCGGGTCGAGCAGTTGCATGCCCGGGTGCCTGGCGGGCAGCGGGTCTGCCTGAGTGGTATCGATTTCGAACTGGCGGCCGGTGAGTCGCTGGGGCTGATCGGTGCCTCGGGGTCTGGAAAATCGACCCTGGCCCGCCTGTTGGTAGGGGCTGCGAGCCCTGAGTCGGGCAAGGTCTGCCTCGACGGTGCGGCGCTGGCCCAGTGGGATCGCCAGGCGCTCGGCGAGTACATCGGCTACCTGCCGCAGGACGTGCAACTGTTTGCCGGCAGCATTGCCGACAACATCGCCCGGCTTGGCCCGGTGGACGCCTCGGAGGTGGTTACAGCGGCGCAGTTGGCCGGTGTGCACGAGCTGATCCTGCAACTGCCGCAGGGCTACGACACGTTGCTGGGCGAAGGTGGCGCGGGGTTGTCCGGTGGGCAGCGGCAAAGGATCGGCCTGGCCCGGGCGCTGTATCGCTTGCCTGCGCTGGTGGTGCTCGACGAACCCAACGCCAGCCTCGACGAGGCCGGTGAGCGCGCCTTGCTGGCGGCGCTCGCCGAGCTCAAGGCGCGCGGGCGCACGCTGGTGATGATCAGCCACAAGTCGAGCCTGCTGCTGGGGCTGGACAAGCTGCTGGTGCTGCACGGCGGCGTGATCCAGCAGTTCGGCCCGACCGCACGGGTTCTTCAGGCTGCGGCCCGTCCTGCAGCTGCCAGTGTCGCACCACCACCAACAGCGGCGCGTAGCGGCGTGACCTACAGCTTCAACCAGGGCGGCCAGAGATCTTGAGCATGAGTGTGCACCCGATGTTTACCCCCGCGTCTGGCGCTGCGTCTGACAAGGTTCATCACCTGCGCGACGATGCCCGAGGCCCGGCGAAGGCCGGGCGTTGGCTGGTGCTGGCGGGCTTTGGCGGCTTCCTGTTGTGGGCCGCGCTGGCGCCGCTGGACAAGGGCGTGCCGGTCAGCGGCAATGTGGTGGTGGCCGGCAGTCGGCAAGCGGTCCAGCATCCCACCGGAGGGGTGATCGGGCAGCTTGCGGTGCGCGACGGCGATCAGGTCCAGGCAGGCCAGGTACTGCTCAGCCTCGACCCGACCCAGGCCCAGGCCCAGCGCGGTTCATTGCAGGTGCAGTACGTGAATGCGCGGGCCACGGAGGCACGTCTGCTGGCCGAGCGCGATTCAGCGCCCGGCGTGACCTTTGCCGCCGACCTGCTCGAGGAGGCCGCCACGCCGTGGGTGGCGACGGTACTGGAGACCCAGCGACAATTGCGCAGCAGCCGCGCCCAGGCGCTGGAGCTGGAGTTGGCGGGTGTGAGCGAAAGTATCGCCGGGGCCGAGGCGTCGCTCAGTGGCCTGCAAGGCTCGCTGAGCAGCAAACAGGCCCAGCGCGACGCGCTGGACGAGCAACTGCGCGGCCTGCGTGAGCTGGCCCGTGACGGCTACATTCCGCGCAACCGTCTGCTCGACAGCGAGCGCCTGCTGGCGCAGGTCAACGGCTCGATTGCCGAAGACCTCGGCAATATCGGTCGCACCCGGCGCCAGGTCCAGGAGCTGAAACTGCGTGCCAGCCAGCGCCGTCAGGAATTCCAGAACGAGGTGCGCCAGCAGTTGAGCGAGTCCCAGGCCAGCGCCGAGGACCTGGGCAACCGCCTGCGCAGCGCCGAGTTCGACCTGGCCCACACCCAGGTGCGTGCGCCGGTCGCCGGTACCGTGGTGGGCTTGAGTGTGTTCACCAACGGCGGGGTGATCGCGCGCGGGCAGCAGTTGATGGAAATCGTCCCCAGCGATGCGCCGTTGCTGGTCGATGCTCGGGCGCCGGTGGAGCTGGTCGACCGCTTGCGGCCGGGCTTGCCGGTGGAGTTGCTGTTCGTCGCCTTCAACCAGAGCACCACGCCACGGGTGGCAGGTGAGGTAAGCCTGGTCTCGGCGGACCGCCTGCTCGATGAAAAGACCCAGCAGCCGTATTACCAGGTGCGCATCAAGGTCAGCGAGGACGGCGCGCGGCAGCTTGCTGGGCTGGACATTCGCCCCGGTATGCCGGTGGAGGCTTTCGTGCGCAGTGGCGAGCGCTCGCTGCTCAGCTACCTGTTCAAGCCGTTGGCCGACCGGGTGCATATCGCCCTGAGCGAGGAGTGAGCCGATGCGCCTGTTGTTGCCCACGGTATTGTCGGGCGTGTTGTCGGGCCTGGTACTGCCAGCGCAAGCCCTGGACCTGAGCGATGCCTATGCCCTGGCCCTGCGCAACGATCCGACCCTGCACGCGGCGATCGCCGAGCGCGACGCGGGTGTCGAGAACCTCGCCATCGGTCGCGCGGGGCTGTTGCCGAATCTTTCCTACCGCTACAACCGTGCCCGCAACGACTCGGAAGTGACCCAGCGCAGCCAGCTCGGTGATGTCACCAGCCAGCGCGATTACCGCAGCTACAGCTCGACCCTGACCTTGCAGCAGCCGTTGTTCGATTACGCCGTATGGAGCGACTATCGCCGCGGCGTGGCCCAGGCTGCGCTGGCCGACGAGCGCCTGCGCGGTCGCGGCCAGGAAATGATGGTGCGGGTGTTTTCGGCCTACAGCGAAGCATTGTTCGCCGACGAGCAGATTGCCCTGGCCCAGGCCCAGCGGCGCACCTACGCCGAGCAACTGCAGCTCAACGAGCGCCTGCTCAAGAATGGCGAGGGCACCCGCACCGACGTGCTGGAAACCCGTGCCCGCTACGAGTTGGCCCAGGCCCAGGAGATCGAGGCTGGCGACAACCTCGACGCGGCGCTGCGCAGCCTGCAGGCGATCACCGGCGAGGCGATGAGTGCCGAAGACCTTGCGCCGATGTTGCCGTCACTCGCCGTGCAGCCGCTGGTACCGGCGCGCTTCGAGCCCTGGCGCGACCTGGCCGTGGCGCATAACGCCGAGCTGGCCAGCCAGCGACATGCCCTGGATGTCGCTGACCAGGGTGTGGAGAGTCAGCGTGCAGGGCACCTGCCGAGCTTGAGTGCCTACGTGAGCAAGGGCATTTCCAGTTCGAGCTCGGAAAGCACCTACAACCAGCGCTATGACACCGACAGTGTTGGCATCCAACTGAGTGTGCCGCTGTTCGCCGGTGGCGGTGTATCGGCGCGGGTGCGCCAGGCACAGGCGGAGCGAGATGGCTTGCAGTTCCAGGTCGATGCGCAGGTCAGCGACACGCTCAATCAGTTGCGTCGCCAGTTCAACCTGTGCGCCAGCAGCACCGCGAAGATCCGCGCCTACGGGATGGCGGTGAATGCGGCCAGTGCGTTGGTCGAGGCGACTCGGCGCAGCGTGCAGGGGGGAGAGCGGGTCAACCTCGATGTGCTCAATGCCGAGCAGCAGCTGTACGGAGCGCGGCGTGATCTGGCCCAGGCCCGGCATGAGTACCTGCGGGCCTGGGTGCAGTTGCGCTACTTGGCGGGAGTACTGGATGCCAAGGATGTGGAGATATTGAACGGGTACTTCGTGGCGCGCGGTTGAAGGCGGTGCCGCCTTGATGGCTGCCCCGCTTCTACAGGCTTTGCATCCTGGTCAGTGCTCCGCCACCGCCTTGCGCCTGAGTACCTGTTCGCCATGTTCATCGATGTCCATCACCGGCACTTCATTGCCATCGGCATCGAACAGCTTGCCATCCTTGAAGTAGTCGCCATCGCGCAGCACCGAGATGTCCGAATACTGGATGGTGCGCTCGTACCCGGCGGCGAAGACCGACTGCTGGTCGGAATTGCCGGCCTTGAAGTGGTTGAAGATCAGGTTCAGCAGGATCGCCATGATCGCCGCCGAGCTGATGCCCGAGTGGAAGATGGTCTCGAACCAGTTGGGGAACTGATGGTAGAAGCTCGGCGCGGCGATGGGGATCATGCCGAAGCCCAGCGAGGCCGCCACGATGATCAGGTTGACGTTGTTCTTGTAGTTCACCTTCGACAGGGTACGGATGCCGCTCGCCGCCACGGTGCCGAACAGCACGATGCCTGCGCCGCCCAGGACCGGAGTGGGTACTGCGGCGATGATCCGGCCCATGATCGGCAGCAGGCCAAGCACCACCAGGATCACCCCGCCCGTGGCCACCACGTAGCGGCTCTTCACCCCGGTCACGGCCACCAGGCCGACGTTCTGGGCGAACGCGCTCTGGGTGAAGGAGCCGAAGATCGGCGCCAGGATGCTCGATGCCATGTCGGCGCGCAGGCCGTCGCCCAGGCGCTTGGAGTCGACCTTGGTGTCGATGATCTCACCGACCGCGAGGATATCCGCCGAGGTCTCCACCAGGGTCACCATGATCACGATGCACATCGACAGGATCGCCGCGATGTGGAACGTCGGCATGCCGAAGTGGAACGGGGTAGGGAAGGCGAATATCGGGCCTTCGCCGACCTTGCTGAAATCGGCCATGCCCAGTGCCCAGGCGATCAGCGTGCCGGCAACCATGGCCAGGAGGATCGACAGGCGCGAGATGCTGGCGCTGCCCAGCTTGCTCAGCAGCAGGACGATGGCGAAGGTCAGCGCCGCCAGGCCGATGTTGGCCATGCTGCCGAACTCCGGCGAGGCGCTGTTGCCACCCATCACCCAGCGTGCGGCCACCGGCATCAGGGTCAGGCCGATGGTGGTGATGACGATGCCGGTCACCAGCGGCGGGAAGAACTTGGTGATCCGCGAGAACACCGGAGTGATCAGAAAGCCGATCAGCGATGCCGCCATGACTGCGCCCAGCACCGCCGGCAGGCCCCCGCCGCCCTGGCTGCCGAGAATCGCGCCCATGGTGGCCACGCCAGCGAACGACACGCCCTGCACCAGTGGCAACTGGCAGCCGAAGAAGGGTAGTCCGAGTGTCTGCAACAGGGTGGCCAGTCCGCCAGCAAACAACGATGCGGCAATCAGCAGGCCGATCTCCGCCGGGGCCAGGCCGGCGGCCTGACCCAGGATCAGTGGCACGGCGACGATCCCTCCGTACATGGTCAGGACATGCTGCAGGCCATAAGCCAGGTTGGCACCAAGCCCGAGGTTTTCGTCCTCGGGGCGCTTGGCAGGAGACGTGCTGGTGGACGTAGTCATTGGAGCAGGCTCTCTGTTTATTGTTGTGCCGATACTGTAGACAGCTCCGACAAAATATTGCCAGATAAATTGTATACAATAATTTGATCTGGGCAGCCGCAGATCCGGCAGGGCGGTGTCTCTGACCGCAATGCAGATAGCGTTCCAACATGGGAAGGGCGGTTTAGAAGGGTGTGTACAAAAAGCTCGGCAGCCCGTGAAAAGCTGTCTAGGTAGGCAGGAAATGCGGGTGGGTCATGTTCTTAGCAAGCTAAAAGATTTCAATCTTCGATAAGTTCGCGCAGCTCGCGCATCATTTCAGTGCTGTCGGCCACGTTCAGTTCCACAAGACGGTGCAGATGGGTCATCGACTCAACGTCTATATAGAGGCAGACGAAACCCAGCCGAGTGGGTTCTTCGTGGCGTAATTCCACCTGCATGCGGACTTTGACCTCTTTGTCGAGGTGGATGAGCGCATCGAAATCCTGCGTCAGGTCGGCGTCCCAGGGCGCTGGCCGTTCGATCAGCAGGCCTTTAAGCGACAGGTCGAGCAGTTTCACTGGCCAGTGCCGGTCGCCCTGGCGCAGTTCGGTGGGGGCGTCGAAGTCGATGCGCTGGAAGCGCCTGCGCTCGTCAGTTCCAGAGGGATGGGTCATGGCGGATCCTCGTCAGTTGATCTGACTATAGACCAGCCACGCTTGTTGCGGCCTGGCGGCGACTGATGCGATTCAGCCTGCGTGCCCTACCGGGTGCTGGGTTGTTCTGCGTGCTGGCGCGGCGTGGGGGTGACCAGCGGCTCCTTGCGGGCCTGCAGCGCGAACAGAATCCCTGCCGCCAACAGCACGAGCAAGCCGATTTGTATGGCCCGGATACGGTTCTTCATTGCGACATCTCTGTCTGATCAGCGATGTCGAAATATTCGGGCGGCCTGGGCCACGGCACAACTGGTAGAAATATCAGGTCGCTTTTCGCACCCTGCCCGCGCCGCTCTAGGGCGGCGCGGGCAGGGTGCAATTCAATATGGTAAAGCTGGCAAGCAGGCCCTAGACTCAGGGAGCTGTCTATTCCAACCACTTAGCTGGAAGCATGCCATGAATAACAATAACAGCCTGCTACGTCACATTCCGTGGCTGGCGCTGGCAGTCATAGGAGCCTGTGCGCTGGGTGTGGTCGCCCTGCGTCGCGGTGAAGCCATCAACGCCTTGTGGATCGTGGTTGCGGCTGTGGCCATCTACCTGGTCGCCTACCGCTACTACAGCCTGTTCATCGCCACCAAGGTGATGCAACTCGATCCGCGCCGGGCTACTCCGGCGGTACTCAACAACGATGGCCTGGACTACGTCCCGACCAACAAGCACATCCTCTTCGGTCACCATTTCGCCGCCATCGCTGGCGCCGGCCCGCTGGTCGGTCCGGTGCTCGCCGCGCAGATGGGCTACCTGCCCGGTACGCTCTGGCTGATTGCCGGCGTGGTACTGGCAGGGGCCGTGCAGGACTTCATGGTCCTGTTCCTCTCCACCCGCCGTAACGGCCGTTCGCTGGGCGACATGGTGCGTGAGGAAATGGGCCGCATTCCAGGCACCATCGCCCTGTTCGGCTGCTTCCTGATCATGATCATCATCCTCGCGGTGCTGGCGCTGATCGTGGTCAAGGCCCTGGCCGAGAGCCCGTGGGGCATGTTCACGGTGATGGCGACCATCCCGATCGCCATGTTCATGGGCATCTACATGCGCTTCATCCGCCCGGGTCGCATTGGCGAGATTTCGCTGATCGGCGTGGTGTTGCTGCTGGCATCGATCTGGCTGGGTGGCGTGATCGCGGCCGATCCGGTGTGGGGCCCGGCGTTCACCTTCACCGGCGTGCAGATTACCTGGATGCTGGTCGGCTATGGCTTCGTCGCCGCCGTGCTGCCGGTGTGGCTGGTGCTGGCACCGCGTGACTACCTCTCGACCTTCCTCAAGATCGGCACCATCATTGGCCTGGCCATCGGTATCCTGATCATTGCGCCTGAGCTGAAGATGCCGGCCCTGACCCAGTTCACCGACGGTACGGGGCCTGTGTGGAAGGGCACCCTGTTCCCGTTCCTGTTCATCACCATCGCCTGCGGCGCGGTGTCCGGCTTCCATGCCCTGATCAGCTCGGGCACCACGCCCAAGCTGCTGGACAACGAAACCAACGCCCGCTACATCGGCTACGGCGGCATGCTGATGGAGTCGTTCGTCGCCATCATGGCCATGGTCGCTGCTTCGGTGATCGAGCCGGGTGTGTACTTCGCCATGAACAGCCCGGCCGCCGTGGTCGGTGCCGACGTCGTGTCGGTGGCGCAGACCGTCAGCAGTTGGGGCTTCACCATCACCCCCGAGCAGCTCGAGGCCACTGCCCGTGACATCGGCGAGCACACCATCCTGGCGCGTGCCGGTGGTGCACCGACGCTGGCGGTGGGGATCGCGCAGATCCTCCACCAGGTACTGCCGGGTGAAAACACCATGGCCTTCTGGTACCACTTCGCGATTCTGTTCGAGGCGTTGTTCATCCTGACCGCCGTGGATGCCGGTACCCGTGCCGGGCGCTTCATGCTGCAGGATTTGCTCGGCAGCTTCGTGCCAGCGCTCAAGCGCACCGAGTCGTGGACGGCCAACCTGATCGGCACCGCCGGTTGCGTGGCGCTGTGGGGCTACCTGCTGTACCAGGGTGTGATCGACCCGTTGGGCGGTATCAACACCTTGTGGCCGCTGTTCGGTATCTCCAACCAGATGCTGGCCGGTATCGCGCTGATGCTCGGCACCGTGGTATTGATCAAGATGAAGCGCGAGCGCTATATCTGGGTCACCTTGCTGCCGGCGCTGTGGCTGCTGATCTGCACCACAACCGCAGGCCTGATCAAGCTGTTCGACCCGAACCCTGCGGTCGGCTTCCTGGCCCTGGCCAAGAAGTACAGCGCCGCGCTGGATGCCGGTCAGGTCCTGGCACCGGCCAAGGACATCGGCCAGATGCAGCACGTGATCTTCAACGCCTACACCAACGCCGGTCTCACTGTGCTGTTCCTGGTGGTGGTGTTCAGCGTACTGTTCTTCGCCATCAAGGTCGGCATCGCCGCCTTGGGTCGCAAGGAGCGCAGCGACAAGGAAACCCCGTTCCAGGCCCTGCCTGACGCTTGAGAGGATTGCAGCGATGTTCAACGACCTGGGTCGGCTGGGTAAGTATCTGGGGCAGGCTGCCCGACTGATGGTTGGTATGCCCGACTACGACACCTATGTCGAGCACATGCAGAACAAGCATCCGGACAAGCCGGTGATGAGCTACGAGGACTTCTTCAAGGAGCGCCAGGAAGCTCGTTATGGCGGCAAAGCCGGCCCCAAGTGCTGTTGAACCTGCACCCTGCTTGAACCTGTGGGAGCCCGCGCAATCGGGCTCCCACAGTCATTTTCGGCTTCAATGGAGGCAAACGCGTGCATACCCCCATTCCCGTCACCGTGCTCACTGGCTTTCTCGGTGCTGGCAAGACCACCCTGCTCAAGCACATGCTCAAGGCCGAGCATGGCCTGAAGATCGCCGTGATCGAGAACGAATTCAGCGAGGCGGGCATCGACAGCCAGCTGCTGGGCGACGAACCGGTACAGGTGATGACCCTGGCCAACGGTTGTGTGTGCTGCAGCATCCATGGCGACCTCACCCGTGCCCTGTATCTGCTGCTCGAACGCCTGGATGCCGGTGAAATCGCCTTCGATCGTCTGGTGATCGAGTGCACCGGCCTCGCCGACCCGGCGCCGGTGGCGCAGACCTTCTTCATCGACGAGGAGCTGCGCGAGCGCTATATCCTCGACGGCATCATCACCCTGGTGGACGCCAAGCATGCCGAGTTCCACCTGACCCAGACCATCGCCCAGGCCCAGGTCGGGTTTGCCGATCGCCTGCTGCTTAGCAAGACGGACCTGGTCGAAGCAGACGTGGTCGACGCGCTGCGCGAGCGTTTGGCACGGATCAATGGCCGTGCACAGATTCGCGTGGTCGAGCATGGCCGTATCGACCTGGCCGAGCTGCTCGATGTGCGCGGTTTCAATCTCAACCCGGACTTGGGACTGAGCCCGAGGCCGACCCTGCGCCCGGTGCTCAAGCCCGAGACCCCGGACCGTATCTCCACCCTTGTGCTGCGCACGGAAAACCCGCTGGATATCGATCGGCTCAGCGACTTCATGAACGAGCTGCTGGAAGAGCACGGCAAGCAATTGCTGCGCTACAAGGGAGTACTGAACATCGCAGGCGAGGACCGCCGGCTGGTGTTCCAGGGCGTGCTCAAGCTGTATGGCTTTGACTGGGATGCCGAGTGGAAGGAGGGCGAGGCGCGCGAAAGCGTGATGGTGTTCATTGCTGATGAACTGCCAGAAGAGACGATCCGGGCGGGTTTCGGGACGTTGGCCGGTCAGGCTGAGTAAGGCGGACCAGGCCTGGTGCCCGGTCCGGATTGCGGGTATCAGCGCCTTGACCAGTCGACGCCGCGTCGCAGAATGTTCAGTCGTAGTTTGGCTTTGGGGCTGGAGCGGCGAGTGGCCAGGTAGGCACCTTCGCCTTGCGCGATCAGCTCGTTCGCTAGACAAATGCCGGTGTGCGGACATGCCAGATTGATGATGGCGAAGCTAGTCGCCAGGTCCTCCAGGGTAATTTGCTTGCCAGTGTGGTCATGGTGTATGAGCCAGGCTGAAGGGGCGCCGTCTGTTTCAGAATGCGCCATCGCTACGCCGTACTTACTCTTGCGGATGTGTTGGCCCGCATGGCTGCCATCACGCACGTACATGTAATAGCCTTCGCTGCCATGACGGAAGTAGAACTCGGTCGCGGTGGTTTCGCCTGTTACATGGAAGTCGACGAGTTTTTCCTCGCGGGCGTTATCCCATGCATCGTCCGGTGTACTTAACACGCCAAGGCTGCTGGAGACATCCAGGGTACCCAGGCTGGAGTCAGGATGGGGCACTAGAATGGGCTGGTCGGTGGCCTGTCGCAGGATGATAAGTGGAAAGCCATTCACCAGGAGTGTGGCAGTGAAGGAGAGGGAGACATCGTCGGTCATGGGGGGGTCTCGATTGGGAGCGAAGGCGTCACCTTGCCTAGACCAGTGCTCCGTACAAAGTCGGAAAAACTTACCCAGTGTGCCTGAGTGCAAGCATGTTCAGGCAAGCTAGTGGCCCATGAAAAAGCCCGGCACAAGGCCGGGCTTTTTCACATCAGGCGATTGCCAATCAGTTGCCGTACACCGGCAGCTTCTTGCAGATGGCCTTGACCTTCTCGCGAACGGCGTCGATCACCGCTTCGTTGTTCAGGTCGGCGAGGATGTCGCAGATCCAGCCGGCCAGCTCGCGGCACTCGGCTTCCTTGAAACCACGGGTGGTGACGGCTGGGGTGCCGAAGCGCAGGCCCGAGGTGACGAACGGCGAACGTGGGTCGTTCGGGACCGAGTTCTTGTTCACGGTGATGAAGGCTTTGCCCAGTGCGGCGTCAGCGTCCTTGCCCGAGATTTCCTGCTTGATCAGCGACAGCAGGAACAGGTGGTTTTCGGTGCCGCCGGAAACGACGTCGAAGCCACGCTCGATGAACACGCTGGCCATGGCCTGGGCGTTCTTCACCACTTGCTGCTGGTAGGCCTTGAACTCAGGCTGCAGCGCTTCCTTGAAGCAGATCGCCTTGGCGGCGATGACGTGCTCCAGCGGGCCACCCTGGGCGCCCGGGAAGACTGCGGAGTTCAGCTTCTTCTCGATGTCGGCGTTGGCGCGGGCCAGGATCAGGCCACCACGTGGACCACGCAGGGTTTTGTGGGTGGTGGTGGTGACCACGTCGGCGAATGGTACTGGGTTCGGGTAGACGCCAGCGGCGACCAGGCCTGCGACGTGGGCCATGTCGACGAACAGGTAGGCACCGACTTTGTCGGCGATTTCGCGGAAGCGGGCGAAGTCCAGGACCTGCGAGTAGGCGGAGAAGCCGGCGACGATCATCTTTGGCTTGTGCTCGACAGCCAGGCGCTCGACTTCGTCGTAGTCGATCAGGCCGTTGCCGTCTATGCCGTACTGGACGGCGTTGTACAGCTTGCCCGAGGAGCTGACGCTGGCGCCGTGGGTCAGGTGACCGCCGTGGGCCAGGCTCATGCCCAGGATGGTGTCACCAGCCGACAGCAGGGCCAGGTAGACAGCAGCGTTGGCTTGCGAGCCAGCGTGCGGCTGGACGTTGGCGTAGTCGGCACCGAACAGTTCCTTGGCGCGGTCGATGGCCAGCTGCTCGACGACGTCGACGTACTCGCAACCGCCGTAGTAGCGCTTGCCTGGGTAGCCTTCGGCGTATTTGTTGGTCAGAACCGAGCCCTGGGCCTCCATGACCGCTGGGCTGGTGTAGTTTTCCGAAGCGATCAGCTCGATATGCTCTTCCTGGCGCAGGGCTTCTTGCTGCATGGCTTCGAAGAGCTCGGCGTCGTACTTGGCAATGGTCAAATCACGGCTGAACATGGCGGTCCTCAAGGATCGGGGCTGAATTGGGATGGCATTCTAACCGATTGGGTCGGGGCTGGCATATGAAGTGGCATCAAGTCGCGGACCAATGGGCTTCATGTTGCAGGCCGCACCGGGACTGGGCTGAGACGGGGCGCTAGTTGACCCCGAAGTCCGTTTTTCGATGCCTGGTGGAGGCTGGATTGGTGTCCAGCTTCTTGGGGGCGGTCCACCCTGTGGGAGCGGGTTTACCCGCGAACACGGGCGTAGCCCGTGCCAGGCGGCGCGGTGTCCTTTTCGCGGGCAAGCCCGCTCCTACAGGGACTGCGTGGCGGCACGATCACTGGAACATGAACAAGGTTTCGTTGCTGAACTGCGCCTCGAACTGGTTGGCCGGCATCGGGCGGCCGAACAGGTAGCCCTGGACTTCGTCGCAGCCGTGCTCGCGCAGGAACTCCAGCTGTTCATGCGTCTCCACGCCTTCGGCGATCACCGCCAGGTTGAGGCTGTGGGCCATGGCGATGATCGCCCGTGCGATCTGCGCATCCTGCTCGCCTTCGGGCAGGCCGTCGACGAAGGTACGGTCGATCTTCAGCACGTCGATAGGGAACTGCTTGAGGTAGTTGAGCGATGAATAGCCCGTGCCGAAGTCGTCCACCGCGATGCTCAGCCCCAGGTTCTTCAGGCTGTCGAGGATCTGCATGGCCTCGTTGACCTCGCGCATCAGGATACTCTCGGTCAGTTCCAGCTCCAGGCACGCCGGCGGCAGGCCGGTCTCCTCGAGAATAGTGGCGATCCGCTTGCCCAGCTGGCCGTCGGAGAATTGCCGGGCCGAGATGTTCACCGACACCTTCGGCACCCGCACCTTGGCCTTGTGCCAGGCCTTGAGCTGGCGGCTGGCCTCGCGCAACACCCAGTCGCCGACGTCGACTACCAGGCCCAGTTCCTCGATCACCGGGATGAAGTCGCCCGGCGGCACCAGGCCGCGGCGTGGATGGCGCCAGCGCAGCAGCGCCTCGGCGCCGGTCAGGCGCTTGCCGTCGCCGCTGAACTGCGGCTGGTAGTAAAGAATGAACTCGTTCTGCTCCAGGGCGTGACGCAGGTCGCTTTCCAGCTCCAGGCGTTCCAGGGCGCTGGCGTTCATGTCGGCCTGGTAGAACTGGAAGTTGTTCTTGCCGCGCTCCTTGGCGTGGTACATCGCCGTGTCGGCGTTCTTCATCAGCTGGCTCAGCTCGTTACCGTCCTGCGGGCTGAGGGCGATGCCGATACTGGCGGTGACGAAGAACTCGCGACTCTCCAGCACGAATGGCCGCACCAGGCTGGCGAGGATATTCTCGGCGACGTGAATGGCGCGGTTCAGCGCCATTTCACGGCTGGTACGCGACTGCAGCAGCAGGGTGAACTCGTCGCCGCCCATGCGCGCCACGGTGTCGTCTTCATCGACACAGGCCAGCAGGCGCTCGGCCATGTCCTTGAGCATGCGATCGCCGGCGGCGTGGCCGAGGGAGTCGTTGATCGGCTTGAAACGGTCAAGGTCGAGGAACATCAGCACCACCCACGACTTGTGCCGCTCGGCCTGCTGCAATGCCGTGTGCAGACGGTCCTGGAACAGGGTGCGGTTGGGCAGGTGGGTGAGGGCGTCGTAGTACGCGAGGCGGTGGATGCGCTGCTCGCTGGCCTTGCGCTCGCTGATATCGGTGAAGAAACACACATAGCTGGCAAGGTCGCGCTCATCGTCAAGCACCGCGGTGATGCCGACCCAGGCCGGATAGTGCTCGCCGCTGCGGCGCTTGAGCCACACTTCACCTTCCCAGGTGCCGCGTTGGTTCAGTTGCTTGAGCACATAGCCCAGGTGCGCGTCCTGCTGGCCTTCGACGGTGAGCATGTTCGGGCGCTGGTCGAGTACGTCATCGGGCGCATAGCCGCTGACCCGGCTGAAGGCCTCGTTGACCTGGACGATGTAGCCCGCCGGGTCGGTGATCAGGATCGCCGAGGTCGAGTGCTCGAATACCGTCGCGGCCATGCGCAGGTCTTTCTCGGCGCGTCGTTGCTGGCTGATGTCGCGCGCTACCCCAAGGACGCCTTCGAAGCGCTCGTGGTCGTCCCACACCAGCACCAGGCGCAGCTCGATGGGTATCTTGCGACCGTCGGCACGCAGGCAGTCGAACAGGAACACCTGGGTCGGCAGCTGGCTGCGCAACTGGCGCAGTTGCTCGCGGTCGTCCAGTGCCTTGCTGACCCGCTCCATGAGCGTCTGCATGCCGCTGAGCTGGGAGGGGGTGGCGATGATCGATGGCCAGCCGTTGTCGAAGATGTAGTCCACCGAGTAGCCCAGCACCGTCTGCACCGAGGGGCTGATGTAGTTGAGCTGCAGTTGGTTGTCGGTGGAGAAGATCACGTCACTGATGCTTTCGGCGAGCATCCGGTAGCGCTGCTCGCTGTCACGCAGCGACTGGCTGGCCTCGATCTGCACCGTGACATCCTTGCCCACCCCGATGATCCGCGTGACCTGGCCTTCGCCATCACGGGCCAGGACCTGTTCGCGGATGTCGTAGCAGCGCCAGCCGCCGTCGCGGTGGCGGAAGCGCAGTTGGCAGTGCAGTGATTGGCTGTGACCGCTGTCGCGCTGTTGCTGGCGCAGGCTGCGGTAGTGCTCGGCATCCTCGGGGTGCAGCAGCAGCTCCCAGAAGTGATCGCCCATCTGCGCAAGTTCCGAGCGGTCGTAGCCCAGGGTTTGTCCCAGGTGGCGGTTGCTGAAGATCATGCGTCGGTTGTGCACGTCCTGAACGTAGAGCTGGTCGGGTACGGTACGCACGACGTCCGACCAGAAGCTTTCACGTTCGAGCAGCGACAGTTCGACCTGCTTGCGGCTGGTGATGTCGCTGATGCTGAGGATCACGGCCTGGTAGTCGCGCCGCTGCTGGGGCAGGCGGGCCATCAGCCACAGGTGCAGCTCGCCACCCAGTGGCGCGGGCAGGCGTACTTCGAGCTCGAACTGTGCGCGCTGCTCGATCAGCGCGTCCAGCAACTGCATGCCGATGCTCTCGCGGCCGTCGCCGCTACCCTCGATCAGCCGTTGCCAGGCACCCTCGTTGCAGGTCACGTTGAGCAACTGGCGTGCAACTTCGTTGATCTCGGTGATCTTCAGTTCCTGCAGCAGGTTGCGCCGCAGGCCCGGTTCCAGTGCCAGGCTTTGCTTGAGTGCGGCGAGGTTGCGCAGGTGGTAGCGATCGAGCTGGCCGGGCAGGCTCGACAGGTCGAGCACGCACAGGGCCACGCCGGTGCTCTCGAAGATATCCTGATAGCGCCGGCGGTCTTCCTGCAAGGCACGCTGGCGACGGCGCATGTTGATCAACGCCAGGCCCGGCAGCAGGGCGCAGAACAGCACCAGCAAACTCTTGCCCAGCAGCGCGGGCAACAGTTTCTCGCGGGCCGAGGTCGGGTCGTACAGGCCGCGGACCTGCCAGGTACTGTTGTCGATGAAGGCCAGCAGCACGCTGTGCAGCGCCGATGGGTTGGCGTGGGCGACACCGCTGCGCTCGATCACCGTGCCGTCACGGCTGTTTTCCAGCAGCCAGAGCGGGTGGATTGGCGTGTTGAGCTTGCTGGTCAGCTCCTGGTAGTAGTCGGTGGACAGGCGCAGCAGCCAGTAGCCGCGGTCCTGTTCGGCGGGCTGGCGCAGCAGCAGGTAGACCAGCTGGTTGTCGCTCGAATTGCCATAGAAGTAGGCATTACCCTGATTCAGGCGCACCAGGCCGTCGATCGTTTGACGGTCTGGGCTGTCGCGCAGGCTGTCGCCGCGGATCTGCCCATTGCTGTCCAGCCAGGCCAGGCCGCGCAAGGCCGGCAAGCGTCCCCTGAGGGTCTGCAGCAGCGCCGGCAACGCCGCCGGTGACGGTGGCTTGACGTAGGGCTGCACCAGATTCATGGCTTGCTGCGCCTTGAGCGCCATGTTCAGGGTGAGGTGGTCGGCCAGTTCCGCGCTCGTCGCCACGCTTTGCTGGCGCAGGTCGGCCTGTGTGTGGCGGAACTGCGAGAACAGTTGCCAGAACAACAGACCCAGCAGGACCAGGGCCAGCAGAGCAAGCGCACCCTTGAGCGAGCCTCGCAACGAAGCAGACGGCGCAGGGCGCTGGATGGGCGGTTGGGTGAAGTTGGTCAAGCGTTGGTCCTGCGATTGGGCTGGCGAAGGCAGGGGAGATCATGCACGCGGCATGCCGCCGTGGCGCACTATAAGGCCGGACATACGAAAGCGGCTAGGTTCAACCTCATATGTATCTGCACTCGCCCATACTGCGTTGAAACGGAGCGAGCAATGCGCATGTACTTCAGTACACTGCGCTTGCTCGCTCCGTTTCGCCTTGTCTGGCCTTCGCGCAGACACATTTTCAGACTGACCCTAGCATGCCTTGGATTATGGCAAAGTGCCAGTCCATATGTCGCCGATCCAGTGCTGACCGTGCATTCGGCAACCCGCTTCCACCTGTGCGAGAATGCCGGCCGTTTCATAGTCAATGCATCGGAGAAGTACGGTTTGGTTACTCACTATTCCACCAATGGCCTCGATTCCGCCTGTGGGCGCAGCAGTCAGACCCTGGTCAGCACTGCCGTGGCCGACGACGTATCCTGCAAGTCCTGCCAGCGCTCGTTCACCAAGCCCGACGCCGCGGCTGCGCAGCGCAAGACACCCTCGCTGGCCGAGCTGCGCAAGTCGGCCAAGGTTGCTGTCGAGCCTGTCGCGGCGGCGGTCGTCACGGCCGATTTGGAGCCCGCTGCCAAGGTTGTGAACAAGTCGGCGAGCAGGTCCGTCCAGACTCCTGCCCGTGCCGGCGGTTTCAGCGCCAAGGCTGCCTGGGCTGCGCGCCTGGCCGAACAGAGCGGGCAGTCTCGCCTGCCGCGCGGCATGGGCAAGCAACGCCACGTCTGACCCACGCTGCTTGTGGTGGCGAGGCTTGCCTGCGAAAAAGCCCCTGCGCTGTCTGGCACCCGCCAAGCCGGTGTTCGGGGCCAGGCCTATCGATCTGTTACCCGTTCGTCATTGAACGCCTGGCCCTCGATCGCGATGCGCCTGGCATACCCGACGCCCCATACCAACGCCCGGCTCATGTTTTCGCCCGGGCGTTGGACATAGGCTTGTTCGTATAACGCCGAGCCATCGGCGCGATAGACACCGATGAACAACTGTGTCGCCCCCGTACGCGACAAGCGTGCCTGCACTTCAAGGCAGGCTCCGGTGTTCAGTGTCTCCTCATGGATTTGGTGGTGCAGGATCGGGTCGTACCACTGTCGATAGGTTTTGCCTCTTTTTTTCATGTGTCTACCCTCTGCATTGTTGTCAGCGGTAGATCACTTCCTGTGCGTATTCCGTCCAATTCAAACGGCACCATCGGACAGTCGGCAGACTTGTACAAATAGTCCTTGTTTGTACACCTAAGTTGTCGTCAATCCATAAATCCAAACCCATTCCTGATTGTCATTGGACAAGACTTTCGGGCCGTTGATAAGCGTGGCTGATATGCCCGCTCGCCAGGTTTGTGTCTACAAGATTAAAGACTCAAGTTCATTAGAGCCTTTCGTCCCCGCATTCAAAATCTTTTGCACAATGAGCCGGTTGCCCCCGGTCACTCATTTACACAGACCGTTCTGTGTAACTAACGACATGAGGTGTCAATCATGGCTAACAATCAAGACAATCGTGGCAATCAGGGTGGTAATGCCAACACCAATCCGGGCAACTTCGCCAACGATCGCGAAAAAGCCTCCGAAGCGGGACACAAAGGCGGCCAGGTGTCTGGGGGCAACTTCAAGAACGATCCGGAACGCGCTTCCGAAGCAGGCCACAAAGGTGGACAAGCATCCGGTGGCAACTTCAAGAACGATCCTGAACGTGCCTCCGAAGCTGGCCATAAGGGAGGCCAGGTGTCGGGCGGCAACTTCGCCAATGATCGTGAGAAAGCCTCCGAAGCGGGGCGTGTCGGTGGACAGCATAGCCACGGCGGCGGTCGCAAGAGTGACGACAACCGCTAGCCATCCGTGAAAAGCGCAAGGGCAGCCGAGCTGCCCTTATGCGTTGATGAGGACCCGCTTATGTTCATGCACAACAAACGATTGCAGTACACCGTGCGCGTGGCGCAACCCAATCCCGGCCTTGCCAATTTGCTCCTGGAACAGTTCGGAGGCCCACAGGGTGAGCTGGCTGCAGCCATGCGCTATTTCACCCAGGCTGTCAGTGAGGACGATCCAGGACGCAAGGACATGCTCTATGACATTGCGACCGAAGAACTCAGCCACCTGGAGATCATCGGTTCGATCGTGGTGATGCTCAACAAGGGGGCCAAGGGCAACCTGGCCGAAGGCATAGAGAGCGAGGGCGAGCTTTACCGCTCGCTGACCGGCGCCGGCAACGACTCCCACATCACAAGCCTGTTGTATGGGGCTGGGGCGCCGCTGGTGAATTCCGCCGGCGTACCCTGGAGCGCAGCCTACATCGATACCATTGGCGAACCGACTGCCGACCTGCGTTCGAACATTGCCGCCGAGGCTCGCGCCAAGATTGTCTACGAACGGCTGATCAACGTCACCGATGATCCTGGCATCAAAGATGCGCTGGGTTTCCTGATGAGTCGCGAGATCGCCCACCAGATGTCGTTCGAAAAGGCGTTGCATGCCATCCAGCCAAACTTTCCACAAGGCAAGCTGCCGGGAGACCCTGAACTCAATCGCACCTACTTCAATCTGTCCAAAGGCGGTGAAATGCGCGGGGCGTGGAACGAGGGACAAGACTGGGTCTACGTCGACGAACCCCAGCCTGCAGTGGACGGCGGCGATGGATCGGCCAGTGTCCAGCTCGACGAAACCAGTGCGCAGATTGTCGAGGCAATGAAACTCCGTACTCAGTCGAATCCAGAGGCGCAACCTTTGACCGGGGCGGAGCTCGGCAAGGTCAACAATGGACAGCAATGAGAACACCCCGCGCCGGAGATGATTCGGCGCGGGGCGCTGGTCAACGCTTGGCTTCGGTGTCTGGGGGGGTGATCGGGCCGGGAACGCGCGGGTCACCTTTGGCAAGTGGTCCTTCAGCCATTCAGTCATGGCCACTTCTTCCTTGAGAGTTGAGCAGCAGGCTTGCGCAGTGGCTCTCTCTTCGACCGCAACCCTATGTGGGCCGCCCCGCAAGCGCTGCCGCGGGCGTTTGGCCAGCGACATGAGACCTCTTTTCAGACAGGGCACATCGTACCCAGCAAGCGAATTTGCGCTGAACGCCCTTAAAGCTCGACAATGGCCCATTTTGCAAAGCTGGCCAGGTAGTTGTCAGTTTTATTCACGTTTGTGCAAGAGGTCCTCAGAATGGCTCAATACGTCTACACCATGCATCGGCTGAGCAAGGTCGTGCCGCCGAAGCGGGAAATTCTCAAGAACATCTCCCTGTCGTTCTTCCCCGGCGCCAAGATCGGCGTACTGGGCCTGAACGGCGCCGGTAAGTCCACGCTGCTGCGGATCATGGCGGGTGTCGACAAGGAATTCGATGGCGAAGCCCGTCCGATGCCCGACATCAATGTTGGCTACCTGCCGCAGGAGCCCCAGCTGGACGCGAGCAAGACCGTGCGCGAAGTGGTCGAGGAAGCGGTCAGCGTGATCAAGGATGCCCAGGCGCGCCTGGACGAGGTCTACGCGGCCTACGCCGACCCGGATGCCGACTTCGACAAGCTGGCCGCCGAGCAGGCCAAGCTCGAAGCCATCCTGCAGGCCGCCGACGGCCACAACCTGGAGCGTCAGCTGGACGTCGCCGCCGATGCCCTGCGCCTGCCGGCCTGGGATGCGAAGATCGAGCACCTGTCCGGTGGCGAGAAGCGCCGTGTGGCGCTGTGCCGCCTGCTGCTGTCGGCCCCCGACATGCTGCTGCTGGACGAACCGACCAACCACCTGGACGCCGACTCGGTAGCCTGGCTGGAGCGCTTCCTGCACGACTTCCCCGGCACCGTGGTGGCCATTACCCACGACCGCTACTTCCTCGACAACGTCGCCGGCTGGATCCTGGAACTGGACCGCGGCGCGGGCATCCCGTACGAAGGCAACTACTCGGGTTGGCTGGAAGCCAAGTCGGAGCGTCTGGCGCAGGAATCCAAGCAGCAAAGCGCCCACGAGAAAGCCATGAAAGAGGAACTGGAGTGGGTGCGCAAAGGCGCCAAGGCTCGCCAGTCCAAGTCCAAGGCCCGTCTGCAGCGTTTCGAAGAGATGCAATCGCAGGAATTCCAGAAGCGCAGCGAGACCAACGAGATCTACATCCCGGCAGGTCCGCGCCTGGGCGACAAGGTCATCGAGTTCAAGAATGTCTCCAAGGGCTATGGCGATCGCGTGCTGATCGACAACCTGTCGTTCTCCATGCCAAAAGGCGCCATCGTCGGCGTTATCGGTGGTAACGGTGCCGGTAAGTCGACCCTGTTCCGCATGCTGATGGGCAAGGAGCAGCCGGACTCGGGCAGCATCGAGATCGGTGAAACCGTGCAACTGGCCTGCGTCGACCAGAGCCGCGAGGACCTGGACGGCAGCAAGACCGTGTTCCAGCAGATCTCCGACGGTTCCGACCAGATCCGCATCGGCAACTACGAGATCCCGTCGCGTACCTACGTGGGCCGCTTCAACTTCAAGGGCGGCGACCAGCAGAAGTTCGTCAAGGACCTCTCCGGTGGTGAGCGTGGCCGTCTGCACCTGGCGCTGACCTTGAAAGAGGGCGGCAACGTCCTGCTGCTCGACGAACCGTCCAACGACCTCGACGTCGAGACCCTGCGTTCGCTGGAGGAAGCCCTGCTGGACTTCCCGGGCGCCGCCATCGTGATTTCCCACGACCGTTGGTTCCTGGACCGTGTGGCGACCCACATCCTGGCCTACGAAGATGATTCGAACGTGGTGTTCTTCGAGGGCAACTACACCGAGTACGAAGCCGATCGCAAGAAGCGCCTGGGCGATGCTGCTGCCCAGCCGCATCGGGTACGGCACAAGAAGCTGGCGCAGTAAGCCGGTTTCAGTTGCACAAGGATGGGGCCCTCAGGGGCCCCATTTTTGTGCCTGGCTGGGAGCGGTGGTGGCTTCATTCGCGGGCAAGCCCGCTCCTGCAAGGGCTTGGAACTGCAAGCTTCCCTGTGGGAGCGGGCTTGCCCGCGACTGCCACACCGCGGTGACAATTTGTATACATTTATATAAAACGCACCAAAAAAATTCAGAAAAACGACATTTTGCCCTGTTCCAGTGCGATTGCTTCTTGATAGAGTCCGGAAAAAATCAATAAGTCCAATCCTCTTGGTGAGATGTCTACCATGATCGAATCCGTCGACCATTTCCTTGCACGCCTGAAGCAGCGTGACCCTGCCCAACCCGAATTCCACCAGGCCGTCGAAGAGGTGCTGCGCAGTCTCTGGCCATTCCTCGAAGCCAATCCCCACTACCTGCAGGCCGGCATTCTCGAACGCATGGTCGAGCCGGAGCGTGCGGTACTGTTCCGTGTGTCGTGGGTCGATGACCAGGGTAAGGTCCAGGTCAACCGCGGCTATCGCATCCAGATGAGCAGCGCCATCGGCCCGTACAAGGGCGGCCTGCGTTTCCATCCGTCGGTGAACCTGGGTGTGCTCAAGTTCCTGGCCTTCGAGCAGGTGTTCAAGAACTCGCTGACCTCGCTGCCCATGGGGGGCGGCAAGGGCGGCTCGGACTTCGACCCCAAGGGCAAGAGCGACGCCGAAGTCATGCGCTTCTGTCAGGCGTTCATGAGCGAGCTGTACCGCCACATCGGTGCTGACCTCGACGTGCCGGCCGGCGATATCGGTGTGGGCGCCCGTGAGATCGGCTTCATGTTCGGCCAGTACAAGCGCCTGGCCAACCAGTTCACCTCGGTGCTGACCGGCAAGGGTATGACCTACGGCGGCAGCCTTATCCGTCCTGAGGCCACCGGCTACGGCTGCGTGTATTTCGCCGAAGAGATGCTCAAGCGCAAGGGCCTGCGCATCGACGGGCGTCGCGTGGCCATCTCCGGTTCTGGCAACGTCGCCCAGTATGCGGCGCGCAAGGTCATGGACCTGGGCGGCAAGGTGATCTCGCTGTCCGACTCCGAGGGCACGCTGTTCTGCGAGGCCGGGCTGAACGACGAGCAGTGGGATGCGCTGTTGCAGCTCAAGAACGTCAAGCGCGGCCGCATCAGCGAGCTGGCCGAGCGTTTTGGCCTGGAGTTCCGCAAGGGCCAGACCCCGTGGAGCCTGCCGTGCGACATCGCCCTGCCGTGCGCCACGCAGAACGAACTGGACCTCGAGGATGCCCGCACACTGCTGAGCAACGGCTGCATCTGCGTGGCCGAAGGCGCCAACATGCCGACCACGCTCGAGGCGGTGGACCTGTTCATCGAGGCGGGTACCCTGTTTGCACCGGGCAAGGCGTCCAACGCCGGTGGCGTCGCGGTGTCGGGCCTTGAGATGTCGCAGAACGCCATGCGCCTGCTGTGGACGGCGGGTGAGGTGGACAGCAAGCTGCATGCGATCATGCAGTCGATCCACCATGCGTGCGTGCACTATGGCGAGGAGGCCGATGGGTCGGTCAACTACGTCAAGGGCGCGAACATCGCCGGCTTCGTGAAAGTGGCGGATGCCATGCTGGCGCAGGGCGTGGTCTGATTCGAGATCGTCGGGGCCGCTTTGCGGCCCAATCGCGGGACAAGCCCGCTCCCACAGGGATTGGGCTGGTCTTTAGATTTTGAGCAAGACAGTTGCTCGTACAGGAATCGCGATTGGGCTGCGCAGCAGCCCCTAACCCTCTCCCAGGATCTCGACCACCTCGATGGACAGATCCCCTGCAGGCCGCCGCCATACCACTTCATCCCCAGGCCCCGCGCCAAGCAGCGCCCGCCCCAGCGGTGAGCCCCAGTTGATCAGCCCCCGCGCTGCATCGGCCTGATCTTCCCCGACCAGCTGCACCCTGTGCTCCTCATCCTGCTCATCGACGAACCTCACCCGGCTACCGATCTGCACCTTGTCCTGCGAGGTTGCAGGTGGCACCACCTGGGCGCTCTGTACGCGTGCCCGGAAATAGCGCAGGTCGCGCTCGGTATCGGCCAGGCGCTGTTTGTCGGCATGCTCACCCTGGGCTTGCAGATCGCTGTGCAGGGCAATGAGCGCCGCCACGCGTTGCTGCAACTGTGCAAGCCCGCTGGCGGTGACGTAGTTGGGCTGGTCGCTGACCCGTCGCTCCACCGGCTGGCTGGCCTGGGCGGCGGCCTGGTCTTCGTTGACGAATGCTCGGCTCATGAACGGCCTCCTTGTTTCTGGAGACCATGGTGAGGGCTGTCGGGTTTCCCTGAATGTCTGGCTGCGACCTAATTGTGGCGATAGGCGCGCGCGGCACCGCGGTTTTTTTCCTGTTGCCAGTCGCGGTCACGCTCGTCCCAGTAGCGCTCTCGGTACTGGCGCGTGTCTTCGCTGTTCTGCATGGCATGGCACTGGCGAAAGCCGTCGTCCCAACCGCTTTCGTAGCGGCGGTCGTGGAGGTAGCGCGGCACGTCCTTGCGAAAATCACCGACCATCAGCCCGGCTGCCTGGCGGCCGCTGCTGCAGCCGTCCTGGAATCCATCGGCGTAGGCCGGTGGATAGCCCTGGTCGAGCATCTGCTCGTGGGTGGACTGGCAGCCGACCAGCAGCAGGGTTATCCACAGGGCGAACGCGTACCGCAACATAGACTCTGGACCTCCGGGTGATAGGGGAAGTCTAGGTCGCGAATTGTCGTGGCGATGTCAAAACGCCGTCGAAGGATTGCGCGTCATGATGCGAATCCCTGTGAGTGGTATCAGTACTGATACCACTTCAATTCGAGCATCACCTCGTTCTGCGCGGTGGCCAGGTGGCTGAACTCGCGCTTGGCGCTCAACCGCAGGCCCAGGTTCTGCGAAATCTCCCACTGCTGGTTCAGGCTCAGGCTGCGCCGCACTTCGCCATTGGTGAAGTAATCGCCTTTCGCCTCCAGGGTCATGTTGCCCAGCCCGTTGCGCCACAGCAGGCCGCCATTAAAACCGGCTGCCGGCGAGATGAACTCGGCGAAGTCGTTGTGGTGTTCGACCCGCACCGTACCGAGAGCGAAGCCCAGCAGGCCGTCGGCGAGCTGCCAGGTGCCACCGCCGCCACCGTTGACGTGGCTGACCAACACTTCGTCGTCATGCTTGCCCGGCACCCGCTCGAGGCCGCCGGCCACCTGCCACGACCAGGGTTTGAGCAGCTCGTTGCGCGGGGTCAGTGAGCGGATGGTGGCCAGGTCGAGGCGTTGCACCTGCCAGTCGTTGCCCTCGTACTGGCGCAGCTTGAGCTGGAGAATCTCGATCTGTGCGCCGAGCGGGAAGCCGTAGGCGTTGTCGTTGAGGTCGTGGTAGGCCATGCGCAAGCCATACTCGGCGAAGGCGCGGTCTTCGCGGGTGCCGACACCCAACTGCCAGGTCCGCGACTGGTGACCGTCTTCAGGCAGGCCGGGGCGTTCGATCTGCAGCGGTGGCGGCGGGTTGCGGTTGATTGCCCGCAGCAGCTCGAAGCTGCGCCTGGCCTGTTCGGGGTCACGCTCCTGGCCGGTGGCGCGGTAGCGTTCCAGGCGATAGGCGGCATCTTGTACCAGGGCCTGGCGTTCGCGGGGCAGGGCGGTGAACGCGGGGCTCTGCAATTGCGCGGTGTCGGCGCTGACGGCCAATACCTGCTGTTTTTCGTGATGGTCCAGTGGCTCGGCGCGGGCCAGCAGCTCGCGTTCGCGCGATGGCCGGTAGCGCACATCGGACACCAGCCCCGACTGCTTGACGGCCTTGACCGTGTCGGTGGGGATGGCGGTGAGCGGGAACTGCGAGGTCAGGTCCAGCCCGGGGCGGGCGACCTGCAGCAGCTCCAGCAGGCGGTAGGAGCAGTTCTCGTCGAAGAAGAAGTAGTCGAACTGCACCTGCTTGAGTTCCCAGACGTGCTCGACCATGCGCCCGGTCTCTTCAGGCGTCAGGTCCAGCTGGTACTCCCACAGGTCGCGGTTCTCCAGGCTGCGGTATTCGGAGAGTTTCTCCTGGTACGGCATCATCGCGAACAGCCCGGGGTAGCCGCCCATCAGGCCTTTCCAGGCGTAGAGGATGCTGTTGTCGCTGCCTTCGATATAGGCGCCGAAGTTGATCGCGTAGCTGAGCAGCGTGGTGTCGTTGCTGCGGGTGTCGGCCTTGTCGATGCGCAGCAGGGTATGGCCGAACATCGAGGACGGGCTGTTGAGGTAGGCCGCCGGGAAGATCAGCACTGCGCTGTGCGGTGCGACGTCGGCGTACCAGCGGCTGTATTCCTGGCAGTCCGGGGTCGGCAGGTCGCTGAGCTGCAGTTGCTCGCGCAGCCAGCGGGTGCGCGCCGGAAAGACGCATTGGGCGTGTTTGTCGCCCAGGCTGGCCGGGGCATACAGCGCATCGACCGTGGCCCGCAGTTCGCGATCCGGATGATGGGCGCCGTCCTCTGCGAGAAAGAATTTGTCGTCGTCCACATAACTGCGCCAACCGCCCAGCTTGGCGGTTTCGTAGTGACCCAGTGCGATCCAGTAGCGGTCGGCGGCCAACTGCTGCACGCGCGCCTCATCCAATGAAGGTGTCGCGTAGGCAGGGGCGCAGGCGCATAACGTCAGGTAGGCGAAGCGTTTGAGCATATCGGGCAACTACTTCTGAATGATGCCGAAGGGAGGCGGGCGAAACCCGCCCCGCAAGCGGGGCGGGCAGGGTCGAACTTACGCTTCGGTAGCGTATTTCGCCAGTTGCGGATCTTTTTTCAGGACCGCGATGGTGTTGTTGTGGACATCTTCGGCAGTGACGTTGGCGCTGCTGAAGATCTGCTGGAAGTGGTCGTGGGTGACCGAGGCGAAGTGCGCGCGGTCTTCGGGTTTGACGCCCAGTACCACGGCGTAGGTGGTCAGGGCTTCGCCCTGGCCCTGGGCCATGTCTTCGGACAGTTCGTTCATGGTGCCATTCATGGCCAGCCACGATTTACCGCCGTAGGTGAGCGCGGCCTTGGTGGAGCAGCCGTTGGTGCCGGAGGTCATGCCGAAGGTGGCGTTACCGGAGGTGCCGTTGGTGGTGGAGGCCAGGAAGTGCGCCGGAGTGCCGCGCTGGCCTTCGAACAGCAGGTTGCCCCAACCGCAGTTCGGGCCGCCTGGCGCTTCGGCCATGGCATTGATCGAAACCGCGGCGAACAAGGTACCCAGAAGAATCCGTTTCATAGCGTTATTCTCTTTTTCGATACGTATCAATGATCAGGGTTGTCTGGCAGTTCACTGCCAGGACGGGGAAGCGTTTTACCCACCCGCGCAGTTTGGAGTTTAGGCACGATCCAATAGTTGCGTAGTTGATTGCGAAAAAATCTTGGACAAACCTTTTTAACGCCTGCGACATAAAGTCCCGCGGAGCCTTGCAAGGCGCGCGCCCCCGGCGCCAGAATGCTGCGTATCCGCCCCGCCGAAGTAAGGAAACCCAATGCCCGATCCTGTTGCTGCGCGCCTGCGTCTCGCGCCCGAAGCCCTGACCCGGCGTTTTTCCCCCGAGCAGTTTGCCTTCACCAACACCGATGATCTGGAGCCGTTTCGCGGAGTACTGGGCCAGGAGCGTGCCGTCGAGGCCCTGCAGTTCGGCGTGGCCATGCCACGCCCTGGCTACAACGTCTATGTGATGGGCGAGCCGGGCACCGGCCGCTTCTCCTTCGTCAAGCGCTACCTCAAGGCCGAGGGCAAGCGCCAGCAGACCCCGGCCGACCGGGTCTACGTCAACAATTTCGAAGACACCCGCGAGCCGCGTGCGCTGGAGTTGCCGGCAGGCACTGCTGGCGAGTTCATCGCCGACATGAACGGTTTGATCGGCAACCTGCTGGCGACCTTCCCGGCGGTGTTCGAGCACCCGTCCTACCAGCAGAAGAAGGGCGCCATCGATCGCGCCTTCAACCAGCGTTACGACCGTGCCCTGGATGTGATCGAGCGCGCGTCGCTGGAAAAGGACGTGGCGCTGTACCGCGACGCCAGCAATGTCGCCTTCACCCCCATGGCCGACGGCAAGGCGCTGGATGAGGCCGAGTTCGCCCAGTTGCCTGAAGAGGTCCGCGAGCAGTTCCACGAAGACATCGCCGAGCTGGAGGAGCGTCTCAACGAGGAGCTGTCCAGCCTGCCGCAGTGGAAGCGCGAGTCGAACAATCAGCTGCGCGAACTGAACGAAGAAACCATCACCCTGGCCCTGCAACCGCTACTGGCCCCTCTGTCGGAGAAGTACGCCGAGAACGCTGCGGTGTGCGCCTACCTGCAGTCGGTGCAGTTGAACCTGCTGCGCACCGTGGTCGAGCAACTGGTCGACGATGCCAAGACCGACGCGGTGGCGCGCAAGATGCTCGAGGAGCAGTACGCGCCAAGCCTGGTGGTGGGGCATCCGGTCAATGGCGGCGCGCCGGTGGTGTTCGAGCCGCACCCGACCTACGACAACCTGTTCGGTCGTATCGAGTACAGCACTGACCAGGGCGCGCTTTCCACTTCCTACCGCCAGCTGCGTCCCGGTGCATTGCACCGCGCCAACGGCGGCTTCCTGATCCTGGAAGCGGAAAAAATGCTGGGCGAGCCCTTCGTCTGGGATGCACTCAAGCGCGCGCTGCAGTCGCGCAAGCTGAAAATGGAGTCGCCGCTGGGCGAGCTGGGTCGCATCGCCACCGTCACCCTGACGCCGCAGATGATCCCGCTCAACGTCAAGCTGGTGATCATCGGCTCGCGTCAGCTCTACTACGCGCTGCAGGACCACGATTCGGACTTCCAGGAGATGTTCCGCGTCCTGGTCGACTTCGACGAAGACATGCCGATGGTCGACGAGAACCTCGAGCAGTTCGCCCAGCTGCTGCGTACGCGTACCAATGAAGAGGGCATGGCGCCGCTGACTAGCGATGCCGTGGCGCGCCTAGCGACCTTCAGCGCGCGCCTGGCAGAGAACCAGTCGCGGCTCTCGGCGCGTATCGGCGACCTGTTCCAGCTGGTCAGCGAGGCTGACTTCATCCGCCAGTTGGCCAACGACGAGATGACCGACGCAGGCCACATCGAGCGTGCGCTCAAGGCCAAGGCGACCCGCACCGGGCGGGTGTCGCAGCGGGTGCTCGATGACATGCTCGCCGGCATCATCCTGATCGACAGCGAAGGCGCTGCCATCGGCAAGTGCAACGGCCTGACGGTACTGGAGGTCGGCGATTCGGCATTCGGCATGCCTGCGCGGATCTCCGCCACGGTCTACCCGGGTGGCAGCGGCATCGTCGACATCGAGCGTGAGGTCAACCTCGGCCAGCCGATCCACTCCAAAGGCGTGATGATCCTCACTGGGTACCTGGGCAGCCGCTACGCCCAGGAATTCCCCCTGGCGATCTCGGCGAGCATTGCCCTGGAACAGTCCTATGGCTATGTGGATGGCGACAGTGCCTCGCTTGGCGAGGCCTGTACGTTGATCTCGGCGTTGTCGCGCACGCCGCTCAAGCAGTGCTTCGCCATCACCGGTTCGATCAACCAGTTCGGCGAAGTGCAAGCGGTGGGCGGGGTCAACGAGAAGATCGAAGGCTTCTTCCGCCTGTGCGAAGCGCGTGGCCTGACTGGCGAGCAGGGGGTGATCATCCCGCGCGCCAACGTTGCCACGCTGATGCTCGACGAGCGCGTGCTGCAGGCGGTTGATGCCGGGCGATTCCATGTCTATGCGGTGAGCCAGGCCGATGAAGCGCTGAGCCTGCTGGTGGGCGAGGATGCCGGGACGCCGGACGAGAAGGGCGAATTCCCTGAAGGCAGCGTCAACGCGCGGGTGGTCGAGCGTCTGCGGGTCATCGCCGAGATGATCAGCGAGGAAGAGATCAAGGAGGCCGAGAAGGAACGGCTGGAGGAGATGGTGGCCCAGGCCAAGCCGGCCTGAGTCAATAAACCGGCGCTGGCGGCCAAGTGCTACCGTTCAGCGCCGGTTTTCCAGCAATGCCCACCTGTCATCTATGCTGGAACTTAAGGAGTTTTCAGGGTTCAGGATGGAAACAGCCTGTCTTGCAGGTTGAACAGGGCTTCTCAGAGGGGACGCCGCCATGCGCAACCTCAGCCTCACCCGCCAGTGCCTTGGCCTGGTGACCCGCATCGAGTGCAGCATCCGTCCGCTGGCCGGCGACAACGGCATGTGGACCTTGCTGTTTGCCGCCGGCATGTCCGGTGAACAGCCTTCGGCGATCAAGGCACAAGGGCCGTTTCATGGGCCGATGGTGGCCGAATCGGTGATGAACGCCGTTGTCGACAGCTTGACCCTGCACGGCTACCAGGTGGCTGAAGACCCGCAGATTTGGTGCCTGCACCTGCAGGCGCAATTGCGGCGGATCAACGGAGAACGTTGCCGCAATATCGGGGACTACCAGTTCCGTCCGGATAATTGAAGAGGACTCTGCGGCAACCCGCCGCAGACTTTTGCTGTCATTGATGGCTGGCTATACTCGCGCACGCTTTTCCAGTCATCTCATGAGTCCCTATCCTCCATGGAACGTATTCTCGAAAACGCGATGTATGCCTCTCGCTGGCTGCTCGCACCCATCTATTTCGGCCTGTCGCTGGGCTTGCTGGCGCTGGCGCTGAAGTTCTTCCAGGAAGTGGTCCACGTCCTGCCCAACGTCTTCGCGCTGAGCGAAGCGGACCTGATCCTGGTGATCCTGTCGCTGATCGACATGTCGCTGGTCGGCGGCCTGTTGGTGATGGTGATGATCTCCGGCTACGAGAACTTCGTCTCGCAACTGGACATCGACGAGAGCAAGGAGAAGCTCAACTGGCTGGGCAAGATGGACTCTTCTTCGCTGAAGATGAAGGTTGCGGCGTCGATCGTGGCTATTTCCTCGATCCACCTGCTGCGCGTGTTCATGGATGCGCAGAACATCTCCACCGACTACCTGATGTGGTACGTGATCATCCACATGACCTTCGTGGTCTCGGCCTTCTGCATGGGCTATCTGGACAAGCTGACCAAGCATTGAGTCGGTGTCGCCCTTCTCGCGAGTTCGCACGCGAGAAGGGCGACGTGCTTCCGACCGACGAGTGGCCCCTTGTCTAATCCCGGCTTCTGTACAAAAAATGAGCAATTATGTGGGCTTCCCACAGCGAGGTGCATCCATGAACCTGCATCAGCTCAATACCGAGGCCAGGGCCGGCCACGTCGATGAACTCAACCTGATCGCCATCGAAGGCGGCGATTACTTGCTCGAGGCCCGGATCAAGGGCCGTGCCCATCCGTTGAACGATCCCCGTGGCGAGCGCCTGCGGGTGCACTCGGTCGAAGATGCTCGCTTGCTCCTGCAAGCCCTGCCCATGCTATCGATGAACCTGGTGCACTGGTCGGTGCAGGATGAGATGTGCGGGATGGGCAGCCACCCGGAGGAAGACCTCAAGGTCCCGATATCCCAGCGTTCGGCCTGGTAGCTGCTTAGCGCGGCCCCAGTGTGCTAGGCTGCTTGCCCTTTTGACCAAGGGCGCGGATGCAGTGCGCCCTTAAGCGGAGCAAGCCAATGTCCGAACTCAACCTGTCCACCGACGAATCCCGCGTCAGCTACGGCATCGGCCGTCAGCTGGGCGGCCAGCTGCGCGACAACCCACCACCAGGCGTGAACCTGGAAGCGATTCTCGCTGGCCTGACCGACGCCTTCAACGGTGCCGACAGCCGTGTCAGCGAAGCCGACCTGTCTGCCAGCTTCAAGGTTATCCGCGAAGTGATGCAGGCCGAAGCTGCCGCCAAAGCCGAAGCTGCTGCCGCCGAGGGCAAGGCCTTCCTGGTCGAGAATGCCAAGCGTGACGGCATCACCACCCTGGCTTCGGGCCTGCAGTTCGAAGTGCTGACCGCTGGTAGCGGCGCCAAGCCGAGCCGCGAAGACAACGTGCGTACCCACTACCACGGCACCCTGATCGACGGCACCGTGTTCGACAGCTCCTACGAGCGTGGCCAGCCTGCCGAATTCCCGGTAGGTGGCGTGATCGCTGGCTGGACCGAAGCGCTGCAACTGATGAACGCTGGCAGCAAATGGCGCCTGTACGTGCCGAGCGAGCTGGCCTATGGCGCGCAAGGCGTTGGTAGCATCCCGCCGCACAGCGTGCTGGTGTTCGACGTCGAGCTGCTCGACGTTCTGTAAGACTGCGTTGTCTTCATCGCGGGACCAGCCCGCTCCCACATGTGCCCTGCAGGCTCTAATGCGCAGGTTTACTGGTGGGAGCAACTGTCTTGTTCAAAATCTAAAGACCAGCCCAATCCCTGTGGGAGCGGGCTTGTCCCGCGAAGAGGCCGGTAATGCCGGCCTCAATTCCAATCCGTTCCCCCTGGGCGCAACGCCCGCGCATAGCAGAACAGAAACAGATTCCTCACCAGCTCCTTCAGTACTCCAGGCTCACTCGAGTTCAGGCCGTTGAGGTCCAGGTCGCCCTGGTCACGCAGTTCGTCGAGCGCTTCTTCCTCGAGTACGGCACAGACTTCGCCGGTCTCGCGATGGAGGATGCGCAGGTAGGGATGGGGGCGGTCGAGCCAGGCGTCGATCAGGTAGGTCATGGCTATTCTCCTTGGAAAGCGTTCCAATGAGAATAATTCTTATTATCAAAATAGCAAGTGACTATTGGATTAATTCTGCCGAAGGGTGCAGATGATCCCGTTGCAGGATCTGTCAGGGCCACCCGAGGGCAGCCCTGCAAATAGCCTCAGACCTTGCGCACGAACTCGGACTTGAGTTTCATCGCGCCGATGCCGTCGATCTTGCAGTCGATATCGTGGTCGCCGTCGCACAGGCGGATGTTCTTGACCTTGGTGCCGACCTTGACCACCAGCGACGAGCCCTTGACCTTGAGGTCCTTGATCACGGTGACGGTGTCGCCATCCTGCAGGACGTTGCCGACCGAATCTTTTTTCACCACGTCATCGCTGGCCGTCTCGGCGTCGCCGCTGGCCGACCACTCGTGGGCGCATTCGGGGCAGATCAGTTGGGTGCCATCCTCGTAGGTGTATTCGGAGTTGCAGGCGGGGCAGGGCGGCAGAGTGCTCACTTCGTTTCCTTGGTGTACAGAGGTTTAAAGGCGCACATTGTATAAGGTTTTGCCACGAAAATGTTTTTTGTCCGCACAAAAGCATTCGCGGGCAAGCTCGCTCCCACAAAAGGCCTGATGTACTCGGGCCTTGTGGGAGCGGGCTTGCCCGCGAATGAAGACGACTCGATCTATCAGTGCGTACGCGCGACCGCAAACTCGCTCAGCTCGACCAGTGCATCACGGTATTCGCTTGCTGGCAGCACTTCCAGGCAGGCGATGGCGCGGGCGACGTAGTCGCGGGCCATCCGTGCGGTGTAGTCGAGTGCGCCGGAGGCTTCGACGGCAATGCGGATCTGCTCGAGGTCTTCCAGGCCGCCCTTCTGGATGGCCTGGCGCACCAGCGCCGCCTGCTCTGGTGTGCCTTCGCGCATGGTGTAGATCAGTGGCAGGGTGGGCTTGCCTTCGGCCAGGTCGTCGCCGACGTTCTTGCCCAGGGTTTCGGAGTCGCCCTTGTAGTCGAGCAGGTCGTCGACCAGCTGGAAGGCCACGCCCAGGTGGTCGCCGAAGGTGCGCAGGGCCTCGCGCTGTTCGTCGCTGGCGCCGGCCAGCGCTGCGGCGCTGTGGGTCGAGGCTTCGAAGAGCATGGCGGTCTTGCCGCGGATGACGTCCATGTACACCTCTTCGGTGGTGCTGGCATCACGCACGCGCGACAGCTGCAGCACTTCACCCTCGGCGATCACCCGGGTGGCCTTGGACAGGATCTGCATGACCGGCATCGAGCCCAGTTCGACCATCATTTCGAACGAGCGCGAATAGAGGAAGTCGCCGACCAGCACGCTGGGGGCGTTACCCCACAGGGCATTGGCAGTGGAGCGGCCGCGGCGCATGCCGGACATGTCGACCACATCGTCGTGCAGCAGGGTGGCGGTGTGCAGGAATTCGATGGTCGCGGCCAGCAGGCGCAGGTCGTCGCCTTCACGGCCCAGGGCCTTGCCGCACAGCAGCACCAGCAATGGGCGCAGGCGCTTGCCACCCGCGGATGTGATATAGTCGCCGATCTTCGATACCAGCGGCACGCGCGAGGTCAGCTGCTTCTTGATGATCTCGTCGACGGCGCTGAAATCGTCAGCTACCGCGCGGTAGAAGGATTGGGGTTGCATCGGCTGCTCCATTGAGGTTGCGCGGCATGCTAGGTCGCGGGTCCCGGTGTGTCAAGGCGCGCTGCCTGCACCCTCGGGGCGGCACTTGCAAGGCTTTACCGGGTTGCGTACAATCGCGCACCCTAACTTCCTGGGCAGCACCTGCCTTACGCAATTGCACCGGGCCGTTCCAGCCTTGTGCAGCCATGCCAGCCAATACTCATCATATAAAGCGCTGGGTGAGCAGGATTATCGGAGATTCAAAATGTCCTACGCAGTAATCGTTACCGGCGGCAAGCAGTACAAAGTCGCTGAAGGTGAATTCCTCAAGATCGAAAAACTGGAAGTCGCCACTGGCGAATCCGTGACTTTCGATCGCGTTCTGCTGGTCGCCAACGGTGAAGAAGTCACCATCGGTGCTCCAGTCGTTGCTGGCGCCAAAGTAGTGGCCGAAGTTGTTTCGCAAGGCCGCCACGACAAGGTTCGTATCATCAAGTTCCGTCGTCGTAAGCACCACATGAAGCGCATGGGCCACCGCCAGTGGTTCACCGAGATCAAAATCACCGGTATCCAGGCTTAATCCCCTAGGTCCCCTGAATTTATTTGGAGAATTGAACCATGGCTCACAAGAAGGCTGGTGGTAGTACTCGTAACGGTCGCGACTCAGAATCGAAACGCCTTGGCGTGAAGATGTATGGCGGCCAGGTTATCAAGCCGGGCAACATCATCGTCCGTCAGCGCGGCACCGAATTCCACGCTGGCTACGGCGTTGGCATGGGCAAGGATCACACCTTGTTCGCCAAGATCGACGGCGTGATCAAGTTCGAGAAGAAAGGCGAGTTCAACCGCCGTTACGTGAGCATCGTCGCCGCTTAATCGCGACGTCGCTCCAGAAGCCCCGTCATGCGACGGGGCTTTTTCGTTTGTGGTGAGCCTCTTGCAAAGCTGTTTGTCTGGGCTGCCGGCGTTGGTTTCTGATGATACGGGGCCGCCGCGCTCATTTTTGCAAGAGCCTCAGGGTTTTCTGGTTTTCAGCTCGTCGTCCGACGAGAGGCGGTTTTGAATGAAGTTTGTTGACGAAGTATCGATCCGGGTAAAAGCCGGTGACGGCGGTAACGGTTGCATGAGCTTCCGCCGCGAAAAATTCATCGAGAACGGTGGTCCCAACGGCGGTGACGGTGGCGACGGCGGCTCGGTGTACATGGTGGCCGACGAGAACCTCAACACCCTGGTCGACTACCGCTACACCCGCCACCACGAGGCCCAGCGCGGCCAGAATGGCGGCAGCACCGATTGCACCGGCAAGAAGGGCGAGGACCTGTTCCTGCGCGTGCCGGTCGGCACCACGGTGATCGATGCCTCCACCCAGGAAGTCATCGGCGACCTGATCACCCCGGGTCAGAAGCTGATGGTCGCCCAGGGCGGCTGGCACGGCCTGGGCAACACCCGTTTCAAGTCGAGTACCAACCGTGCGCCGCGTCAGACCACTCCTGGCAAACCAGGCGACCAGCGCGACCTGAAGATGGAATTGAAAGTGCTGGCCGACGTCGGCCTGCTGGGCTTGCCGAACGCTGGCAAGAGCACCTTCATTCGCGCCGTCTCTGCCGCCAAGCCGAAGGTGGCCGACTATCCGTTCACCACCCTGGTGCCGAACCTGGGCGTGGTCAGCGTCGACCGCTGGAAGAGCTTCGTCATCGCCGACATTCCCGGCTTGATCGAGGGCGCCTCCGAAGGTGCCGGTCTGGGTATCCGCTTCCTCAAGCACCTAGCCCGTACCCGTGTGCTGCTGCACCTGGTCGACCTCGCGCCGCTGGACGAGAGCAGCCCGGCCGATGCCGCCGAAGTGATCATCAACGAGCTGGCGCAGTTCAGCCCGGCGCTGGTCGATCGCGAGCGCTGGCTGGTGCTGAACAAGGCCGACATGCTGATGGAAGACGAGCGTGACGAGCGTGTGAAGGAAGTCGTTGATCGCCTGAACTGGGATGGCCCGGTCTACGTGATCTCGGCCATCTCCAAGCAGGGCACCGAGAAGCTCAGCCACGACCTGATGCGCTTCCTCGAAGACCGCGCCGACCGCCTGGCCAACGACCCGGCCTACGCCGCCGAGCTCAACGAACTCGACCAGCGCATCGAAGACGAGGCCCGTGCCCAGCTGCAGGCCCTGGACGACGCTCGTACCCTGCGTCGTACCGGCGTCAAGAGCGTCCACGACATCGGCGACGATGACGACTGGGATGACTTCGAGGACGACGAGGACGGCCCGGAAATCATTTACGTGCGCGACTGACCGGTTGCAGTACACTGGACGCCGCTCTTCGAGCAGTGTGCCGTGATCAGGCTTGGGCGTTGAGCCCATCGCGGGACGAGCCCGCTCCCACAGGTCCGCTGCGATCCTTGTGGGAGCGGGCTTGTCCCACGATGGCCTCAACACCCTCTCACGGTACGCCGCTCAAATGAGCGGCGTTTTGGTATCTACAGATTCGACATAGGTTGGAAGAGAAGATGCGAAGCAAGGTGACGGGCGCCAAGCGCTGGGTCGTGAAGATCGGCAGTGCGCTGCTGACCGCCGATGGCAAGGGCCTCGACCGTGGTGCGATGGCGGTCTGGGTCGAGCAGATGGTCGCACTGCGTGAAGCGGGCGTGGAACTGGTATTGGTCTCCTCCGGGGCCGTGGCCGCAGGCATGAGCCAGCTGGGCTGGACCACGCGACCGAGTGCGATGAACGAGCTGCAGGCGGCCGCCTCGCTCGGCCAGATGCGCCTGGTGCAGGCCTGGGAGTCGAGCTTCGGCGAGCACGGCAAGCACACCGCGCAGATCCTCCTGACCCACGACGACCTCTCCGACCGCAAGCGCTACCTCAATGCCCGCAGCACCCTGCGCACCCTGGTCGACCTGGGCGTGGTGCCGGTGATCAACGAGAACGACACCGTGGTCACCGATGAGATCCGTTTCGGCGACAACGACACCCTGGCCGCGCTGGTGGCCAACCTGGTCGAGGCCGACCTGCTGGTGATCCTCACCGACCGCGACGGCATGTTCGACGCCGACCCGCGCAACAACCCTGAAGCCCAACTGATCTACGAAGCCCGCGCCGACGATCCGTCGCTCGACGCCGTAGCGGGCGGTACCGGTGGCGCCCTGGGGCGCGGTGGCATGCAGACCAAGCTGCGTGCCGCACGCCTGGCTGCGCGCTCCGGTGCCCACACCATCATCATCGGTGGCCGTATCGAGCGTGTGCTCGACCGCCTGAAGGCCGGTGAGCGCCTGGGCACCTTGCTGTCGCCTGAGCGCGGCATGCTCGCTGCGCGCAAGCAGTGGCTGGCTGGCCACCTGCAGACCCGCGGCACCCTGGTGCTCGATGCTGGCGCTGTGAAGGCCCTGCGCGAATCGAACAAGAGCCTGTTGCCGGTCGGCGTGAAGACTGTGCAGGGCAGCTTCCGCCGTGGCGAGATGGTGGTCTGCGTCGGACCCGATGGCCTGGAAGTGGCCCGTGGCCTGGCCAACTACAGCGCCCTGGAGGCGCAGAAGATCATCGGTCAGCCGTCGGATGCCATCGAAAGCCTGCTGGGCTACAGCGCCGAGCCCGAGCTGGTGCACCGCGACAACCTGGTCCTGGTCTGAAGGAGACGCCCATGCTGAAAAGGATGTTTGCCGTGGCAGCGCTGATGCTGCCGATGCTGGCCGGCGCCGAGGAAATCGGCCAGGTGTCCACCGTGTTCAAGTTCCTTGGGCCCAACGACCGCATCGTGGTCGAGGCGTTTGACGATCCCAAGGTCGAGGGTGTGACCTGCTACCTGTCGCGAGCCAAGACCGGCGGCGTGAAGGGTGGGTTGGGGTTGGCGGAGGACCGCGCAGAGGCATCGATCGCCTGCCGTCAGGTTGGGCCGATCAACTTCAAGGGTGAGCTCAAGGATGGCGAGGAGGTGTTCAAGGAGCGCACCTCGCTGGTGTTCAAGACCATGCAGGTTGTGCGTTTTCTCGACAAGAAACGCAACACGCTGGTGTACCTGGTGTACAGCGACCGGATAGTCGAAGGTAGCCCGCAGAATGCGGTGACGGCGATTCCGATCCTGCCTTGGGCTCACTAAAACTTCAGTAGGTTATTACGAGGGTTTCGCCCTCGTTCGCGGGCAAGCCCGCTCCCACAGGTACAGCGCAGTCCGTGAATGCGGCGCGGTTCCTGTGGGAGCGGGCTTGCCCGCGATTGGGCCGCAGAGCGGCCCCTTGTTGCCTCAGGCCAATTCCTCGGCCTGATCCTCACGCACGATCGCCTTCACTTCATCCCGGCGGCTGATGTACTTCCAGTCCGCCTCGTCGATGTAGATCCCGTTCGGCCCGCTGCCGCCTTCCAGGTCGATCGCCACGCGCGCCGACACCTGCGGCTTCACGCTCGCCAGAATCGGCACGAAGCCCAGTTGCTGGCTGGTCTCCAGCAGCGCCGCCTGGTTGCGTTCGTCGATGTCCGCCGCTTCGTCGAGGTAGTAGGGCAGGCGGATGCGCCCGGCCAGGTCGCGGTCCATCAGGTGCAGCAACAGGTACATGTTGGTCAGCGCCTTGATGGTCATGGTGGTGCCGTTGGATGCGGCGCCGTCGATGTCGGCGTGGATCACCGGCTGGCTGTTGATCTTGGTGATCTCGAAGGCCAGCTCGAACAGGTCTTTCAGGCCCAACTGGTTGTGGTTGGCCGCTACTAGCCGCGCCAGGTACTCCTTGGCCTCTTCGTTCTTGTGATCCTGCTCGGCGCTCTGCGTGAGGTCGAACACCGACAGCGTTTCGCCTTCCTCATACTGGCCGGCACTGTGGATGATCTGGTCGATGTGCTTGAGCGCTTCCTTGTTCGGCGCCAGCACCACGCGGAAGCTCTCCAGGTTGGACACCTGGCGCTTGTTGATCTCGCGGTTGAACAGCGCCAGCTGGTGCTCGAGGCTGTCGTAGTCGCTGCGGATGTTGCGCAGGGTCCGGGCGATGTCGGTGACCGCCGCGCGGCGCGCCTTGGCCAGAGTGAGAGCTTCCTCGGTGCGGTGCGAGTAGGCGTTGATCAGCAGCATCAGGCGACGTTCCATGTCGTCTTCGCTGTCGAACTTGGCCACACCTTTGAGGCGCACCTGGGCGTACAGCGCCTCGATCTGGTTGTCGACGCGCTGCAGCGCCTGCCAGCTGTCCTGGTAGTCGTTGAGCAGCGGCAGCAGGTTGTCCATCGAGTCGTCGACCGGCTCCATGAACGGCGTGCCGAACGGCAGGTCGGCCGGCAACAGCTGGCGGCGGCGCAGGGCGTCGTCCAGGGTGCGCTGCTTGGCTTCCATGTCGGCGATCTGGCGGCCGACCAGTTGCAGCTTGGCCGACAACTGCTGGACGCGTTCGGTGAAGGCGTCGCTGGAGCGCTTGAGCTCGTCCTGGGCGGCTTCGAACTGCGCTAGTTGCTCCATCTTCTCTGGCTCTTCGGCGCTCAGGGTCTCGGTGCGGCGGAAGTCCTCAAGGGCCTTCTGCGCATCCAGCACCTGCTGGTACAGCGCCTCGGTCTGGGCCTTGCTCGCGGCGCGGTCCAGGGCCACGGCCTGCTGGGTCTTGAGCTGCTTGAGCTCCTTTTCCAGGCGTTCTTTCTGGTCGCGCAGGGCCGCACGGTCGGCCAGTGCCTGCAGCGCTGGCGGCTCGATGTGCGACAGGTCGATGGACAGGCCCGGCACTTCGAAGCGCTCGCCCTTGAAGCTGTCGAGCACGCCTTCAAGCGTCTTGACCCACAGGTCGCTGTCGTCCAGTTCGATGCCCCGATCGCCCAGCGGCAGGCTGAACAGCGCGCCATTGAACAGGCGCATCAGGCGATCGACGTCCTGTTGCGAGAACTCTTCGCGCAGGCGTGCGTAGCTGTTGTTGTCGGCGTGTTCGAGCTGCTGCTTGACCGCCTTGACGCGTTTTTCCAGGTCGCGCACGCGTTCGTCGAGGTCTTCGGCGGAGAACTGGCGCGACTGCGCCAGGGCGCCGGCCAGTTCGTCGTGGGCGTCCTTGGCGGCGAGCAGTTGCTGCTCCAGGACCTTGACGTCATCGACCAGGGCGAAGCGGTGCTTGAGCACCGACAGCTCGCCGAGCCAGCGCTGGATGCCGGTGATCTCGCGTTCCAGGCGCATCAGCTCCTGGGTGCCGCCACGCTGGTCGTTCTGCAAGCCATCCTGCTCGGCGCGGTAGTGCTCGGCCTGGATCACCAGCTCTTCCTTGCGCGCTACGGCGTAGTCCTGCCAGGTGCCGAGCAGGCTGTCGAGCAGGGGGGAGAGACGGTGCAGCTTGCCGCGCAGGATGTCGCGCTGGGCCACGCCGCCGGCAAGCGCTTCGACCAGCGGACCGGCAGCGACCAGGGCGTTGTAGTCCTGCTCCATGCGGCGCACGTCGCGGAAGGCTTCTTCACAAGCCGCAATGTAGTCGACGCTGCCCGAGCGCAGGCTGTGCTCGAAGGCATCCAGGAACAGCTGCTTGAGCTTGGCGGCAGTGATCTCGCGCATGTGCAGCAGGTTGATGAACAGCGCGCGGAAGGTCTTCAGGCTCTGCTCGCTGGTCGAGCGCAGCGGGATCAGGGTGAGGTCCAGCGGCACCGAGGTGTGGCCGCCGACCAGCAGCCGGCGCAGTTCGTCCGGCTTGAGTTCGTAGGCCTTGAGGCCGTTGCGCTCGAGGTTGGTGAACAGCTCCTTCTGGCGCAGGCAGGTGTCGTCTTTCTGGTAGTGAGCCAGGTCCAGCTCACCCTGGTAGGCGAAGAACTGGTGGCCGAAGCCGCCGCCCGGGCCGCGCCCGACCACGCCGATCACGTGCGGGCCGTGGGGCAGGTTCAGTTCGCAGAGGATGTAGCTGGTGTCGCTGGCGAAGTAGAAACGCCGCGATTGCTCCAGGCTGTACTTGCCGAAGCTCATGTCCGACATGCGCGCCAGGATCGGGAATTGCAGGGCGTTGATCGATGCCGATTTACCCAGGTTGTTCGCGCCATAGACCGACAGCGGATGTTCCAGCGGGAACAGGCCGAGGCTGTAGCCGGCGGTGTTGAGCAGTGCGAAGCGGCGAATGCCGTAGCGTTCCTGGCTCATGCGTCAATCTCCTGTTGCTCTTCGCGGATGGCCCGGGCCAGGGCGTCCTCTTCGCTCTCTTCGCCCTCGAAGGGGGTGAGGTCGAGCGGATCGTCGGTGCGGTTGAGTTGTTCCGGGGTTTCTTCCTCGACCAGCACCGGGACCGGCAGCGGCAGGTCGCTGTGCAGGGTGGCGGCCAGGTCGCGGTCCTGCTGGACCGACAGGCACACATCGAGGAAGCGGTGCATCGGCGGCAGGAAGCGGTAGATGCCGCCTTCTTCATGGGCGAAGCCCAGCTGGGTCATGCGGCGCAGGATCTTCTCTTCGAGCTCCTCGACCGTCTGCACTTCGGCCTGCAGGAACAGGTCGCGGTATTTCTCCAGCAGCGAGGGCAACTCGTCGCGGCCGATGCTGCCGCCGTCGAGCACGGCCATCGGGTCGCGGCCCTGGTCGGCCAGGTGCTCGACCAGGATGAAGGTGAACAGCGACAGGCGCTGGGCGGTCTTGTTGACCTGCGCGGCGGCCTGCTCGGGGACGAAGTAGTAGAAGCCACGGGTGTCGCAGACCAGCTCGAAACCGAGCGCCTTGAACAGGGTGCGGTACTGGTCCTGGAAGTTCGACAGTTGGGCGTACAGTTCCGGGTCGCGGCGGCTGACGTGGAAGCCCTTGAACAGCTCGCGGAAGATCGGCGCGAGCTGGGACAGTTCGGAAAGATCAAGATGCATTGGCTGGGCTCGCGGTGGATTCGGTGGCTGCCGGTTGTTGTTCGCGGCTGGATGTCAGGGCGAAGGAACGCAGGCTGACCAGGTGTTCGCGGGTGGTGTAGTCCTGGCGCTGCAGGCGCTCGCGGCTGAAGCGCTTCTCGCGCGAGAGGCGCGAGAACCAGTACAGCAACTCATCGGTGGCGCCTTCGGGTTCCTGCTCCAGCAGCCAGACCATCAGGTCCGGCAGCGGCAGGGCGTCTTCGCAGCGTTCGAGCATTTCCTTGACCGTACGCGGCGCGCGTGGCAGCGGGCCCTTGTGGGTCTTGTGCGCCTTGGGGAAGCGCGCAGGCTTGGGCTCGAAGCGGGCCAGGGCATAGACATAGGCCTCGACCTGGCTGGCGCTGCCGAGGAAGGTGCTGTGCGGACGGGTGAACATCGGCATGGCCGCTTGCGGTACGGCATCGATGCCTTTCTTGCGGATCACCGACAGCGCCAGTGCCGCGCCGCGGGTGACGGCGTTGTGCCGGCGCGCTTCCTCGCGCAGCGGCAGCAGCAGCTCGCGGGCGTGGCGCAGGGTGAGCTGGGCGCTGGTCTGCATCTCGAGGATGCGCGCGTGGGTGCGCAGCAGCATGTCGTCATCGACCAAGTGGCCGAGGCGCGCCTGCTCGCCCAACAGGCGCAGCAGCACGGTCTCGACCTTGCGTACGCCCTGCTCGAAGGCACCGTCGGCGTTGACCAGCTGGATCATCGGCTCGACGTATTCGTCCCAGGTCGCCAGCACTTCGGCGTAGCGCTGGCGCAGCGGGATCTGGCGGTTGCTGGTCTTGGCCCGTTCGGCCACCGCGACCAGCGCCTGTTCGTCGTTGTCGAGCTTCTTCAGCACATCGCGCACGCGCATGTCGAGCAGGCGCAGCTGGCGCGCCAGGTCGTCGCTGTCGCGGTTGTCGAAGGCGTCCTGGATGTGCCCGGCGAGGCGCTCGAGGTGGCGCAGATAGGCTTCGATCTCCAGGCACAGGCCCAGGCGGTGCTCGCGACGCAGGTAGGCGAGGAAGTCGTGGATCTGCGCGTTGAGCTCGAAGCGGTTCGGGCTCTTGGCCACCGGGACCAGGATATCCAGGCGAATCCACACGTCGAGCAGCTGGGTGATGTCCTGCGGCGTGCTCTCCACCTGCTGGCGGGCCAGTTGCTGACGCAGCTCGACCAGGCTCAGGGTGCCCTGGTCGAAGCGCTCGCACAGCGGCTCGATCAGGGCCCAGTGTTCGGCTAGGGCGCGCAGGACGCGCTTGGGTTCGATCATTGGCGGGTCGACTCTTGCCAAATAAAAGGGGCGATTGTACTGCATACGGGGGGGAGGATTTCACCCCTTGGTCCGGGATTTGCGTTGATCTGTGCCAGCCTCTTCGCGGGCAAGCCCGCTCCTACAGATACAGCGCCTGCCCCGTGGGAGCGGGCTTGCCCGCGAAGAGGCCGACAGAGGCAATAAATTTCCGCCAGCCTGTTGCGGCACGACGCCGCCAACAGCGTTAGAATGCCCGACTGAACCAAACCCCCGGATACCCGAGCCTTGCTGACCGAACCCCGCCGCCGCGCCTACCTTTCCGCCATGCAAGTGGTGCACTGGCTGCCGCGTGCCGAACTGCCGTTCGCCGCACCTTCGCGCCCCGAGCTGCTGTTGCCGGTGGCGCCGGTCGAGGATCTGGATGTCGAGGCGCAGCCTGTGCGCCAGGCGCCTGCGCAGGGCGAAGCGGCGCCGACCCATGCCCGCTCCGGCGAACGCCCGAAAATCGAGATCCCACGCCCCGGCAGCACACCCAAGCCCGTTGCCAAGCCGGTCGAGCGCGAAGAGGAAGCCCCCAAGGCCGCACGCCCAGCCCCGGTGCCGCCGCCGCGTTTCGCCCTGCAGCTGCTGCGTGCCGGCACGTGCCTGTTGCTGGTGGAACTCGCCACCGGCCAGCCGTTCCAGAGCCGCGACCCTTCTTACCTGTTGCTCAAGGACATGCTGCGCGCCGCCGGCCTGCCGGACGCGCCGCAGATCATCGGCGAGCCGGTGCGCTGGCCGCTGTTCGTGCGCGGCAACATGGAGCAGGGGCCGGAGGCAGCGCGTGATTTCGTCCAGGGTTTCATCCAGGCCCGCCTCGAAGAGGCCCCCTGCACCTGCCTGTGGCTGATCGGCCTGCCAGCGGTGCGTTTTGCCGGCGACGCCGATGCCCAGGCCTACTACCAAGCACTGAAGATCGATGGCCTGGGCGATGTCTGGGTGTTGCCGGGTCTTGAACTGTTGATGGACGAGCCGCAACGCAAGGCGGACGTCTGGAAAGCGATGCGCCAGCTGATGGCGCGCTGGAAGAGCGTTGAATGAGTGACTCGATCAGTTTCCGCCCGATGACCGAGGCGGATCTGGATAGCGTGCTGAAGATCGAATATGCCGCCTTCAGCCACCCCTGGACCCGCGGGATCTTCCAGGATGCGCTCAAGTCCTACGAAGTGTGGCTGATGTTCGACGGCCAGCAACAGGTCGGGCATGGCGTGATCAACGTGATCATCGACGAAGCGCACCTGCTCAACATCACGGTCAAGCCAGAAAACCAGGGGCGCGGCCTGGGTTTGCGGCTGCTCGACCACCTGATGGCGCGGGCCTGGCAGCTCAATGGGCGCGAGTGTTTCCTGGAAGTACGTGCCAGCAACCAGTCGGCCTATCGTTTGTACGAACGCTACGGATTCAACGAAATCGGTCGGCGTCGGGATTACTACCCGGCCGCTGGCGGACGTGAAGACGCCTTGGTGATGGCCTGCACCCTGTTCGAAGAGTGACCGCCTGCACGGCTACCAGCCGAACAGCTCACAAGCGTTGCGCGTACTGGCTGCGGCCAGCGCGGTGTACTCCACGCCCATGACCTCGGCCAGCGCTCGGGCGATATCGGGCAGATGTTCGGGGCTGTTGCGCGCATTGGGGTGCATCACCGGCGGCATGTCTGGCGCGTCGGTTTCCAGTACCACGCTCTCCAATGGCAAGCGGGGCAAGGTCTTGCGCAAGCGCAAGGCTTGCGGCCAGGTGGCGGCGCCTCCCAGGCCCAGTTTGAATCCGAGCTTGATGTATTCGCGTGCTTCTTCGTAGCTGCCGGCGAAGGCGTGGATGATGCCTGCGCGTACGGGCTTGTAGCGCTTGAGCGTGGCGATCACCTGGGCATGGCTGCGGCGTACGTGCAGCAGCGCAGGCAAGTCGAAGTCGCAGGCCATCTGCAATTGCGCTTCGAACAAGGCCTGCTGGCGTGTCTTGTCGAGCTCGGGCAGGTAATAGTCCAGGCCGAACTCGCCGACCGCGCACAGGCGCGGGTCGCCCCGCAGGCGTTCGAGCCACCCGCGCAGTTGCGCCAGGTGTTCGGGCTGATGCTGCTCGAGGTACACCGGGTGCAGGCCGAGGGCGGCCGGCAGGCGTGTGTCGCTGCAGGCCAGGTCCCAGACTCGCTGCCAGTTGCCCTGATCCACCCCCAGTACCACCATGCGCTCGACCCCCAGCGCCGTGGCGTTGGCCAGGAGGCGCTCGCGGTCGGCGTCGAAGTCGGGGAAGTCCAGGTGGGTGTGGGTGTCGATCAGGCGCATGTTCAGGCCGAGATGCGCTGCTTGAAGGTTCGCGCCACGGCATGTACGCCGGGGGCGTAGGTCTTCTGCTCGATGGCGGCCAGGGCCAGCTCCAGTGCGGTGGCGGCGATCTGGCCGTGCTGCTGGGCCATGGCGTTGACCGGCAGCGGCAGGAAGTCGAGCAACTGATTGTCGCCGAAGGTGCCCAGTTGCAGCTCACGTGGCTCGCTGGCACGGGCTTGCAGGGCATCGAAGACGCCTTGCAGCAACACATAGGAGGTCGTCACCAGGGCGTCGGGCAGGTCGCCGAGCTCATCGATCAGCGTTTCCATCAGGCGCTGGCCACAGGCGCGGCTGAAGGCGTCGCCTTCGTAACGGCGAACTTCGCCATCAAAACGCTGCAGGGCCTCGTCGAATCCTCCGGCGCGGGCCTGGCTGACCGACAGCTCCGGACGCGCACCGATCAGGGCGATGCTGCGAGGCTTGCTGCCCAGCAGGCTTTCGGTGAGTTGGCGGCTGGCCTCGCGATCGTCGCTGATCACCGAGCAGAAGTGCGCGGGGTCGAGGCGACGGTCAATGGCAATCACTGGCAGGCCCTTGCTCTGCATTTCGCGATAGCTGTCATCTTCCGGCGGCAGGCAACTGGCGACGAACAACGCATCGCAGCGGCGAGCGCGGAACAACTGCTGCAACTGGCGTTCGCTTTCAGGCTGGTCATCGCTGCTGGCGATCAGCAACTGGTAGCCACGGGCTCGCGCGCCTTGTTCGAGCTGCTTGGCGATGCGTGCGTAGCTGGGGTTTTCCAGGTCCGGGAGGATGAAGCCGAGGGTGCGTGTGTGCCGGCTGCGCAGGCCCGCCGCCTGGGGGTTGGGCGTGAAGTCGTGGGCCTCGACCACCGCGCGCACTCGCTCGACGGTGGCGTTGCTGATGCGCTGCTGTTCGGCCTTGCCATTGATGACGTAGCTGGCAGTGGTCACGGAAACACCGGCCAGACGTGCGATATCGCTGAGTTTCACCGCATTTTCCTTGTTATTACCGGGGCGGCCAGGGGCGCCTGATCGGGTAGTCTTACTCAGAATTGTGTCCAAGTGCAGGCGACCATTGTCGCAATTGTTCCGACAAACTGGGGCTTTTTCCTACGCAGATTATCGAGTAACGTGGCCGCCTGGTCAGATTAAACGTTTCAGCATCCGATTGAACGGGAACTGCCCCTGAGCCCGCGGGTGAAAAAACGCGTTGAATCCCACAACAATAACCTCAGTCCCGAGCGACGGGTACTGCAAAAGGAGAAGGTCATGCTCGAGCTCGCGAGAGAGCAGATAGCCATGGGCCAGGTCGCCAGCGATAAAGCGGCGGCATTGCGCTTGCTGGCCGATCGGCTGGTCAGCGACGGTCTGGTCGCCGAGGGTTACCTACAGGGCCTTGAGGCGCGCGAGGCGCAGGGCTCGACTTTTCTCGGCCAAGGCATCGCCATCCCCCACGGTACCCCGCAGACCCGCGACCTGGTATTTGCCACCGGTGTTCGCCTGTTGCAGTTTCCCGAAGGGGTGGACTGGGGCGATGGGCATATCGTCTACCTGGCGATTGGCATCGCCGCGCGCTCTGACGAACACCTGCGCCTGTTGCAACTGTTGACGCGCGCCCTTGGTGAAACCGACCTGGCCGAGGCGCTGCGCCGCGCCAGCTCTGCCGACGCACTGCTCAAGCTGTTGCAGGGGGCGCCGCGCGAACTGGCGCTGGATGCACAACTGATCGGTCTGAACCTGCCCGCCGAAGACTTCGCTGAACTGGCCTGGCGCGGTGCGCGCCTGCTGCAGCGTGGCGGCTGTGTGGACAGTGGTTTCGCAGCGCTGTTGCAGCAGGCCGAGCCACTTCCGCTGGGAGAGGGGCTGTGGTGGTTGCACAGCGAGCGCGAGGTGCTGCAGCCGGGCCTGGCGTTCGTGACCCCGCAGCAGCCCCTGCGGCATCGCGATCAGCCCTTGAACGGTCTGTTCTGCCTGGCCAGTCTTGGCGCTGCGCACCAGGCGTTGCTCGAGCGCCTCTGTCAGGTGCTGATCGAAGGGCGCGGGCAGACCCTCTACCAGGCCACCAGCAGCCGCGATGTGTTGCAGGTGCTGGGCGGCGAGGCGCCGCCCGACTGGCCCAGCGTGCGCGTGATACTGGCCAACCCCCATGGCCTGCATGCCCGCCCGGCGAAGGTGCTGGCGCAACTGGCCAAGGGCTTCGAGGGTGAAATCCGCATCCGCCTGACCGACAGCGGCCATCCCGGCGTGTCGGTGAAAAGCCTGAGTCGCCTGCTCTCACTAGGGGCCCGGCGTGGGCAGGAGCTGGAGCTGATCGCCGAGCCGGCCATCGCCAGTGATGCCCTGCCGGTGTTGCTGGAAGCCATCGAACAGGGCCTGGGCGAGGACGTCGAACCGTTGCCGGCGCTTGCCCTGCCGGTCGCCGAGGTGGTGCGCGAAACCTTGCAAGCGCCGCTGCCCGGTAGCCAGGTCCAGGGCGTCGGTGCAGCGCCAGGCATCGCCAGCGGGCCGGCCCATGTAAGGATTGAGCGCCAGTTCGATTATCCGCTGCGCGGCGAATCCTGCGCCCAAGAGCGTGCCAGGCTGCGTGCTGCCCTGGCGGCGGTCGACGCCGAGCTGCAGACACTGGTGCAGCGCAGCGACAAGGCCATCGGTGAGATCTTCATCACACACCAGGAGATGCTCGCCGACCCGGCACTGGGCGATGAGGTGGATCTGCGCCTGGCCCAGGGCGAAAGTGCCGCAGCGGCGTGGATGGCGGTGATCGAGGCGGCCGCCAGCCAGCAGGAGGCGCTGCGCGATGCGTTGCTCGCCGAACGTGCCGCCGACCTGCGCGACATTGGCCGAAGGGTGCTGGCGCAGCTGTGTGGCGTCGCCGAGCAGGCCGAGCCGCAACAGCCCTATGTGCTGGTGATGGCTGAAGTCGGGCCGTCCGATGTGGCGCGTCTCGACCCGGCGCGGGTTGCTGGCATCGTGACCGCGCAAGGAGGGGCCACCGCACACAGTGCCATCGTCGCCCGCGCCCTGGGCATTCCGGCGGTCGTCGGTGCCGGGGCGGCGATCCTGCTGGTGGAGGCGGGCACGCCGCTGTTGCTCGACGGCCAGCGCGGCAAGGTCAGCGTTGCGCCAGCTGCCGATGAGCTGCAGCGTGCGTTGGCCGAACGCGATCAGCGTGAGCAGCGTTTGCAGGTCGCCTGGGCGAATCGCCACGAGCCGGCCGTGACCCGCGATGGCCATGCCGTCGAAGTCTTCGCCAACATCGGTGACAGCAGTGGCATCGACAAGGTGGTGGAGCTTGGCGCCGAAGGTGTCGGCCTGTTGCGCACCGAACTGATCTTCATGGCCCATCCGCAACTGCCGGATGTCGCCACACAGGAAGCGGAGTATCGCCGCGTGCTCGATGGCCTGCAGGGGCGCCCGCTGGTGGTGCGCACCCTCGATGTGGGCGGTGACAAACCCTTGCCCTACTGGCCGATCGCCGACGAAGACAACCCTTTCCTCGGCGTACGTGGCGTGCGCCTGACTCTGCAGCGTCCGCAGGTCATGGAGGAGCAGTTGCGCGCCTTGCTGCGGGCGGCCGACGACCGGCCACTGCGGATCATGTTCCCGATGGTCGGCCAGATGCACGAGTGGCGCGCGGCCAAGGCCATGGTCGAGCGGTTGCGTGAGGAGATCCCGGTCAATGACCTGCAGGTGGGGATCATGGTCGAGGTGCCGTCGGCTGCGCTGCTGGCCCCGCAACTGGCCCGGGAGGTGGACTTCTTCAGCATCGGTACCAACGACCTGACCCAGTACGCCCTGGCCATCGACCGTGGCCATCCGAGCCTGTCGGCCCAGGCCGATGGCCTGCACCCGGCGGTGCTGCAACTGATCGACATGACCGTGCGCGCCGCCCATGCCGAAGGCAAGTGGGTGGGCGTGTGCGGTGAGCTGGCGGCCGATCCGCACGCTGTGCCAGTGCTGCTGGGGCTGGCGGTGGACGAACTGAGCGTCGCGGCGCGCAGTGTCGCCGAAGTCAAGGCCCTGGTGCGCCAGGCCGATTACTCGACGGCCCGCGCCCTGGCGCGCGAGGCCCTGCAACAGGACAGCGCCGAGGCGGTACGGGCGCTGGTGGAGCGTGACTGAAATGGCCAAGATTCTCACCCTGACCCTCAACCCTGCGATCGACCTCACGGTCACCCTCGAGCAGCTGCGCGCAGGCGAGGTCAATCGCACTCATGAACAGTGCAGCCACGCCGCCGGCAAGGGCCTGAACGTTGCCCAGGTGCTGGCTGACCTTGGGCATCAGGTGACGGTCAGCGGTTTTCTGGGGCGCGATAACCTGCAGCCTTTCGAAGCGCTGATTGCCCGTCGCGGCTTCGACGACGGGTTCGTTCGCGTGCCAGGCGAAACCCGCACCAACATCAAGCTGGTCGAGGCCGATGGCCGGGTCACCGATGTCAATGGCCTGGGCCCTCAGGTAGACGACGCGGCCCAGGCCGAGTTGCTCGAGTACCTGGCGCAACGGGCGGCTGGGCATGACGTGGTGGTGGTGGCGGGCAGCTTGCCACGTGGCGTCAGCGCGCAGTGGTTCTGCCAGTTGCTGGGCCAGTTGGTCACCCAGGGCCTGAAGGTGGCGTTGGACACCAGCGGCGAGGCCTTGCGCGCCGGTCTGCGAAGTACGCCCTGGTTGGTCAAGCCCAATACCGATGAGCTCGGCGAGCTGTTCGGCATCACCGTGCAGGCTTTTGCCGAGCAGCGTGATGCCGCCCAGCGCCTGCTCGACGGCGGCGTCACCCACGTGGTGGTGTCCCAGGGCGAGCACGGGGTCAACTGGTTCACCGCTGACCTGGCCCTGCATGCCCAGCCGCCCAAGGTGAGCATCGCCAGTACCGTGGGCGCGGGCGACTCGCTGGTGGCGGGCATGGTTCATGGCTTGCTGCAAGCCGAGAGTGCCGGGCAGACCTTGCGCCGCGCCACTGCCATCGCCGCCCAGGCGGTGACTCAGGTGGGCTTCGGCATCGACGACCGCGAACAGCTGTCGCGCCTTGAAGCTGCCGTGCAACTGACAGAACAACAACAAGAGGCTCGCCGATGAACATTGCGATCGTCACCGCCTGCCCGAATGGCCAGGTGTCGAGTGTATTGAGTGCACGCTTGCTGGCCGCCGCGGCCCAACGTCGGGGCTGGAGTACCAGTGTCGAGGTGTGGGATGCCGAGCACCCCGAGCGGCGCCTGAGCCCTGCACAGATCGCCGAGGCCGACTGGGTGCTGGTGGTCAGTACCGGTTCGGTGGACCTGAGCCGTTTCGTCGGCAAGCCTGTGTACCAAAGCACCCCCGCCCAGGCGCTGGCTGATCGCGAAGGTTTCCTCGATGAAGCCGCGGCCAACGCCAAGGTGCTCGAGGCGAGCGTCGCCGAGGTGCCCGGTCGCAGCGCTACGCCGCGTATCGTGGCGGTCACCGCCTGCCCGACCGGTGTGGCCCATACCTTCATGGCGGCCGAAGCCCTGCAGCAGGCCGCCCGGGAGCTGGGCTACGGTTTCAATGTCGAAACCCAGGGCTCGGTGGGCGCCCGCAACCCATTGTCGGCCGATGCCATTGCCCAGGCGGACGTGGTGCTGCTGGCTGCCGACATCGAGGTGCCGACGGCACGCTTTGCGGGCAAGCGCATCTATCGATGCGGCACCGGCATCGCCCTCAAGCAGGCGCGGGCGACCCTCGAAAAAGCGCTGGCCGACGGCAAGCAGGAAAGCGCCGGAGGCACGGCCGATACGCCCGCGAAAAGTGAAAAGGCCGGGGTCTACAAGCACCTGTTGACCGGTGTGTCGTTCATGCTGCCGATGGTGGTGGCGGGCGGGCTGCTGATCGCTCTGTCGTTCGTCTTCGGCATCGAGGCGTTCAAGGAGCCGGGCACCTTGCCTGCGGCCTTGATGCAGATCGGTGGCGAGGCGGCATTCAAACTGATGGTGCCGATGCTGGCGGGGTATATCGCCTGGTCCATCGCCGACCGCCCGGGCCTTGCCCCAGGCATGATCGGTGGTCTGCTGGCCAGCACCCTGGGTGCGGGGTTCATTGGCGGTATCGTCGCGGGCTTTCTTGCCGGCTACAGCGCCAAGGCCATCAGCCGCTGGGCGCGTCTGCCCGCCAGCCTCGAAGCGCTCAAGCCGATCCTGATCATTCCGCTGCTGGCCAGCCTGTTCACCGGGCTGGTGATGATCTACGTGGTCGGTCATCCGGTGGCGGCCATGCTCGAGGGGCTTACGCGCTTTCTCGACAGCATGGGTACCACCAACGCGATCCTGCTCGGATTGCTGTTGGGTGGGATGATGTGCATCGATCTCGGCGGGCCGATCAACAAGGCGGCCTATGCCTTCTCGGTGGGCTTGCTGGCCTCGTCGAGCTACGCGCCGATGGCGGCGACCATGGCCGCTGGCATGGTGCCGCCAATCGGCCTGGGAATCGCAACCTTCCTGGTCCGGCGCAAGTTCGCCCAGAGCGAGCGCGAGGCAGGCAAGGCGGCATTGGTACTGGGGCTTTGCTTCATCTCCGAAGGCGCGATTCCCTTTGCTGCGAAGGACCCGTTGCGGGTGATTCCGGCGAGCATCGCCGGCGGTGCGCTGACCGGGGCGCTGTCGATGTATTTCGGCTGCAAGCTGATGGCGCCGCACGGTGGCCTGTTCGTGCTGCTGATCCCCAACGCGATCAACCATGCGCTGCTGTACCTGCTGGCGATCCTGGCCGGAAGCCTGGTGACGGCGGTGGTGTACGCGCTGATCAAGAAGGCTGAGCGAGTGGAGATGGTGGTGGCCCCGGCCAAGTGATCGCCCTGGGGGCAATGGTGGAGGCTTCGCAGGCGTGCCCGCGAGGCCTCCATCAACGATCTCAACGTTTGTGCCGCAAGGGCACCAGCAACTCCCCCAGACCGTTGTGATCGATCTCATGCATCAATGCCAGCAACCCGCCCAGCTCTCCGGGCGGAAAGCCCTTGCGCGCGAACCAGGCCAGGTAGTCGCCCGGCAGATCGGCGATGATCCGGCCTTGGTATTTGCCGAAGGGCATGGTCCGTGTGACCAGCAGTTGCAGGGATTCGGGTTTCATTCGGTGAACCTGGTGCGCTGAAAACGCCGACCATACAGCAATCGCTGCGCGCATCCACCCTGCAATCTGCACGAGCGCGCAAGCGGCGATCATGCAGAACACCGCTTCCCTGCCGTTGCGCTTAAAAAATAACTATATGATTTTTATGGATTTTTCATATTTTCCAGGCTTGGCATGAAGACTGCTCCTGTCATAGGGACTATCACCTGCCAAGGAGTTACCCCATGAGCAATCCCAACAAAGACGTGATCGACGTGCTGAACAACCTGATCGAGTACAGCAAGGATGGCGAGAAGGGTTTCAAGGAGTCGGCCGATGACGTCAAGAATCCTGAGCTGAAGACATTCTTCGTCCAGCGAGCGACGGCGTGTAACCAGGCCGCTGCCGAACTTCAGGCCGAAGTACGTCATCTTGGTGGCGATCCCGAGACCTCGACCAGCTTGAGCGGTGATATTCACCGGGGCTGGGTCAACCTCAAGTCGATGGTGACCGGCAAGGATGAAGAAGCGGTGCTCAACGAAGTGGAGCGGGGCGAAGACCATGCCCTGAAGGCCTACAAGGAAGCCCGAGAAAAGCTCGTCAAGCTCAATAACCCCAACGCGCAGAACGCGCTGACCCTGGTCGATCGCCAACTGCAAGGCGTACAGCGCAATCACGACCAGGTGAAAGCACTGCGTGACGCTGCCCGCGCCCGCTCCTAAGTAACAGGCGTGACAGGCCCTTCTACCCGGTTACGGCCCCCCGCCTTGGCCCGGTAAAGGGCTTCATCCGCGGCACCCAGCACTGCTGTCAGGTCGTGCTGGGTGCCGGGTTGGTAAAGGCCGATGCCAATGCTGACCGTGATCGGTCGCTCATCGGACCCGAATCGCGGCATCGCCTCGACACTCAGGCGAATGCGTTCGGCCAGCAGCAACGCGCCGGCCAGCTCGGTTTCCGGCAGCACCACCTGAAACTCCTCGCCACCATAACGCGCTGCCAGGTCGGCCGGCCTGCGAATGCAGCGATTGATGGTGCGCGCCACTTCACGCAGGGCATGATCACCGCCGGCATGACCGTGGCGCTGGTTGAACGCCTTGAAGTGATCCACATCCACCATCAGGACCGCAAGCGCCGAGCGGTTGCGTTGCGCGCGTGCCCATTCCTGGCGCAGGACCTGATCAAGGCGACGTCGGTTTGCCAGGCCCGTAAGGCTGTCGGTGGCTGCCAGCGTGGCCAGGCCTTGCTCGGCATCGTGGCGCCGACGCAGTTCGCGCCCCAGCAGCACGGTCAGCCAGAGTATGCCCAGGCACAGCACCCCCGTGGCCAGGCCGACGATCAGCGCCGTGCGCCGCCAGGCCTGGAAGACTTCGGAAGAAGAGTGCGCCACCAGCACGATCAGCGGCAGTTCGCCCACGCGCGCAAACGTATACATGCGCCGCTCGTCGAACAGGTTCGAGTGCGCGCTGAAGCTGCCACTGTGCTCCTGGAGAATGCGCCGGAAATTGGGTTGCTGGCTGAAGTCGCTGCCGATCGCTGGGTCTTGTGGCCGGGTCGGCTCGCGAGCGAGCAACTGGCCGCTGGTGTTGAGCAGGTTGATGCTGCTGTGCTCGCCGATGTCCAGGCGCTGGAACAGTTCGTTGAAATATGACAGGCGCAGGGCGCCGGTGGCCAGGCCTGCGAACTCACCGTTGGGGCCGGGGATGCGCCGGCTGAAACTGATGCACCAGTCCAGATCGCCAAGCCGCGCCTTGAACGGTGGGCCGACCAGCAGACCGAGGTTGGCGTTGGCCTGGTGGGCCTTGAACACCCCCGTGCCGGCAAAGTTCGCCTGGCGTGGAATGATGCTGGTGGAGTCGCCCACCACATCGCCTTGGGCGTCGAGCCACAGCACATCGCCGCGGCTGCGGTCGACGAAGGCCTGGTTGAACAGCAGGCGTTGGCGCAACGGGCCAGGCACCTTCGGCAGCTCGCTGCGCCCGACCGCCCAGATCAGTCCCTTGAGCGACTGGTCATAGAGTTCGGCGTTGCGCAGGATGTCACTTTCGATGAGCTGGACGATGTTGCTTGAGGCGCGGATGGAGGACTGTTCGACACTGTCCCGTTCGCGGCCGAGCAGATAGCTGACGATGCCTACAATCGCGAGCACGGCGAGGCAACTGCCCAGGTTGAGGATCAGCTCGGGGTGAGGCCTGGGGAGGATGGGGCGCGGGGATCGGGTGTGCAACATCGGGCTCGCTACTGCATAGGCCCCTCTTTCCGTGAGGGTAGGGCTATAAAGCGGCGGCGATATTCTAGGGAAGTGGCAATTGTCGGACAAGATTAGTCCGTCGGAAATGCATCAGGGGTTCGCGGGACGAGCCCGCCCCTACAGGACTGTAGGAGCGGGCTCGTCCCGCGATCACCGGCAACGCCGGTGCCATCCGCTGAGAGAGGGCCGATTAGAACACGTTCAGCGGATAGTCGACGATCACACGCAACTCGTCGTTGTCGTTATCCACAGCCGAGTACCCCTGGCTGCCACGATGGCTGGCATAGCGCAGCAGCACCGACAGGTCCTTGAACTGGCCTTCCTGGAACACGTACTTCACGTCCAGGTCGCGTTCCCAGTGGCGCGCATCCTTGCCGTCCTCGCTGTACCAGTGGCCATAGCCGACGCTGTTCGGATCGGCCTTGGTGAGGTCCAGCTTGCCGCGCGAATACGACAGCGACGAGGTCAGCCCCGGGATGCCGAGCCCGGCGAAGTCATAGTCGTACTGCAGCTTCCAGGAGCGCTCGTTAGGGCCGTTGAAGTCCGAGTACATGCGCGAGTTGTCGAGGTAGATGCTGTCGCCCAGGTTGATGTAGTCGAATGGCGTATTGCCGTTGACCCGCTGGTAGGCGGCAGTGACGCTGTGATGACCGGCCGCCACGGTGAAGTGCAGGCTGTAGGTGTTGTTGTCGATCTTGCCCAGTTTCGACTGGCCAGTGTCCTGGGTGTGATAGAAGTGCACGCCCGGGTTGAGGCTGACCAGATCATTGACCGCGTAGGTGTAGTCGAAGTCGGCGTAATACTGGTTCCAGATGTCTTTCAGTTCGGCGGCATAGAGGTTGGCGGTGATGTTCTCGGTGCCGTTCCACGCGGCGCCAGCCCACGACAGGTGCTTGCTGCGCTGGTCGTCGGTCTGCTGGCTGTAGTAGGTGTCGATGCGGCGGTGGCCGCTCTGGTTGTAGGGCTTGGTGAAGCTCACCTGGCCGCCTTCGAGCAGCAACCCTTCGACGCTGGTGTTGGTCAGTGCCACACCACGGAAGGTCTGCGGCAGCATGCGCGTCTCGCCACCGGCGATCACTGGGTTGGTGAGGAACAGGTCACCGGCTTTCAGTTCAGTGTCGAAGCCCTTGAGCTTGACCGCGGCGCCTGCGGTGGAGAACGAATGCGGCGCGGCGCCCAGTTCGTCTTCGTTCTTCTGGTGGGTCGGCAGGATGCTGGTGCCCGCGTGGCCGCCACCGCCATCGAGCTTCAGGCCCAGCATGGCGTGGGCATCGACACCGAAACCGATCACACCGGGCGTATAGCCCGACTCGAAGCGGGCGACGGCGCCCTGGCCCCACTCGCGATTGTCGCGCACACCCTGGTTGAGCTGGTTGCGGTTGAAGTAGGCGTTGCGAAAGTGCAGGTTCAGCGACGAACCCTCGATGAAACCATCAGCTTTTTCGTCGTCCGCCTGGGCGGCATGGGGAATCGTTGCGGCCAATGCAACGAACAGAGGCGTGAAACGGAAAGCGAGGGACACGAGTAAATGCTCCTTTGGTCTAACAGTGAGGCAGTTTCTAATTGTCGGAATTGCAGTTTCTTATGAGGGACGTTACAAACCGGCTGATAATTAAAGCGCATAAAAAAAGCCGCTGATGCGCAGCGGCTTTAAAAGGCTAACATATCGACACAGGCACTGCCCATGGCGTAGCCGGGGGAAAACAGGGCGTGTTCCGGCTGCCGATCAGCTGTCGGCACTGTCATCGTTCGTGACTTTGGAAGCTGTCTGTTGCGCGTCTTTTACCGCACCTTGATGCTGCGCGGCATAGGCGTCCTGCGACTGTTGCAGGGTGGCGGCGATCTCTGCGTTACGGGCGACGAAGGCCGGCGATTCCTCAGCCATGGCCAGGGGCGACAACAACAGGGACGACAGGACGAAGACGCTGGCAATACCCATACTGTTGGACATTTGAAACAACCTTCTTGCGTGGCAAGTGTGAGTGAAGACAGGGCTAAGTTAGTCCTGAACAGGCATTTGAAACAGCGGCAGGAACGAAAATTACTCTTGCATAAAAGGTAACTATTCCGATAGACGGCCTAGCATTTCTGCCAGGTGACGCGGGCTCGGGAGGCGACGACACTCGCGGTTGATGCTTCGTTGGAGCAGGCATAAAGATGCGACCCGTCCTAGCCGGGATTACCAAGAGTGCCGCGCTGCATGCGGGCACGCCGACGCTCACCGGCTCCTACCGTACCCTGACGTTGCTGCGGAGCCCGGCCACAGCGGATGCACCACCGCGTGCGCTGGCGCAGCGTCGAGTCGATGATCGGCTTTGTCGGACCACGCGCTTGTTCGGCGCGCGCCCACTTGTCCACGACGCCACTGGTAACGCCGATGCAATTACGGTTTCGACGCTGACTGATCAACCGTTGCTGCTTCATACCGCAGACGGAGATGCCTCTCTGACTTTGCTGGACAGTGCCGGACGCGCGCTCTGGTCACTCAATTCGCAGAAGACAACGACTGCGACGATCTACGAAGCCGGGGTTCTCGGTGGGCGGCCACTGGCGTTGATGGAAATGGCGGCCGGCATTCAGGTCGGTCGCGTGCGTGAACGCTACAGCTATGCACCTGCACAGGTCGCGCAGTGGAAGGCTCGCAATCTTTGCGGGCATTTGTTGGAAACCCGCCATAACGCAGGCATCGACCGGTCACTGCGTCTCTCGTTGACCGGCCATCCTTTGGTTACCGAGCAATGCCTGTTAAAGGTCGAGATAGAACAACCCGATTGGTCTTTCGCTGTAGAAGAGGACGTCGAGGAGCCCCTGGCGGTCCTGAACCAGTTCGATGCCTCCGGCGCCCTGCTGGGCACCGCTCATGCTGCCGATGTCACTGTCATCCAGGTTTACGGTGTCAGCGGTGCGCGGGAACAGACTCGGGTCAGATACCTGAAGGGCGGCAGTGATGAGGAAGTGGTCACCTTGCGCAACGTACGCTACGCCGCCGATTCCAGATTGCTTGAGCAAACCGCCGGTAACGGCGTCGTGGAACGTTACGAATACGATCCTCGTACCCTACGTCTCAGGCGACACCTGACCGCCCGCCCGTCTGGCCATCCTCTGGGCAGCCTGGTGATCAGCGACCTGCGTTATCACTACGATCCAGGCGGCAATATCCTCAGTATCGACGATCGAGGCGCGGACCCTGAGTGGCACAACAATCAGCAGGCCACGGGGCTTCGGCACTATGTCTACGACACGTTGAACCGGCTGGTATCGGCCACGGGGCGTGAGCGGGTAGCGGCGGCCCGTCATCATCCGTTGTCGGGTATCCATGTAGATCCGAGCGCTGGCCGCGTCTGGATACCCTACAGCGAAGCGTATTCCTATGATGACGGGAACAATCTCTGGTTGATTCGGCATGACGGTGGAGCAGGCCAACGCACGCGAGAGCTTGATGTGGCCTTGGGCAGCAACCGGGCGATGATCAAGGGCGCTGGTGTGGGGCCTGAGGCTGGGTTTATGGTCGGTGGCCTGCAGAAACAACTGGCCGACGGCAGAGTCTTGCGCTGGCACGCAGATAATCAGCTGAAAGCTGTCACGCTGCTGAGTCGCAAACATGCCGCGGATGACAGTGAGTGTTACCACTACTCTACGGGTGGTAGCCGGACGCGTAAAGTCCACACGGTGACCATCGGAGGGGGCACGCAGACCCGGTTGGCCACGTATACCCACGCCTTTGAGGTGCGCCAGCATGTTGTGGCGGGTGTAGCCACTCCTCTGCACCATGTCTTGATCACCAACGTAGGGGCTGCGCGTTTGGTGAGGAACGAACTCAATGGCGAAACGCAATTGCGCTTTGGCTTCAGCGATCACCTGAACAGTTCGGAAGGGGAGACGGATGCCGCTGGCAAGGTCATCGTCCGTGAGGAGTACGCACCTTACGGCGGTACCGTTGGCAGTGATGAGCCTGCGACTGAAACCGACACTATGACGCAACGGACCTTGCGCCATGCTGGCAAAGAGCTGGATGCGACGGGGCTGTATTACTACGGTTGGCGCTACTACCAGCCACAAGTGGGGCGTTGGTTGAGTGCAGATCCTGGCGGTTTGATCGACGGTACGAATCTGTTCCGGATGAACAGGAGTTCGCCAGTCACTCTCGTTGATCTGGATGGACAAGCCCCCAAAGAAATAGCCGAGCTGGTTGATAGACAAGGAGAGGGATACAGTTATCCCGAGACGGTTAATCAGCTGATGGAAAAGACGGATGCTGCGGTTAGCGCGGGAATAGCACATTATGTCGATGAGAATGGCTACAGGGTCATATCTACCTACAAGCGGGAGATAGGACCGTATGCTTTCAAGAATAGCTTCTTTCCCGCTGCTTGGGTGATGGAGTCAAACTACAAAAGTGAGGACGAGCGTATTCACCCTTCGAGTGTCGTTATCGAACAATATAAATTAGTTGCTGAAAAAAATGCTTATCAGCTTCCTCGCACGATCTGGCGCTGGGATGTTACGAATCGTCACGCACTGGCAGCCGTTGAACCAAGAAAGTCCGAGCGTCATTTCTCTCAAGACGCGCGCGATATACTGCTGCGGGAGCGCTTTCTTGCGAGTATTGGAAATGGAAGTCACACACGATACATATTGAAAGATTTGCAGATGGTTGCCACGCGGGTAGAGGTACATAAACAATCATTCGTGGAAGGGGGGGCTGGGGATGTGACGGCAATCGCTATTCATACGCTACCTAAAAGTTTAATGCCTGAAGGGGCTCGAATATTAGCCCTGGACGGCAAAGGCTCTGTCAGCAATGAGGTGGAAAGAGAAGTAAAATTAGGGCGTCGGGAGGGGGTTTCAAGGCGGATGCACATGCTGGGGCACTCATTGAACAGGTTGCTCCGTTCAACCAGCCAGCGTTCAAGGGTGTGAACTGATTCCTCAGCCATGGTCAGGAGGCGACAACAACAGGGATGACAGGACGAAGACGCTGGCAATATCCATCCTAGGCTCTGTACGAAAAGCCTTGATACTCGGTGATGCTGCGTTGAAAACAGCCTGGTGCGCCAGCCCGGTCGGAATGCTCATTTACAACCCGTAAAGTCGAGCG
>NZ_VZZS01000031.1:0-97263 GCF_009650575.1 Pseudomonas sp. MNR3A | reverse complement strand
TTGCTCCCGGGAGGACCGCGCTGCAGGGCCCATCCTGGGCCCCAGCGCTTGACGGGCATCCATGCCCGTCACCTCCCTCCGCAAGTCCTGCGTTCGGCCTCCTGAAGTCGCGGAGGTACGGGCGGTGCCTGGGCTGGCGCAGCTGTCGCTAGTAGGTATGAGGCTCGATTCTTGATCGGCAACGGCAACGGCACTGAAATTGCCCTGTAAGGACGCCGGCGCGGCTCAAGCCACTTTGCGTAAGGCCTCTATCAACTCTCCCTTGCGCATGGTCGAGCGCCCGGCGATATGCCGCTTGCGCGCACGGTCCATCAACTCGGCCTTGGTCATGTCCTCCAGCTGCTGTCTGGAGCGGGGCACGCCATGCTTTGTCGCGACTGCGCGCCGGGCCGAGGACTCCCGCGCTTTGGCCTTGGCCGCCGGGCTTTTCTGTTGCCCGGAACCGCCGTTGCGCTCACCGCCACCGGACTGCTTGTTGACCGTGGCCCAGGCGCGGGCTTCGGCTTCGTCCTTGGACACGCCCTTGGCCTCGTAGCTCTGTTCGATATGCTCGGCCTTGCGTTTCTGTTTATCGGTGTACTTGTCTTTTTCTCCACGTGGCATGGTCGTTCTCCTCTACGTCAGTGGGTCTGCCAGACACCGTTGCTGCGCTCGCAATCGCTACGCGCCTGGCCCAGGCTGGGGGTGTCGTAGTAGTAGGTGATGATCCGCGCGTCCTTGGGCACGGTGGGGCGGGTGGAAGGCTCGTTGCGCCCCGCGGCATCGGGGTTGGCCAGGGTTTCCTGGGTCAGCGGTGCGATGCAACTGCCCACGCTGCCGTCGGCGCAACGCTCGACCCGGCGTTTCTGGCTGTTGAGCATCTCCTTGCTTTCGTTGCTGCACGACCAGGCAATCGCTTCGGCCGGCATGTTGGCGTAGCTGTAGCAGGTGTGCTGCTGCACCGGTTTGACCGCCTCGCTGGATGAGCGCGTGACCACGTCGCAGCCTTCGGCCATTGCCTGGCCGCTGGCCAGGGTGGCCAGCAGTGCAATACATGGAACGATTCGCATGATGTACCTCCCGGGCCCCACGGCCCATCAGCGCTTGTCGAGGGCTGGCTCGACCTGTCGGCGCAAGGCCTTGGCGCGTTTCTCGAGGATCAGGTAGGTGACCACCGCCAACAGCAGCGGGATCAGGTAGTACAACGTTCGATAACCCAGCAACGCGGCCACCAGCGTGCCCTGGCCGAGCTGGCCATGGAGCAGGGCCAGGAACACGGCCTCCAGCACGCCAAGCCCGGCGGGAATATGGGCGACCACGCCCGCCACGCAACTGATCAGCAACACACCCAGTACCGAGGGATAGAACAGCTCCGGTGGCAGCAGCAGATGGATCAACGCCGCCATCAACGCCCAGTTGCTTGCACCCAAGGCCACCTGGCACAACGCCAGGCGCAGGCTCGGCAGGGTGACTTCATGCCCGCGCAGGTCCCACGTGCGCCGCTTGGCGAAGGCGCAGGCGAACAGGTAGGCCAACGCGACCACGACCATCAACACGCCGATCAGCCGCAGGCCGCCGGCCCCTACCGTCCAGTTCTCCGGCAGCTTGACCAGGCCCAAGGCGAATACGGTGCCGGCCAACAGCAGGTAGCCCATCCAGTTGGTCAACAGGCCCAGGGTGAGGATGCGGGTGATGGTCGGGGTATCCAGGCCCAGCCTGCCGTACAGCCGATAGCGCAGGGCCACGCCACCGACCCAGGTGGTGAAGTTGAGGTTGAACGCATAGCAGACGAATGCCACCGGCAGCACCTGGCGGGCCGGCAGGCGGTGGCCGGTATAGGCGCGGGCGAGCAGGTCGTAGCTGGCGAACACCAGGTAGCTGCACAGGGCCAGCAGCAACCCCAGGATCAACGTCGAGGGCCGGTAGGCCCGCAGCGACTGGCTGACTTCGTTCCAGTCCAGGTTGCGCGCCAGGGTGAACAGCAGCACCGGGATCAATACCAGGAACAGCACGGTCAGCAGGCGTTTGCCCCAGGTCTTCCAGCGTGGCGTGGCCATCAAGTCTTGCCCTCTTGGTAGTCGACCGGAGCCTCGCTTTCGCTTTGCAGCGACTGCAGGCGTTGCCGGTGTGCCGGGAACCAGCCGGCGATCCGCGGGAAATAGCGGGTGATATGGAAGCCCAGGAAGATCAAGGGGGCACGCCACCAGTAACCGCGCACCATGCGCTCGAGCGTCACGGCCTTGCAGTGTTCGCGGGTCAGTTCGCTCAAGTGTTGGTAGAGCACAGCGTTGAACGCCCGGTCGCGGATCAGCAGGTTGGCTTCGAGGTTGAACGACAGGCTTAGTGGGTCGAGGTTGCTCGAGCCCACCGTGGTCCACTCGTCGTCCACCAACGCTACCTTGCCGTGCAGCGGGCGCTGGCAGTATTCGTAGATGCGCACCTCGTCGCGCAACAGGTAGTTGTAGAGCAGCCGGGAGAGTGCGCGGACCCAGCGCATGTCCGGTTGCCCCTGAAGGATCAGGGTCACCTCGACCCCGCGCCGAGCGGCGTTGCGCAGTTCGCGCAGCAGGCGGTAGCCGGGGAAGAAGTAGGCGTTGGCCACGACGATACGTTGCCTGGCTTCGCGCAGGGCCTGCAGATAACAGACCTCGATATCGGTGCGGTGGCGCCGGTTGTCGCGCTCCACCAGCACGGCGCTGGCCGGGCCTGCGGCGATGTTGTTCGGCTGGACTCGGCTGGCGGCATCCAGCACGGGGGCGAGCATTCGGCAGGAGGACGCATGCACCTGGCCCACTACCGGGCCGACGACCTCCACGGCGTAGTCCTGCTTGGCCTGTGGGCCGAAGTCTCCGAGGTGGTCGGCGCTGTAGTTGATACCGCCGATGAACGCGCGTTGTCCGTCGATCACCAGGATCTTGCGGTGCAGGCGACGGAACAGGTTGGTGCGCATGCCGGCCAATCGTGGTTGCGGATCGAACGAATGGAAACGGACCCCGGCCTCGGTCATCGAGGCGATGAATTCGTCGGGCAGGTCGGCGGTGCCGTAACCGTCCACGGCGACTTCGACCCTTACCCCGCGCCGAGCGGCGTCGATCAAGGCCTGGCGCAAGGCCTGGCCGACCTTGTCGTCGTAGATGATGAAGGTCTCCAGGAGTATTTCCTCGCGAGCCTGAGCCATGGCCTCGAGCACGCGCGGATAGTACTGCTCGCCGTTGACCAGCAACTGGACGTGATTGCCTTCGCTCCAGGGCAGCTTCATAGCGTCACCTGCGCCACCAGCGGGGCATGGTCGGAGAGGTGTGACCACGGGTATCTGGACAGTACCCGGGCGTCGCCGGCTTGTGCGTGGCGCAGGTAGATGCGGTCCAGGCGCAGCAGCGGCAAGCGCGCGGGAAAGCTGCGCGCCGGCTTGCCGAAGGCTTCGACCAGATGCCCCGAGAGCCGCACATCCGCTTTCAGGCGCCAGTCGTTGAAATCGCCTGCGACGATGACCGGCTCGTCCGACGGCAGGCTGTCGAGCAAGGCCAGCAGCAGGTCGACCTGCTGCTGGCGGTGCTCCTCGCGCAGCCCCAGGTGCACGCAGATCGCGTGCACCTGCTCGTGACCTGGCACTTCGAGCTGGCAATGCAGCAGGCCGCGCTCTTCGTTGCCGTGGATCGTGACGTCAAGGTTGTCGTGGACTCGGATCGGAAATTTGGACAGGAGCGCATTGCCATGGTCGCCATGGGGATAGACCGCGTTGCGTCCGTAGGCGAACTGCGGCCACATGCTGTCGGCGAGGAATTCGTATTGAGGTGCTGTCGGCCAGGTCGGGTGGCGCTCGGCATGCTGCTGATGGCTGCCGTGCACCTCCTGCAGGAACACCAGATCGGCGCCGGTAGCGCGTACCGCCTCGCGCAACTCCGGCAGGATGAAACGGCGGTTGAACAGGGTAAAACCCTTGTGCACGTTGAGGGTCAGCACCGTCAGGCGGTGCACGGCGGTCACCTTGTCGATGATGCAGCGGGGGGCAGGCAAGGTTCCGTTCATAGCAGCTCCTGCGGTTCGACGCCGGGCTCGGTCACCAGCTCGCCGTCAAGGCCGAGCTTGCCCAGCAGGCGGCGGGCATCGTAAGGGGCATGCACTTTCTGGTCGTTGTCGAAATAGCAGTACACGTCACGGGAGGCGCGCTTGGCCGGCGCGCGGCGCACGACGCGCTGGGCATCCTCCGGCTGGCCGCCTGCAGCCCAGGCCTGGATGCGCATGCGCCAGCGGCGCAGCGCGGTGGCGGTATAGCCGCTGCTGTAGAGCTCGACATCGCCATGCAGGCGCAGGTACATGAAGTCGGCCGTGACCTCCTCGACATAGGGCCATTTGCCCGCGCTGTCGGCGACCACCAAGGCGACCTTGTGTTTGCGCAACAGGTTGATGAAGGTGTCGCAAAGGAAGCTGGGATGGCGAATTTCCACGGCGTGGCGCAGGCGTGCGTTGCCCTTGATGGCAGTCCCACCGCTGCCTTGCAGGCGCTCGGCGGCGTCGCGGGCAATGCGGCGGGCGGCCGAGCGGTCATGTGGGAGCTTGGCGAGAAAATCGCTGAACCGCTGCACGTCGAATTTCAGGTTTGGGGGAAACTGCCAGAGAAAAGGCCCAAGCTTGTCACCCAGCAGCAAAGGGCCCGAGGCGAAGAAGTTCGCCAGCGCTTCGTCGATCTCGCGAAGCCTGCGCACATGGGTGATATAGCGCGGCGCCTTGACCGAAAACACGAAATCTTCGGGCGTATCGTCACGCCAGCGCTCGTAGCGTTCAGGGGTCTGCAGCGCGTAGAACGAGCCATTGATCTCGATACTGTTGACTGCCCGCGAGGCGAACGCCAGTTCGTCGTCCTGACGCAGCCCCTTGGGGTAGAAGTCCTTGCGCCATGGGCCATAGCGCCAACCGGAAATGCCAATGCGGATCTCGCTCACCACAGCCCCCTGGATTGATGTACTCATCAGTAGCGACCCGTGGCGGATCGAGAGGGTTCAGCAGGATTGACGAGTGGCGCTACCTGGAAAGCGCCGGGCCTTCAGCCGTCGGATTGCTCTTCTGGAGGTACCTGGCCTTCCGGCCAGTCGGGTGCCTCTTGTTGCGGATCGGGCGCAGGTATCTTCTCGCCGGGATCGTGCGGGACTTCATCGACATAAGGATCTGGATGATTGGGGTCGCTCATGGTCGGTCTCCTGGGCAAGTAGGTCAGTCGCTTTTGTCAGCCATAAGGGGTCACCTCTGGTCGAACACAGGAAGGCCTGTGTTCAGTTGTGACCTGAGCGCGAGTCATCGCACTGCAAGGATTCTCGGATTTCCAGACCAGTTGCCTGAAGGACCGCGGGACAAACATTTAGCGGGCGAACAACAGCAGTACCGCGCATGGCCTGCGTTGCGAGCAAGTTCGCCGGTGGGGCAAGAAAGCCGGAACTTTGCCCGTGCTGCGGGGCTCCACCGCATGCAGGAGCACACATCGAGGTACACCATGAAATTCGATCGATTTGCCCAATGGTTGGCCAACCGCAGTGGACGTCCGATGACCTTCGCCATCGCACTAGTGCTCATCATTGTTTGGGGGGTGAGCGGGCCGTTGTTTGACTTCAACGATACCTGGCAACTGGTGATCAACACCTCGACCACCATCATCACCTTCCTGATGGTGTTCCTGATCCAGAACACCCAGAACCGCGACAACGACGAGTTGCACATCAAGATCGACGAGCTGCTGCGCACCACCAAGCGGGCGCACAGGGCGCTGCTGGACCTTGAGGACATGGGGCCGGCGGAACTGCATGCGCTGCGCAAGCATTACCAGCGGATGGGTGAGCACGACTCGGCAAAAGCGAGCCGTGATGCTCAGGAAAAGGACACGTCTGACTGAGCCTGGAAGCAGACAGGGCCAGTCAAATGATTCACCAACTGACCCGATCGACTCCGTGATCTCTTCTAAAAGCGCTGTTCCACGGCACTGCAGTAGGGGCGAATGACCATCGCCACACTGGGCGGCGAATCCAGCCAGGTGCCCGTGGCCCGCGCTTTGACGGCGCAGAGCCAGGTCAATAGGGCACCGAACCGCACAGTGTCTCTATGGCCTCGACCAGTTCGTCATAGCCCACCGGCTTGTTCAGATGGCGATCGAAGCCTGACTGGCGTGAGCGGTACTGGTCGGCGCTGGCGCCGTAGCCGGTCAGGGCAATGGCCGGTGTGTAGCGCAGGTGCTCCAGGCCCCGTAGCGCCTTGATCAGGGCATGGCCGTCCATTATCGGCATGCCGATATCGGACAGGATGATCTCGTAGCGTCCCTCGGCGGCGGCCTCGAGCGCTGCTTGCGGGTCGCTGTAGGCCTCGACGTTCGCACCTTCCATCTCCAGCAACTGCTGCATGACCTCGAGGATTTCCTTCGAGTCGTCTACCAGCAGCACCTTGATACCGTCCAGCCGGCCGTCGCTGGCCTGCTCGGGCGCATCTGGCGGGGCCTGGTGCTCGGGCGCGGTCAATGGCAGGGAGACCGTGAAGGTGGTGCCGCAACCAAGCCCCGGAGAATAAGCCGCCACCGTCCCGCCATGGGCCTCGACCAACTGGCGCACCAGCGACAGGCCGATGCCCAGCCCGTCGCGGTGATTGCCGGACGACTGCGGGGCAGCCTGGGTGAACAGGTCGAAAACGCTCTCGAGGCTATCCGCGGTCAGGCCCACGCCCTGGTCGATCACTTCCAGATGGGCTTGTGTGTCTCGCCTGGCGAGCGCCACGCGAATCTCGCTGCCTGCGGGGCTGAATTTCAAGGCGTTGTTCAGCAGATTCCAGATGATCTGTTCGAGCCGCGTGCCATCGGCATCGACGTAGACCGGCGCGCCATCGGCCGGTAACGCCAGGCGCACGGTGCAAGGATGCTGCTCGTTGAGCACCACCGCATGGATGCCCTGTAGCACTGCGCACAGGTCGATCAACTGGGTCTTGAGCTTGAGCTTGCCGGTGCGGATGCGGGCGACGTCGAGTAGGTCGTCGATGATCCGCGCCTGACTGGATACTGCGTCACAGATGATCCCGACAGCCTTGCTGGCGGCGCTGGCAGACTTCACCGCCGGCGAGCGACGCAGGATCTCGGCGTTGAGCTGGATCAGATTCAGGGGATGCTTGAGCTCGTGGGACATGACGGCGAAGAACTCGTCCTTCATGTGGCTGCTGCTCTGCGACTCGGCCAGTTGCTTGCTCTGCTCGTCGTGCAGGCGCTTGTGGCCGGTGAGGTCGCGGGCGATCTTCACGTAGCCGCGCAGGCTGCTGCCCTTGAGGCGGGAGACCTCGCCGCTGCAGTAGAAGCGACTGCCATCCTTGCGCACGTGCCAGCGCTCGTCCTGGCCGCGGCCATGGAGGCGGGCACTGCGCAGCTCGTGTTCCGGCACACCGCTGGCCTGATCCTGTTCGGTGAAGATCAGCTGATAGTGCTGGCCGAGGACCTCGTCCTTGCCATAACCGAAAATCAGTGCGGCGCCGGTGTTCCAGTCGGTGATCAGACCTTGCTCGTCAAGCAGGATGATGGCGAAGTCATGGGTGCTTTCGGCCACCAGGCGCATGCGTTCCTCGCCCTGGCGCAAGCGTTCTTCCGCGGCGCGGCTCTGGCTGATGTCGATGAAGGTCAGCACGGTGCCATCGACGTTGCGCTCGCTGGCCCGGTAGGGCAGCAAGCGGGCCAGGTACCAGTGCTGGTTGTGGCCGACGACCTCGCGTTCGATGGTGGTCTCGCGCTCGACCACCGCACGGGCGTCGTCGGCCAGGCCGGGGTAGTCGAGACGATGGGTGATATCGAGTAGCGAGCGCCCGGTGTCCACCGGCAGCATGCTGAAAATGTCGGTGGCCCGTGGGGTGAACCAGCGGATGCACAGGTTACGGTCGACGAAGACCGTGGCGATGTCGGTCGAGGCGATCAGGTTGCTCAGGTAGTCGTTGACCTTGTCGGTCTCCTCGACCTTGGTCTTGAGCTCGTAGTTGACCGTCAGCAGCTCTTCGTTGATCGACTGCAGCTCCTCCTTGCTGGTTTCCAGTTCCTCGCTGGCCGAGCGCAGTTCCTCGTTGATCGCCTGCATTTCCTCGTTGGAGGCGGTCAACTCCTGGCTGGAAAACTCCGATTGCTCGATGGTTTCCTGCAGTTGCAGCCGCGTGCGGTGCAGTTCGCGCTCCAGGTTGCTCAGCACCATGCCTTCGGTCTGCTCGGCGGCTGCGTTGGTGCTGGCGCTGCTATCGACTTCGATTGTCTGGAACACCACCAGCAGGCAATCGGTACCACTGGGGTCATCCTGGTGCGGCTGGATCAGGATTTGCACGGTAGTGGGCTGTTCGTCGAGGTTGACCGCGACACTGCGCGAGGTCACCGCCTGGCCGCTGCCTTGCGCTTGCAGCATGGTACTGCGCAGGGCCGGCCGCAAAGGCGCGATGATCAGGCTGAGCAGGTTGTGGCTGAGCTCGCCACCCGCATGGCGCAGGAAGCGCCCGACACCTTCACTCATGTGCAGGATATTGCCCTCGCTATCGACCACCAGGCTGGGCGGCGTGCAGCGGGCGAGTGCGCGGTGGTGGATCTCGGCGTAGGACAATCGGCGAGTGCTACGCGCGCGGGCCGGTGGCGTGAGCGCAGGCTCCGGAGCCTGCAGGCGCGGCGGATGGCTGGTGGTCGGCACTTCTCGGGCGCGGAAGATACGGTTGCGTTTGTCCACGGCGACGAACAGCTCGGCCGCAAGGTCAGTCGATTCGGAGCTACCGAGGAACAGATGGCCGCCTGGACGCAGGGCGAAATGGAACAGACGCAGGATATCGCGCTGCACCTCGCGGTCCAGGTAGATCAGCAGGTTGCGGCAGACGATCAGGTCAAGCTGGGAGAACGGCGGGTCGGATAGCAGGTTGTGACGGGCGAACAGGACCTTTTCCCTGATTTCCTTGCGTACCCGCAAGTGCTGTTCTTCCTTGATGAAGAACTGGCGCAGGCGCGCCGCCGACACGTCGGTGGCGATGGCGTCTGGATACCGGCCGGCGCGACCGATAGCGATGGCGCGTTCGTCGAGGTCGGTGGCGAATACCTGCACCTGGGCACTGCGCTGTTCCACCGCCAACTGTTCGGTCACCAACATCGCCAGGCTGTAGGCCTCTTCGCCGGTGGAGCAGCCCGCTGACCAGAGGCGTACCTCGTGCGCGGACTCTTCGCTGGCATCCTTGTTGACCAGGCCGGGCATGACATGGCGCTGCAACGCTTCGAACGCTTCGCGGTCGCGGAAGAAATTGGTCACTCCGATCAGCATGTCGGCCAGCAGTGCCCGCGACTCCTCCGGATGGCGTTGCAGGAAGTCGAGGTAGCCGGCCAGCTCTGTCTGGCCGGTGACATGCAGGCGGCGTTCCAGACGGCGCAGTACGGTGGCGCGCTTGTAATGGCTGAAATCGTGTCCGGTATCGCCTTGCAGCGTCAGCAGGATCTCATCCAGCAACGGGTCACTTGCCGCCGGGTCGCCTTCACGCTCTCCCAGTGGCGGCGGCAGGCTGTCGTCTTCGATTTCCGGCAGTTTCACCTGGCGCGCCGTGCGCCACAACTCGACCAGGCGCCCAGGCATTTCAGCCACCGGCAGCAGCAGGTCGACCATGCCGGTGGCCAGCGCCGCACGGGGCATGTCGGGGTGCTCGGCATCATCGGGTGCCTGCACCAGGGTCACGCCACCTTGCTCCTTGATGCGTGTCAGGCCTACGGCGCCGTCGCTACCGGTTCCCGAGAGCACGACGCAGAACGCATGGTCCTTGTGCACGTCGGCCAGATCGCGAAAGAACAGGTCGATGGCCACATGATCGCCGCGGCTGCGCTTGGCCGGGGTTACCCGCAGGTAGCCGTCGTTGGTGGACAGGCGATTGGCCGGCGAGATCACGTAGACATGGTTGCGTTCGATCGGCACCGGCTCGCTGACCTGGCGTACCGGCATGCGGGTGACAGCCTGGATGATCCGGTCGGCCTGGCTCTGGTGGTCCGGGGAGAGGTGAAGAACGACGACGAAGGCCATGCCGGAGTCGTCCGGGGCGTGCTGGAAGAAACGACGGATCGCCTCCAAGCCGCCGGCTGAGGCGCCGATGCCGACCACGGGGAAATCCAGGTGGCTGGGGCTGAGCGCCGAGTTGTGCGGCGAGGCGAGGGACGTTTTGCTGGACGACTTCATGGCATCAGCCTTGTACGGACTGGGAAATGGCCTGGTGCGAATCGCCGGGCACTGGACGCAGATTATAGGTTGGCGCTCACTTTGGCGATGAGCGGCTGCCCTCGAGGAGGGCCAGATGCTCGATGGCCTCCTGATAACGCTCGGCTGCCTTGCGCCGCAGCCTTTGGTAATGGTCGAAGTCAAAGGCGTCGAGCCCGACGCCTTCGAGCAGGGCAAAGGCTGCGTGGTCGAGTTCATAGGCGCTGGCGAACAGCCGGCGATTCTGCTCCAGAGCGAGCTGTTGGCAGGCGCGGGTCGTGGGCATGGGAGCTCCGGTAGGCGAGGTGGTATTCAGACCTTTGACTAGCGCGCAGGCAAATAAGTGCGAACGTTTTGACCGGATGGCTCAACGGGCAGCTCTTTTTGATTTCAGCTGCGACCACCGACTGTGCCCGTGGCCTGGAAGCGAATGGAAAATCTGTACATGAAGATGGAATATCTGTACATCGTGCTATCTTTGTACAGTATTGGGCCGCGCTCGAGGTCAATATGGTTCACCGTGCTCGTTGGACGTGCCTTTGCCTGCTGATCGTTGCGTTTTCGGCGACGGCGGACTGGCGCTCGCAGTTGCCCGGAGCGCAGCGGTTGGGTGCGGGTGAGTTCACTTGGTTCGGCCTGCGTCTTTACACCGCCCAGTTATGGACGCTGGGGCCGGCGCTGGACTGGAATCAGCCGTTCGCCCTCGAGCTTCTCTATCACCGGTCGTTGTCCAAGGACACGCTGGTACAGGCCAGCCTCGAGGAAATGCATCGTCTCAACGCTGGCGGCATTGCGCCACAGCAACGCTCGGCTTGGACCCAGGCGCTCGAAGCGGCATTCGTGGACGTGCGCCCCGGGATGCGAATTACAGGCTTGTACCTGCCGGGGCAGGGGTGCCGCTTTTACGTCGAGGGTGAATTGAGCCGCGAAATCACCGACCCGGCCTTTGCCCGGGCATTCTTTGCCATCTGGCTCGATCCACGTGCCAGGGACCCACAACTGCGTCAGCGCCTGCTTGGGCTGACTGACAGTGAACGAGGACGCTGAACATGTACAAAGCACTGTTGCTGGCGTTGTGTCTGCTTCTGGGCAGCTGTGGCAATGTCGGGGTCGAACGCTATGCCCAGGAACAGCCGAAGCTCGACCTGGTGGCGTTCTTCTCGCGGCCGGTACAGGCCTGGGGGATGTTCCAGAAGCGCTCCGGTGAGGTGGCCAAGCGCTTTCATGTGCGCATCGATAGCCGTCGTGAAGGTGAGCATCTGATCCTCGAAGAACATTTTCTCTACAGCGATGGCACCCGTCAGGAACGCACCTGGCGGTTGGTGCCCGACGGCCCTGGCCGCTGGCGCGGAACGGCGGGGGACGTCATTGGCGAGGCGAGGGGGGAAGTGGCGGGTAACGCGTTGCGCTGGCGTTATCAGCTTGACCTGCCTGTCGACGGGCGTAACTGGCAAGTGGACCTGGACGACTGGATGTACCTGATGGATGACGACACGCTGATCAATCGCTCGAGTATGAGCAAGCTGGGCGTGGAAATCGGCCAGATCACCCTGTTCTTCCGCCGCCTCCCGGAGGGTACGCCGTGAACCTGGTCACGCTGTTTCAATGGGTCTGGACCGGCGAAGCGAAGGCGCTGGAACTGCTGTCGCTGGAGGGCGGCTTCTACCTCCTGCGTGCCTTGACCGACGCTGGCCCCGTGACTCTGAACGATGCCCACGGGCAGCCTCTGCGCGTGCGCTCCACCACAGAACTACGCCAGTTGCTGACGGGCCTGCCAGCCGTGCCCTGCACGCTGGTGCAGCACGTGGTACATGATGAGATGTGCGGGCAACGTGACGGCCCCATCGAACCACTGCGCGTCCCGATAACGTTGGCCAGCCAGTGGTAGGCGAAACGATGCGCCTGGGCCTGGTGCTGGGTGACCAGCTGTCGTTCGACCTGGCGAGCCTGAGCGCTCTCGATCCTGCCCGTGACGCTATCTTGATGGCGGAGGTGGAGGGTGAGGCCCGGTATGTGCCGCACCATCCACTGAAGATCGTTCTGATCTTCAGCGCCATGCGGCACTTCGCTCGGTGCCTGCGCGAGCGGGGTTGGCAAGTGCACTATGTCGAGCTCGATGCCGCAGGCAACAGCGGCAGCATCGTTGGCGAGTTGTGTCGCTGGCAACAGGCCTTGGGCGCTACGCAGATCCACCTGACCGAGTGCGGCGAGTGGCGTCTGGAGCAGGCATTGCGTGATGCCGGGTTGCCGCTGGTGTGGCACCGTGACCGGCGTTTTCTGTGCTCGCGCGAAGCCTTTGCGCGCTGGGCCGGCGAGCGGCGCCAACTGCGCATGGAGCACTTCTACCGTGGCATGCGCAAGCGCACCGGCCTGCTGATGGAGCTCGATGGCAGCCCGGCAGGTGGGGCCTGGAATTTCGATGCCGACAATCGCAAGCCGTTGCCGCGTCAGCTACGTGGCCCATTCGCTGCGCATTTCGCGCAGGACGAGATCACAGCAGCGGTACAGGCGCTGGTAGGTCAGCGCTTCAGCGACCACTACGGGGCCACCGACGGCTTCGACTATCCAGTAACCCATGCCCAGGCCCAGCAGCTCTGGCAACACTTTCTGGAGTTTGGCCTGGCGGCTTTCGGGGACTACCAGGATGCGATGGCCGAGGGCGAGCCTTACCTGTTTCATGCACGCATCAGTGCGGCGCTCAACATCGGGCTACTGGATCTGCGTTGCCTGTGTGAAGACGTCGACAGGGCGTGGCGCGAGCGGCGAGTGCCGCTCAATGCAGCCGAGGGGTTCATCCGCCAGTTGATAGGCTGGCGCGAGTACGTGCGCGGGATCTACTGGCTGCGCATGCCGGAATATGCCGGGCTCAATCACCTGGGCAACGAGCGCGCGTTGCCGGAATTCTACTGGACCGGGCAAACCCGTATGCGCTGCATGGCGCAAGCCATCGGGCAGACCTTGCGGCTGGGCTACGCACACCATATCCAACGGCTGATGATCACCGGCAACTTCGCCTTGCTGGCCGGTATCGTGCCAACGGCGATTTGTGAGTGGTACCTGGCGGTCTACATGGACGCTTTCGACTGGGTCGAGCTGCCCAACACGCTTGGCATGGTGATGCATGCCGACGGTGGCTACCTGGGCTCCAAGCCCTATTGTGCGAGTGGTCGATACATCCAGCGCATGTCCGACCATTGCGCGTCTTGCAGTTACAGGGTTGGTCAGGTAACCGAGGAGGATGCTTGCCCGTTCAATGCTCTGTACTGGCATTTTCTGATTCGCCATCGCACCTTGCTGTCGGCTAACCCGCGGCTGGCTCTGGCCTATCGTGGGCTCGATGGCATGTCGGCCAGCCGTCGCGATGCCGTATGGCAACGCGGCCAGTCGCTGTTGGCGCGACTGGATGCCGGGCAGGCAATATGAAGAAGAGCCTGTTGCCCAGCAAAGTCTGTGTGGTGTGCGGCCGGCCGTTCAACTGGCGCAAGCGCTGGGCGCGCTGCTGGGAAGCGGTGCGCTATTGCTCCGAGCGATGCCGCAGGTCAGCGCCACGCCGCCAGGCGCAAGAGCAGGGGCAGGGTGAAGGCCCAGATGGGCGCCAGTAGCAGGCCGGTTTCCAGCGTGCCCAAAGGCAATCCCACCCCGGCCAGCCTGGCGCCCGCCAGGTAAGCCAGGGGGCCGCCGATTGCGCCTAGCAGTGCACCGAGCCGCCAGTCCCTGGCGATCCATGCCAGGCTGTGGCGCATGCCACTGGCCAGCACCAGCCACAGCAGCGCCAGCCACAGTGGCAGCGGCCAGGCATCGAACGCGAATACCCCCAGCGCTCCCAGCACCGTATCGAGCAGGCAGCCGGCCAAGGTAACGCGCCACAGCGCCTTGAACTCGGCGCTGACGTCCCTGCTCAGGCGCAGATGCACGCCCAGGCCGAGGATCACCAGCAGCAAGAGCCAGGGCCGTTCGGCACCCAGTACGCAGGCCCACCAGCCGACCTGCAACCAAAGGGCATTGGCGACCAGCCTGCCGCCGTGCATCAGGCATGGCCTGGCAAGGGCGCACGACGTGCCTGGGGCGCAGCCAACAGCAGGTGGGCAACGCCGATGGCGCGTTCCTCGAAGCCGCCTTGGCAGTAGCACAAGTAGAATTCCCACAGGCGCTGGAACGTGTCGTCGTAGCCCAGGTCGGCCAGCGCCGTGCGTGCCTGACGCAGGTTTTCCCGCCAATGCTGCAGGGTGAGGGCGTAGTCCTGGCCGAAATCCTCCATATTTACAAGGTTCAGCGCGGTGTGCCGGCTGGCGGTATCGAGCATCACGCTCAGCGAAGGCAGGGCGCCTCCGGGGAAAATGTAGCGCTGGATGAAGTCCACCGAGCGCCGTGCCTGGTCATAGCGCTGGTCGCGTATGGTGATGGCTTGCAGCAGCATCAGGCCATCGGGCTTGAGCAGCGCGGCGCACTGGCGGAAGTACACCGGCAGATAACGATGGCCGACCGCTTCGATCATCTCGATCGAAACCAGTTTGTCGAAACGGCCTTCCAGGTCGCGGTAGTCCTCGCGAAGTACCGTTATGCGCTGCTCCAGGCCCAGCGCCCGAACGCGGTCCAGGGTATGGCTGTACTGCGCTTCGGAAAGCGTGGTGGTGGTGACCCAGCAGCCGTATCGGGTGGCGGCGTGAATCGCCAGGGAGCCCCAACCGCAGCCAATTTCCAGCAGGTGATCGTCAGGGCACAGCTCAAGCTTCTGGCAAATGCGCTCCAGTTTGTGCACTTGAGCGTGTTCCAGTGTCTGCCCGGGATGCTCGAACTGGGCTGCCGAATACATCATGGTGGGGTCCAGTAGTCGCTCGAACAGGGCGTTGCCGAGGTCGTAGTGCGCCAGAATGTTACGCCGGGAACCGCGCCTGCTATTGCGGTTGAGCTGGTGCAACAGCCGCAGGGCAGGGCGGCCGAGGCGCGCCAGGCCGCCCTCGAGCGCGTCGAGCACTTCAAGGTTGGCGACGAACAGGCGCGTCACCCGTGCAAGGTCCGGGCTGCGCCAATAGCCGTGAATGTAGGCTTCGCCGGCACCGATCGAGCCATTGCCGGCGATCAGGCTCCAGGTGGCGTCATCGAGCACCTCCACCTCGGCCTGCAACGGGCTCTCGGTATCGCCAAAACTCCACTGCTGGCCGTGGCACAGCAGGCGCAAGTGACCGTGGCGCAGCTTGCCCATCCGGGCGAGCACGGCGCTTCGTGCCAGACCGCCGAGCAACGGCGCAAGGCCGGCGAACTTGCTAACGCTCAGGGTGTGATTCGACATCATTCGTGTCCTCGTAGGAGTGGCCGAGCGCCAAGTGATTCTGGCGGGCAGTGTGGTCATGGATGGGGGTGCGTTTGAACAGCAGGCGCAGTGCTTGCCAGTAGATAGCCGAGAGGGTGCGCAGGCTCATCCACGGGAAGGCCAGGATGTATCGATGCAGACTGGCGCGGTCCAAAGGCTGGCGCTGCAAGGCGAGGTCTGCCTTGAACACCGTGCGCTCGTGTTGGTGGTTTTCCATGTGGATGCGTATATGTTGCGCATCCAGGGAGAAGCGGAAGCGATAATCCATGTCCAGTGGCATGAACGGCGACACATGGAAGGCCTTGGATACCGTGAAGGGTGTGCCGAGGTTGTCGTGCACCGGCAGCACGTAGTGGAAGCGTTCACGCCAGGGGGTGTTTCGTACTTCCAGCAGGATCGCCACCAGGTTCGCGTCCCGGTCATGGCAGAAATAGAAACTCACCGGGTTGAACGACAGCCCCCAGCAGCGCAGTTGCGTGAGCAGGTGGACCGGGCCTTCGGGCATATGCCCCGTGGCTTGGTGGACGATCAAGCGCGCGGCCTGTGCCAGCGTGTGTCCCTGCTGGGTCAGCGCTGGCAGGTAGTCGGTCTGGCGAAAGCTGAGCGGTGCCAGGCGCCAGCGCCCTAGCCAGCGTGACAGGCTCATCAGCCAGGTTTGCTCGTCCAGATCCAGGTAGAACATGCCTGTTCGATAGCGGAACGCGTGGGCGCGCGGCGTCAGGCGATGGTGGCTGATCCAGCCCAGGCAAAGGCTGCTGTTCACAGTTGCACCCCGAAATGCGCGGCCACCTTCAGCGCACTGACCACACCGTCCTCGTGAAAGCCATTTCCCCAGTAGGCACCACAGAAGTAGCTGTGCTGCTGACCTTGCAGCTCTGACTGCCGAGCCTGCGCCGCGGACGCCGCGAGGCTGTATTGAGGATGGGCGTACTGAAAGCGGGCAATCACCTGCGCAGGGTCTATCAATGCGGTCTGGTTGAGGCTCACGCAGAAGGTGGTCGGTGCCTGAATACCTTGCAGGATATTCATGTTGTAGGTCAGCGCGGCGGGAGCCTCCTGTGGGCCTCCCAGGCGGTAGTTCCAGCTCGCCCAGGCGCGCTTGCGGCGCGGCAGCAGGCGGGTGTCGGTGTGCAGTACGACGTCGTTACTGGCATAGCCGATGGCCCCGAGCACGGCACGCTCCTGTGCGCTGGGGCTTTCCAGCATTGCCAGGGCCTGGTCGCTATGGCAGGCGAACACTACATTGTCGAAGCGTTCGGTGCCGGCCGCGCTCACCACCGTTACCCCACCTTCGTCGCGGCTGACCCGGTGAACCTTGCAGTCAAGGCGGATATGGTCAGCGAAGGGGCGGCACAGTGGCGCGATGTAGCTGCTCGAACCACCGCTGATGACCCGCCACTGTGGACGGTGGTTGACCGACAGCAAGCCGTGGTTGCGACAGAAGCGGACGAAGAACGCGAGGGGGAAGTGGAGCATGTCGGCGCGGGACATCGACCAGATGGCCGATCCCATCGGCACGATATAGTGGTCGATGAAGCGCTGCCCATAGCCCTGTGCCTGAAGGTAGCTACCCAGCGTGGTGTTGGCATCGATGCGCTGGCTGTCCAGGTCGGTCAGTGCCTGGCGGTTGAAGCGCAGAATATCCCGCAGCATTCCCCAGAAACCTGGGGAGATCAGGTTGCGGCGTTGTGCGAACAGTGTGTTCAGGTCGTGGCCGTTGTACTCAAGGCCCGTGGCCGGGTCATGCACGGAAAAACTCATTTCGGTGGGCTGTGAGGTGACCTTGAGCTGGTCGAGCAGTCGAATGAAGTTGGGGTAGGTCCAGTCGTTGAACACGATGAAGCCGGTGTCTATTGCATGGCGCTGGCCCTTCCAGAGCACATCGAGGGTGTGGGTGTGCCCACCGATCCAGCGCTCGGCCTCGAAAACCGTGACCTGGTGGTTGCGCGACAGCAGATGGGCGCAGGTCAGCCCGGCGATGCCGCTGCCGATGATTGCTATACGCATGAATCAACCTTCCTGTTCATGACGGGCGAGGCGTTGCCCCAGGGCCAGACGCAGGCGCGCCGGTAGCGCACCGAGCAGGCGCAATACACAGGTGAAAAGACCGGGGAAGTTGATTTCCACGGGGCGGTGGGGCAAGCGCCTGGCGATGTGTCGGGCGGCGCGCTGCGCACTCCACAGCTGCGGCATGGGGAAATCGTTGCGGCGTGTCAAAGGTGTGTCGACAAAGCCAGGGCTGACCAACGTGACTGCGATACCTTCGCGAGCCAGGTCGATCCGCTGTGACTCCATCAAGTAGCGCACCGCGGCCTTGGAGGCGCCGTAGGCACCGGCGCGGGGCAAAGCCAGCCAGGTCACCGAACTGCCCATCACCACCAGGTGAGGGCGCTGGCCCTTGCGAAGCAGGGGCAGTGCCGATGCCAGGCAATAGGCGACACTGAGCAGGTTGGTGCGCATCACGCGCTCGACCAGCGCCGGATCGAACTGCCCCGGCTCCAGGTATTCGCAGGTGCCGGCGTTGAAAATGGCCATGTCCAGCCCGCCCCAGGCCTGCTCGATCCGTGCGGCGATCGCGGCGATATCCTCAGGGTTGCCAAGATCGCCGATGGCCAGCAGTACCTGCCCCGGAAACTGTTCGGCCAGGGGCGCAAGGCGATCGGCCTGGCGTGCGCCCAGGGCCACTTGATGGCCTTGCTCCAGCAGGATGCGAGCGAGCTCGGCACCGATACCGCTGCTGGCGCCGGTCAACCAGCAGCGGCTCATGCCAGCCTGCCTTTGAGCCAGCGAATGGCGCCGCCCATGATGGGAAGGTGTTCATAAATGAGGGCGCCGGCGTCGAAATAGTCCTGGTGAAAATGCACACGGTCGCGCCAGTGCAGGCAACTGCAACCTTGCAACGAGATCTGCCGCCCGCTGGCCAGGCGAGGGTGGCGGAACTGCAGGGTCCAGCGCAGGTAACCCTGTCCGGGGCTTACCTCGTCGGCGCTGAGAAAGGCATAGCGGATATCGGTGGCGTTGGCGTACAGCTGCTCGAAATAGGCTCGCAGCGCCGGCAGGCCCTGTATGTGGTGCAGAGGGTCGCGAAAAGTGATGTCTTCGCTGTACAGGTTTTCCAGCGTGCCGAGGTTAGCCCCATCGAGGCTGGCGAAGCGCTCGGCGAATTGCTGTAGGTATGCTGACATGTGGGCTCCAGGAAATCCTGTACAAAATATATTTGTTGTACAGGTATAGCTGAAGCGCCGAGATTAATCTATACAGATTGAGGGTTGTGTATAGCTTTTTTTAGCGCTGGTCCTGGCCGAGCTGGCGGCGCAAGCGGGCCACTTCGGCCTCGAGCTCGCGCACCTTTTCTTCGGCGCAAACCTGCGCTGTCACATCGCGCTGGATGCCGATGTAGTAGGTCAGCTGGTCTGCCTCGTTGTACACGGGCGAGATGGATAACTCGTTCCAGAACAGGCTTCCATCCTTGCGATAGTTGCGTAGCACCTGGCGGCAGGGGCGGCCTTCACGGATCGCATTGCGGATGCTTGCGAGGCCTTCCTGGTCATGATTTTCGCCCTGCAGAAAACGGCAATCCTGATAGAGGATGTCGTCGGCGTAATAGCCGGTCAGGCGCTCGAAAGCGGGGTTGACGTAGATGAGGATGCTGTCGTTGCCCTCTTGCTCGGCAACGACGATGCCATCGTTCGAATGCTCGACCATCAGTTGAAGGAGTTTCGCGGTGATCATAGGGCCCACCTACAGGCGTTTTATATGCAGGATGCGCAGATTGCTTCTATGTGGAAGACCTCGGCGCCGTTGGTTGCATGATGGACCATGGAGGCTCGCCGCAGAAAGTCCATATGAGTTTAGAATGCTCGATCTCCCGGATATTCTCTGATTATGACTGACACCACCCCACCCGATTTGCTACCCATGCGCGATGTGGTCAGCTTGACCGGCATCAATCCGGTCACGTTGCGCGCCTGGGAGCGGCGCCATGGGTTGATACGCCCGCAGCGCACCGAGGGCGGCCACCGCTTGTACACCGCCCGGGATGTGCAACGCATACGCGACATCCTGCGCTGGACCGCCAACGGCCTGTCTATCAGCAAGGTCGGCGACAGGCTCGCCGGCCGGCCTGAGGCGCCAGTGCAGCAGCCCTCGGCCTTCGACGAATGGCGAGACGCTGTGGTGCGCGCATCCGAGGCATTCGATGCGCAGGCGTTGGAGGGGATTCATGGCCAGTTGTTCACCCTGTTCCCCAAGACCTCCGTGCTGCGCGAGGTGCTGATGCCGGTTTGGTATGAGTTGGCTTCAGGGGCTGCTCCAGGCCGGCGTAGCCAATGGCTGTTTCTCGATACGTTCCTGCGTGCCCGCTTGCTGGCGCGTCTGCACTTGAATCAGATCCCCGCGCCGCGGGTGCTGCTGGCAAGCACCGAGGGGCTGGCTGAATTCGAGGTGCTGTGCGCTGGGCTGATGTTGAGCAGCGAGCAACAGCGCATCGACGTACTGGGCTGCGGGCAGTCGTTGGAAGAGTTGCCGTTGCTCTGCACCGCCATGCAGCCTGCGGCGCTGGTGATAAAAGTCCAGGCGCCGGTGAGCCCCGCCTTGGCCAGGCGCTTGCGTACCTTGCAGATGGACATTGCCTGCCCGCTGGCCTTGGTTGGCGAGGGGTTGGCTGATTCGCTGCATGCGTTGAGCGGAATCCCGTTATGCCTGCTGGACGAGGGAGGCGTTGACGCTGCGCGCAGGCTGAGTGCGTTGCACCGTGGCGCGCTTGACCTTTAGCGGGTCTGGGCTCCAAACATGGAACTTTGCCCCACGGATTGGCTTCCCTTGTTCAAAGGCCAAGCCGAGGAGAGCAGCATGAAGAAAGAGATCCAGACTCAAAAGCCGGGGACGCAGACCGGGACCCAGGGGGAAGAGGAGCGAGACAACGACGCCCATCGTCCGGACGGATCTACCGGTACATCACATGACTCGACGGCGCAAAAAACGGCCCGTGATCATGGTCAGCACAAACGCTGAAACTGCCACCCGACAGGGTTGAGGCTCGCCACGTTGGCGAGCTTCTGGGCGGAGCAGGGATATCGCAGGTGAGACGTCAATTCAATGGAATTCTCGGTCCCATCGCCTGTTCTACCGGACTCAGCTCCTGGCTCATCTCGTAGCTCGGACCCCACTTTCCGGAGCAGCGAATGCCTCGAATCATTACCCCAACCACCCCTGAACACGAGATCAACGAGCACAATGCGAGGATGTTCGGCTCTCCCAAGGAGCGCCTGGACTTCTACCGCCGCGAGATCCAGTACGAAACCAGCATCCTGGCCAATCGCACGGATGCCTACCTGGCGGCGCAATCTTTCCTGGTCATCGCGTTCGTTTCTTCCATGGGCAACCTCAATCAAGGGTGGGGCGAAATGTTCACCCTGATCGTGCCGGCGTTCCTTGCCTTGCTCGGGGTATTGAGCTCGCTCAACGCCTGGCCTGGCATCCGGGCTGCGTACAACATCATCGATCACTGGCAGCTCAAGCAAAGCCACCTGCTGCGCAGCGAGCCGTTGATGGGGTTGGCCTACGACGAGTCGCCGCTGTTCTCCGAGGCAGAGACCTCGCGTGCAGGGCATCGAAAATCACTGCTGTTTTCGTTACGCACGCCGTGGATCTTTCTGGTCTTCTGGGTGCTGCTGGGGAGCTACTCGGTCTACATCCAACTGGCCTGAGCGCGTCGATCCTGGATGTTCGGTTCGAATATCCAGGGCTCGACGCAGGCGGAGCGGGCGAGGTGTGCCGTAGCGCCAACCTCAGTACCGTCAGCCTTTGCTGTGCTCGTCAGACGTGGGCCCAGTGCCTCGCTTGATGCCTCGTGGGCCAGCAACGCCCCAGATACCCAGACCCACGAGCGGTAGCGCCAGGATCAGCAGGGCCCAAGCCGCTTTGACGGCATCCGTCTTGTCGCTCCTGAACACGCTGACGATTGCCCACAGATCGATGAGTAGCAGAATTGCCGCCACGGCAATCCAGAAGTAACTGGCTAAACCGTTCATGACCTTGCCTCCTCTACACGTAGTCAGGGCCCAGGGTGCCCGCCGCAGCGCCTGGCACGAGGATGACCTTGCGGCAGTTGTCCTGCTTCTGATCGAAGATCTTGTATCCCATCGCCGCCTCCTCGAGCGCCAGGCGGTGGGTGACGATCAGTTCCGGTTGCAGGCGTCCGGCTTCGATGTGCTGCAGCAGTTCTGGCAGGTATTTCTGGACATGGGTCTGACCCATCTTGAAGGTGAGGCCCTTGTCGAAGGCATCGCCGAACATGAAGGCGTGGATGAAGCCGGCGTACACACCGGGGACGCTGACAACCCCGCCACGGCGAACCGCGGCAATGCTCTGGCGTAGCGCCTTGCCACTGCTGCCTTCGATTTTCAGCGCTGTCATCACCGTTTCTGCAGTGCTGCCCTTGGCCTCGAAGCCGACTGCGTCGATCACGGCATCCACGCCGCGCATGCCAGGTGTCTGACGGATGATGCTGTCTGCAGGGTCGTCGTCCTGCTCGAAGTTGATGGGTATGACTCCGTAGGCCTCCTGGGCATACGCCAGGCGGTAATCGTTGTCGTCGACCATGAAAATGGTCTGTGCTCCGAGCATCCGCGCGCAGGCAGCACTCAACAAGCCCACTGGCCCGGCCCCGTAGATGGCCACTGACGAACCCTGGCCGATGTCGGCATTGATCACCGCCTGCCAGGCGGTCGGCAGAATGTCGGAAAGAAACAGCACCTTGTCATCGGCAAGGTTCGTGGGCACTTTGAACGGGCCGACATTACCTTTGGGCACCCTGACATAGTCGGCTTGGCCGCCAGGGATACCGCCATACAGATGGCTGTATCCGAACAGGGCAGCTCCTGGGGGAATGCCTTTTTTGTTGACGATCGCGCCGCGCCCGGTGTTGGTAGTCTCGCAAGCCGCGAACAGATCGTGCTGACAGAAGAAGCAACTGCCGCAGGCGATCACGAAGGGGATCACGACGCGATCGCCGATCTTCAGATTGGTAACGGCACTGCCGGTGTCCTCGACGATACCCATGAACTCGTGCCCGAAAATATCGCCCGCTTCGGTTTGCGGGATTTTGCCTCGATAGAGGTGCAGATCGGAGCCGCAGATGGCGGTGGCGGTCACCTTGAGGATGATGTCGTCTTGTTCCTGGATGATGGGATCAGGGACGTTATCGACCCTGACGTCGTGTGCTCCGTGGTAGGTCAGTGCTCTCATGAGTGTCTGCTCCTGCAAGTGCATGTTTGCGTGGTAGGTATGCAGGGGAAGCCATGACAGTCAGCAAAGTTCAGGTGAGTAAGTCCGGTGGTACTAAATACTGACTCGCTAAATAGCGGCCTTTGTTCGATCGGGGCAAGCCGGAGCATGCCGTATCCGGTCAGCATCAGCGGTTCTGATCAACTGCTGATTGGAACATTGCGCGCAGGGTGGGCTCTCACAAACAGGGGTACAACGAGGCCGTCATCATGAGCATCGAACGCAGCATTCCTGAACTTGAAGCCTGGTACGCACAGTACGACGACGTCAGTTACCGTCGCGAGTCGCCGGATGCCTACCACCATGAACTGGTTCGCACCGCCGAGGCGCTGCGTGACGATGGTGCCATCGACTGGGATGACTGGCTGGCGCTGAAGGCGTTGGCCGATCAGGCCCATGTCCGGGCACTGGAAGACGCCGTCCAGGCCCACGTGAACGACCCTGACGCATGAAAGCACTGAAGATTGCCACCTTCAATATCAATGGCATCCGCAGCCGCCTGCCCGCGTTGTTGGCCTGGCTGGCGCGGGAGCAACCGGACATCATCTGCCTGCAGGAATTGAAGGCAGCCGACCAACAGTTTCCTCGCGAGGCGCTTGAAGCGGCGGGTTATGGCTGCCTTTACCAAGGGCAACCCTCTTGGAACGGTGTTGCAATCCTGGCGCGCGATAGCGAACCACTGCAGGTTCGTCGTGGGCTGCCCGGCATGGAGGACGATCAGCAGAGCCGCTATCTCGAAGCTGCGGTGCAGGGCGTGCTGGTGGGCTGTCTGTATCTGCCCAATGGCAACCCGCAACCCGGCCCGAAGTTCGAGTACAAATTGCGCTGGTTCGAGTGCCTGATCAAGCATGCCCAGGCACTGCATGGCAGCGGCCATCCCACGGTGCTGGCGGGCGATTTCAATGTCGTGCCGACTGACCTGGACATCTACAACCCACGTTCGTGGCTGAAGGACGCGCTGCTGCAACCTGAGTCACGGGCGTGTTTCGAACGATTGCTGGCGCAGGGCTGGGTCGATGCTGTTCGCCACCTGTACCCAGAGCAGCGCATCTACACGTTCTGGGATTATTTTCGCAATCACTGGGCACGCAATGCCGGGCTGCGGATCGACCACTTGCTGCTCAATCCCGACCTCGCCCCCTACCTGAAGCGGGCGGGTGTGGATGCCTGGGTACGCAACGAGGCCAAGGCCAGCGATCATGCGCCGGTCTGGATCGAACTGGGCAGGCGCCGCCAGCAACGTTAGCGGTCAGCGTTTCGGTCGATACCGTCGCTCAGATGACGATGTAGTCGCTGCGCTGCAGCGTGCCTCGATGTTCGCCCTCGACCAGGTGCACGTAACGACCGTCGACCAGGTCCACCGGCAGGCAGTCGTCGACATCCACCACTGTGTCGGTGTGCGGCTTCAGCCAACCGGTTGCCATGCGTTGCTTGCCAATTAGCTTGGCGGCAGCCTTGTCGGTAGCCGTTACCAGCAAGTAGCGGTGATCCTCGCCAAACACGCCAGGTGCGTAGCCTCCCAGGTTCAGCAAGAACAAGCGCATGGCGCCGGGCGGTGGTGCGGCGTGGCCGAGTTCGACGCGATAGCCATCCACACCGTGGACTTCCAGCCATGAATCGATGTGCAGGCCTTTAGAGCTGCCGAACCAGGCGCTGCGCAGCTGCGGGTAGGTCTGGTCGAGCGTGTCTGCGTGGGCGAAGACCACGTCGTGGACTTCGATGCTGGCTCGAGGATGTCTTCCTCCGAGCATGACAACGTAGAGCATGGGTGAGCCTGTGGTACGGGTCAGGGGGGCATATGTTGGCATAGCGCTTCGTTGATTGCTCGACGGTATGCGGGCTTCGTCAATTGATGCTAGCGGCATGCTGACGCCGCAGCCATGTGTGCTCCCTCTCACAGTCGTCGACACTTGATTTGACGTAACCCTGTCAGGCAACTAGCTTTCCATGCCTACTTCCTCCGATGCGCTGCGTCTGGGCGATAACACTGACAAGGACTGTTGCGTCATGACCATTCCCCTCAAGCACGGGCTTGCGGCATTGCTCTGCTGCGGTGCAGTTACTGCACAGGCCGAACCTTCCTCGGTCGGCGACTACTGGCTCATCCACCAGCAAGGCGGCATGTACAAGAACGAAGCCTTCGTCGTCGATGGCGAGCCTGCCAATATCTTCCAGCGCCCGGGCGGTATCCGTTCGCTTGGGGTATTCAGGCTTTACGAAGAGGGCGCCAAGCCGACCATGACCGCCTATGACGTCGAGGTCGATTGCGCCAAGAATCGTGTGCGCCTCAAGGGTGCGCAGAACGTCGACAAGTTCTACAACGATATCCGGCCGGTGAAGGTCTCCACTCAGTGGCAGAAGAAGCCCGAGACGTGGTTGGCGCAGAGCCGTGACTTTCTTTGCCAGCCAAGCCAGCGCCAGGCCAAGTTCATGATTCCGATGGGCAAGATGCTGCCCACCCAGATGGTGGCGACCGCTCCAGGCCTGTTCCAGTTGCGTAACCGAGAGCATGGCAGGGACCTCATCCTGAAGATGGTCGATCAGGCCTTCGACCAGATGCCCGCCCGGAATGCACCTGCCAAGGAGGTGGTGCGATGAAAACACTGCTCTCGCTGATGATCACCGCACTGCTGCTCGGCGGCTGCTCTGCCATTCCGACCCTGCCCGAAGCCCAGGCCCGCAGTTACTGGAAGAACCGCCCGGTGGCCCAGGCGGTCGATCACTTCGGTACACCCAGCGAGATCGCGCTGGCACCGGAGAAGGACTGGGTGGTGCTGATCTATCGCCGCGACACTTCTTATGTGTCGCGTGAAGCGCTGGGTACCTACACCGGTCCGCAGAACGGCCAACTGGTGCATACCGAGTATTGGGGCGATGTGGTCAACTCGGCCAGCTGTGAAATCCGCGTGGCGGTCAATCGGGCCAGGCAGGTGGATTACCTGCTGACTCGGGGTCGCTGTGGTGGCATCAAGCTCACCCCCAGCGCCTGAGCAAGCCAGCTCGGGGCGCTCAGACCTGCTGCCTGAGCCGTTTCAACTGCTTCCTGGAACAAGCTCGATGAGAAATTCCCTGCCAGCTTCATCAGGCTGGCAGGGAATGGCCCCATCAGGCGGCCCGCTGCTCGCCCTTGAGCAACTTTTTCTGGGTTTCCATGGTTTGCCCGAGCTGTTCCAGCATGTCTTTGCCAAGGAGTTTTTTGGCGGTCGGGAAGAGTTCGCCTTCTTCTTCCTCGATGTGATGCTCCAGCAGCTCTTTCATGACCTTGACCCGACCGGCAAACTCAACGGTGCCGGTGTCAGTGCCGAGAAGGTCAGGGATGACGAGGGAGTCGACAGTGCGGTGCTCCTCCTTGGCCTCGTAGTACATCTTCGCTTCTTCCTTGCCCCCGGCTTCCTTGATGGCCGGGTAGAGAATTTCCTCCTCGAGCGCAGTATGAATCTGCAATTCCTGCTCGATTCTCTGCAGTAGCTCGGCACGTTTTTTCACGGCTCGCTCTGTGGTGGCGGACAGTTCTTCAAGAAGCTTCTTCACCAGCTTGTGATCCTGAATCAGCAAATCGATAGCGTTCATGGCGTTACCTCATCACGGGTTGAGAATACAAAACTTGCCTGGGGTTGAGTCACGGCGAAGCGGCGGGGTTCAACGTTCACGATGGGTGGCATCAGCGATCCGGGCACAGATCAGCGATGACCAGCGCTGCCCGATTAACAGCCAGGTGGATAAGGTCTTGTGATGGGTTGCCAAGTAGAGGGAATTTAGGCGTGGCGTGGAAATCATATGTCATGCGAGAGACATTGAATGCGCCAGATCCTTTCACCCACCCTCAACTGAACAAGAACAAAAGGGGGCTTACATGAGTTGTCTAATCTGCGCTGGTCAGGCTGAGTCCGTCGAATGCATCAGCGGTTGGGAGGAGCGGCGATGCTCCCGATGTGGTTGTTACCGGATGTCCCATTCACTCATTCTGATGATGATGGAAGAGGGGCAGATTTTCGATGCCGAACGTATGCGCGAATGGCTGATGTCCCATCGCGACAGGATGCCCGTTCCCAGCATCGATCATGCCCAGGCGATATGGGTGCTTTAGTCGGCTGGAATGATCGAGATCTTGCCATTGCGCTCCACGATGGCAAATTTCACCTGCTCGATGTTCTCGATACCCTGGCTATCCCGCGCCGACTCAAGAATGTCGTCTTCCGTGAGGCGTGCGCGGCGCATTCGGTGATGCAGAAAGCGCCCGTTTTCGACCACCAGGGTAGCGTGCCCATCCAGAAGCCGCGCCAAGGGCTTGGAGTTGAGCTTCGCCAACGACAGCCCTACGTCGAGGACGATCAGCGTAGCAATCACCAGCATGGCGTTGGTGAACGAAAAATCCTCACCCAGCAGCGCCTGTTGAGTCGCCTCTCCAATAATCAGCAGCAAGACGAAGTCGAAGGTAGTCAGGTCGGCCAGAGAGCGTCGTCCGGCTACGCGGAATACCAGCATAAGGGCCAGGTACATCCCAGCTGCGCGTAGGATCGAATCCATGACGCACTCCTATGGGTAGAGGAATGTGGAGAAGTGGACAGCGCTTCGGGGGCCAGCCCTGACGACGCCCTCCAGGGTACCCACGTGATCACTTCGAAGCGTCAGGTACAAGGTGGCCACGCCGTCTTTGCGGGTACCCAGTTGCAGTAACAGGGCAGGGCCGTGCGACATCGAACGTTGCGGTTCCGGCTGCATCGTCTCGATACTGGCAGCGCGAAGTAGAGAGCCCTCGAGCTCTACCTCCACCGGCTGCCCAGGCTCGCCTCGAACAGTGATGTAGAGGTTGTCGGTCGTACCACTGCGACTGAGGCGCTGATACTCGACTTTGACACGACCATCCGGGCTGACCACCTCAGCATCGCTGAGCGGGCCGTTGCCGAACAGCCCTGCCAAGGCCAGCAGGACGATGATGACGAGTACATACCAGCCAACGCGCTCGAAGCGCCAGACGCGTTGCTGCATCGACATGTCTTCTTGAACAGGATTGCGTCTGGACGCCCATTCGTCTTCCGGCATGAGTCCTTGCCCTCAGGCGCGCTCGCCGCGAAGCCAGCGTTGGTGATAGTGAGCAAGACGCGTCAGCCCGAACAACGCTCCCTGTCGCATGACCTCAGACCGCTCACCGAAGAAACGTTGGGTACGCGTAAATACGGCTGTGGGCTCCCCGGCAAAAGCCCAGGCAAAGCACAGGGTGCCCGGCGGCACACCAGACTCAGGGGCGGGCCCCGCGACGCCAGTGGTAGCGATCGCGACATTGGCGTCGCTGTCTCTCAATGCTCCCAGCGCCATTTCCCAGGCTACTGGCTCGCTGGTCAGGCCGTAGCGTTCGATGGTTTCGTCGCTGACGCCAAGCAAGCGTTTCTTGGCGCTTGGGGAGTAGACCACATAGCCACTTTCCAGCACCTCCCCGGTGCCGGGCACCGCCGCCAGAAGCGCGACCATGCAACCTGCCGTGCACGACTCTGCGGTCGTCAGGATCAACTTGTTGTCTTTGAGATAGCTGAGGGCAGTCAATACGGGTTCGCTTGCCATACGACATCGACTCGCTTGTTGTTGTGCGGTGGACGCAATCAAGCGGTGATTGGTTCAGCGCAATCGGTGTCCACGGCGCAAAAACAGCATGTGAGGAGGGGCAGCGCAACGCTGATTCCATCCCGAAAATCAGGAAGCAGGCTCGCCTTCTGGCGAGCCTCTTTTTCGTCAGAGGATCGGTTTCCCGCCGGTAACAGCGTACCGTGAACCACTGATGTAGCTCGCCTCGTCGGAGCCGAGCAGCACGTAGATTGGAGCGACCTCCACCGGCTGTCCTGGCCGCCCCATAGGGTAGCTGGAGCCGAAGTTTTTTACGGCCTCGTCGGGCATGGTAGCCGGGATCAAAGGCGTCCAGATGGGGCCAGGCGCAACGCTGTTGACTCGAATCCCTTTCTTCCCGAGTAGCTGAGCCAACCCAGCCGTGAAGTTGGCAATGGCGCCCTTGGTCGTGGCGTAGGCCAGCAAACTGGGGGATGGGTCGTCGGAGTTGACCGAACTCGTGTTGATGATCGAGCTGCCCTTGGGCATGGAGGGTAATGCTGCTTTGCAGATCCTGAAGATAGCGGTGATGTTGGTATCGAAGGTTTTCACCCATTCGTCATCGCTGATCTCCTCCAGGGTCTCATGGGCCATCTGGAAGGCGGCGTTGTTGACCAGGATGTCGATGCGCCCGAACTGTTTGACGGTCTTCTCGACGATGTCATGGCAGTGCTGTTTCTGCGCCAAGTCTCCAGGGAGCAGAAGACATTTTCGACCTGCTGCTTCAACCCAGCGCGCAGTGTCCTGCGCATCTTCATGTTCGTCGAGGTAAGCGATGGCGACGTCAGCACCCTCGCGTGCATAGGCGATAGCGACTGCCCGCCCGATGCCACTGTCAGCACCGGTGATGAGCGCAATCTTGCCTTCCAGGCGGTTGTGGCCGATATAAGACTGCTCACCACAATCTGGATAGGGCTCCATCTTGCGTTGTGAGCCGGGGACGCTTTGCGGTTGCGAAGGAAAGGGCGGCGTAGGGAAGTCTCGCATGGTAAAAGCTCCTGCGGTTGTGCCACGGATTTTTTAAGGCTGATCGTGTCAGCGCGCCTTGCCTTTTTGGGTGTGCTGAGAGAGGGCTCAACCGACCAGCATCTTGATCAGTTGCTCGTTGAATGCCGGGATATCGTCCGGCTGGCGGCTGGTGATCAGGTTGCCATCCACCACTACCTCTTCATCAACCCAGTCACCGCCCGCATTGCGAATATCATCCTGCAACGTCTTGTAGCTGGTCATCCGCTTGCCTTGGACCAGATCGGTCGACACCAGCAGCCAGGCGCCATGACAGATGACCGCCAATGGCTTCCTTGCAGAATTGTGGCTTTTCACCAGTTTCTGAGCGCCAGGTATCAGCCGGATGGTGTCGGAATTCTGCACGCCGCCCGGCAGGACAATGGCGTCATAGAGATCCAGGTGGGCACTGTCGAACGTTGCATCCACGGCAATCTCGTCTGCCGGCTTGTCATGGTTCCAGCCGCGTACAGTTCCCTCCTTGTCACTCAGGATGTCGACCACGGCGCCAGTTTTTTCCAGGGCGTCACGCGGGCCGGTGAGCTCTATCTGTTCAAACCCGTCTGTGACCAGGAAGGCCACGCGTTTGCCGCTCAGTTGCGCATTCATTGTGAATTCTCCGTTTACGATGGACCTGAAAGGGAAGGCCATCCACCACGTGCGAAGTTCAAAGACGATGCGTCGAATCGCGTCAAGCTGACCAATGGGCAGCAATTGAAAAATCGCAGGCGTGATTGGCGTGGCGTCGTATTTTGCCGCCTGGCGTTTCCTTTGAATTTTTCTCGTCCTTAGTCCCTCACAGGCACATGAGTAATATTGCCGGGAGGCTTTGCTATGCAACCTAAAACCGAAGGTCTTGAAGAGCACGGCCCAAGTGGTGTGCCGTTCATCAACGATCCAGAAAAACCGACTTCACCGCCTTTGAATGACGCTGACGCCACTGGCGCTGCAGAGGCTGAGGAAGACATCGAAGACGATGGCCAATCTCTCTGAAGAGCGCCAGGGCGAGTTCTCGCCCTGGCACCTTCACATTGGCCAGCGGCCTTAGCTGTTGCGACCGCCTCCGTGGCTGTTTTGTCCGCCCTTGCGGCCAGCCTCCGAGGCGCGTTCACGGTCGTTGGCAAAGTTGCCGCCCGAGGATTGGCCACCCTTGCGCCCCGCCTCGGACGCTTTCTCTCGGTCGTTGGCAAAATTGCCAGGGTTGTTCTGTGCAGTGCCGCCTTGATGCCCGCGATTGGTTTGGTTGTTAGCCATGATCTTTCACCTCATGTCAGTCACACAGGAAAGTCTGTGTTCAACTTCGACCGCTAGCCTGGAGGCAACCACTCCCAAAAATTCGCATCCACCGGACGAAACGCATGAAGTATTAGGCGCTTTATTTCATGTGTTCTAGAGCCTGCGCCGCAAGTAGCCTGGAGCGCTACTCATCAGTCCTCTGGCATTGTTTCCACCAAAGGTGGTTGCTCAAAGAAATGCCTGCAATACCAGCCAATCGGCTGAACGCGGGCTGCTGGGGCAGGGTCAACAACTGGCGATGGAGTGAGGAGGGTGAGCGGTGGAAATCCATGCGTTATTGACCGAGCTGCTGAATGCTCGCGGCCCTGGCGGCCAGGAAGATGAGGTACGGGCCATCTGTCAGCGAGAATTGGCTTCTTTGTGCGACGATGCGCATATTGACGGGGCTGGCAATGTCGTGGGCGTCGTTCGAGCGGGGCATTCCTGTAATCCAGAAGACGCCATCAGGGTCATGGCACACCTTGATGAGATTGCAATGATCGTCAAGAACGTCCGCGAGAACGGAACGCTGGAAGTTTTGGCCTTGGGTGGTGCTCAGCCGATCAGCTTCGGTGTCTGCCCTGTCGATATCCTTGGCGATGAACAAAACCTGCCCGGTGTTCTGTCCTATGGCTCGATGCACAACAGCGGTCGGACTTCCAATGGGCGAGATGTGCTCGCAGGCAATGTTCAGTGGAAGGATGTATACGTGGTCACGCGCATGTCGAAGCGCGAGCTGCAAGGTGCCGGCGTGCGCCCCGGGACCCGCGTGGTGCTCAGTCAGCATTGGCGCAAACCGTTCACTGTCCATGACTGTGTGGCTGCCCATTTCCTTGATGACCGTGCACCGCTCACTGCGGTCATCGAGTGCGCCCGTTTGCTGCGAGCACGGCGTGAGGAATTGCACCAGGATGTGTGGTTCGTCTTGACCACGCTGGAAGAGGAATCCAATGCAGGTGCGCTCTACGCGGCAGCCAGGTTACCGGGAGAGACCACCATTGCAGTCGAGGTCGGGCCGGTGCTTGAAGAATATGGAACGGAGCTGACGGCCAACCCGATCATCAATACCGGCGATCAGAAGGGGTACTACAGCCGCACAGTGGTGCAGGCGCTGATGACCGCTGCTGGGCGGGCAGGGTACATTCCCCAAACCGCATTGCTGGTAGATTTTGCATCCGATGCCAGCGCGGTGTTGAGTACAGGTATTGATGCCAAGGCTGGCTGCATCGCGATCCCGACCGAAAATACCCATGGTTTCGAGATGGCCCTGCTGGAAGGAATCTCGGCCTGTGCCGTCACGCTCGTCGAATATCTGATAGATCCGCATCCTGACAAGCGATCCGACGCCGCATCCGCAAGATGAGCGCCGCCCCGGATAGCTGAACCGCAGCCCGCGCCTGAGCGCGGGTCTCGGCAGGGTCTATTTTTTACTCGGCAGTACTGAGCTGAATACTTGCTTGGCAGTCTGGACGATGACACCACCCTGATTCGGATCGCCATGAAGCAACGCACTGGCGAACTTCTTCGCTTGCTCAAGCTTGATGTGGGGTGGCAACGGCGGGACGTCCGGGTCGGTCTTGAACTCGATCAGCACCGGTCGGTCGGCTTCCAGGGCGCGCTCCCAGGCGCTGGCAATGTCTTCTTCACGCTCCACATAGATGCCTTGCAGGCCAATGGAAATGGCGAACAGGTGATAGGGCACGTCCGGGATCGATTGCGAGGCCTCGAATTTGGGGTCACCTTCCATGACCCGTTGTTCCCAGGTCACCTGGTTGAGATCTTCGTTGTTGAACACTGCGCAGATCCACTGCGGGTTGTCCCACTGGCGCCAGTACTTGGCCACGGTGATGAGCTCGGCCAGGTTGTTCATCTGCATCGCACCGTCACCCACCAACGCCACCACCGCGCGCTGAGGGTGGGCGAACTTCGCCGCGATGGCGTAAGGTACCGCCGCGCCCATGCTGGCAAGGCCGCCGGATAATGAGCACTGCATCCCTTGGCGGATCTTCAGGTCGCGGGCGAACCAGTTGGCGCACGACCCAGAGTCGCTGGTGACGATGGCGTGGTCCGGAAGGCGCGGGGAGAGTTCGCACACCACGCGTTGCGGGTTGATCGGGTCGGCTTTGGCCAGCGCGCGCTTTTCCAGGGTCTTGTCCCACTGTGTGCGCCAGCGTTCAACCTTGCCGCGCCAGCGCCGCTCGCTCTTGTGCTGCAGCAAGGGCAGCAATGCTTGCAGGGTTTCGCTGGCATCGCCGACCAGGTTGACTTCCATTGGATAGCGCAGGCTGAGCATGTCCGGTTGCAGGTCGATCTGCACGCCACGGGCCTGACCTTCCTTGGGCAGGAACTCGGCATAGGGAAAGCCTGAGCCGATCATCAGCAAGGTGTCGCACTCGTTCATCAACTGGTAGCTCGGTTCCGTACCGAGCAGGCCGATGGCACCGGTGACCCAGGGCAGATCATCAGGCAGCACGGCCTTGCCTAGTAGCGCCTTGGCCACGCCGGCGCCAAGTTTTTCGGCGACGGCGATGACCTGCTCGGTGGCCTGCAAGGCGCCGGCACCGACCAGGATCGCCACCTTTTTCCCGGCATTGAGCACCTCGGCCGCCCGCTGCAGGTCAGCGTCGAACGGCACGACCTTGGGCTTGCTGTAGCCGATGCCCGAATGCACCGTGCCGTGTGCCCTCGCCGGCTCCTGATAGGGCAGGTCCTGTAAATCATTGGGCAGGATGATGGCGGTGACCCGACGTTCGCCGACGGCGGTACGCACTGCACGGTCGAGCAGGTGCCGCACTTGCTCCGGGGTCGAGGCCTGCTGTACGAAGGCTCCGGCCACATCCTTGAACATCGACAACAGGTCCAGCTCCTGCTGGTAATGCCCGCCCAGCGCCGCACGCGCTTGCTGGCCGACGATGGCCAGTACCGGCTGGTGATCCATTCGTGCATCGTAGAGGCCGGTCAGCAGGTGCGAGGCGCCGGGTCCGGAAGTGGCGATGCACACACCGAGCTCACCGGTGAACTTGGCGTGAGCGCTGGCCATGAATGCGGCCATCTCTTCATGGCGGGCCTGGATGAATTCAATCTTCCCGTTGGCTCGGCTCAATGCACCAAATACGCCATTGATGCCGTCCCCCGGGTAGCCGAAGATGCGTCGAACGCCCCACTGGTACAAGCGCTCGACCAAGAAGTCGCCTACCGTCGTTGTCATCGTCTTCTCCCTATCTGTGATCAATAGGGTCTGGACTGGGCCGCGGAGGGTAAAGTTTCAACAGGTTGTAGGTGGTCAGTCCATAGGAACCTCGGCACGGGTATGGCTTCTCAAGGACATTACCAGCCTGATCAGGATGCCCTTATGATTGCCATCGACAGTAGCGCCCAGCCCATCCAGGCCTTGCGATTCGAGGACGACGGCGCGACACCCAATAACCGTTTCCCCGTGTTGCTCTACCAGCTGAAACTTGCGCCTGCGCATGACAACGCCAGCGCGTTCGAGTCCTTGTTCGCCGCTCATCAGTGGACCCCGCTGTGGCGTGCCGGGATTTTCGACTACCACCATTTCCACCCCAATGCACACGAGGTGCTCGGCGTTGCCTGCGGCCATGCTCGGATCATGCTGGGCGGCGCAGCGGGTCAGGCGCTGACGGTCAAGGCGGGTGATGTTCTGGTTTTGCCGGCAGGGACAGGCCATCGTTGCATCTCGTCCAGCGACGAATTCCTGGTCGTGGGCGCCTATCCCCAGGGGCAGGAGGATTACGATACCCAGCGACCCGAAACCGGCGCTCACCAGCAGGCGCTGGCGCGTATTGCCCGAGTGCCGCACCCTGAGCAAGACCCGGTGACTGGCGCACATGGTGCGCTGATGAGGCTCTGGCAGTGATTAGCAGCAAACGCCTGCAGAGCCAACCCGATTGTCAAAAGAACGCCTGGATTTCCGCTTGAGAGAAACCCAGGCGAGATCAGCTGGCCAGCCGAACCTTTGCCTCATCGAGATCGTTCACCGGCGCCGGCGTTGGGCATGGGTAATGACGAACCCGGCGAGGAACCCGATCACTGCGGCACTCAGCAACAAAGGAGTTTTGGCCTTCGGGGTTCTCCATCCGCCTTCGATACTTCGCCGACCAATCGGCGGTTCAAAGAGGTTGCCTGAAGACTTCGCTGCGCCAGGGCTACGGTTCAATCCCCAGCGCGTGAGCCATCCCGATAGCGCCGGTAACCCAGGCATCAGATAGCTGGCCAAATGCGCGAGGCGGGCGCTTGCACCGACAGTGGTGTTGGCGTGAGGTGAAATAGCGCAGGCCACCATCGCCTTTGCCACGAGCTCTGGATCGTAGATGGGCCCTGGCGGTTTGAGCGCATGGCCTGTGTAGTTGCCGCCATCGCGCAAGCCTGGGGTATCCATTACGGCTGGGTAGATGTCACAGACGTGGATGTCGGGGAATTCAGTGAGCTCGCCCCTGAGTGCCTGAGTGAGCCCGCGCAAGCCAAATTTGCTGGCTGAGTAGGCTGCGGCATAGGGTTGTGCAACCCAGCTCCCTAGCGACAAGGTGTTTATCAGCGTACCGCTGCCCTGTTTCTTGAAGTAGGGGAGCGCTACATGGGCCCCTCGAAGGTAACCCACCAAGTCGGTCTGGATGACCTGCTCATGGGCTTCGAGCGGCGTCTCCTCGAAACTGCCCACCGCACCCACGCCCGCGTTGTTTATCCAGATGTCTATTCGGCCATGACCAAACTCGGCAGCACGTTCCGCCAAGGCGAGTACCTGATCGCTCTGGGTCATGTCGGTCGTTACGGCGACAGCATCGGTGCCGCAATCGGTGCATTCTTCCAGCGTTTCGAACAACGCCTGCTCATCTCGTGCTGCCAGAACCAGACGCGCGCCTTTGCAGGCAAAGGCATGGGCTGCGGCGCGGCCTATGCCACTGGACGCTCCGGTGATCACCACCACCTTGCCGCGCAGCGGGCCTCTGATCGGCGAACGAGTCAACGGGGGCGGCTCATCGGCGGGTGAAATGGGCTCGCTTATCGGCGCCGTGAAAGTCTCACTGGCTTCGATGCGCGAGAGCTGGAGGGAGGTACCGTCCACAAGATTCAAGGTCAAGTCGCTGATGGTGCCGGCCACCCGCCCAGGGAAAATGGGCTCGCCTTCAGCATCGAGACTATCGTAGATGAATCGGTCGCCTTCCAGCCATCCGATAGCCGTCAGAAGCTCTGGGCTGAGGTAATACTTGCCGTCTTGGAAAAAGCCTGGGAACTGATGGGCGCGTTCAAGGTTTTCAACGCTGTACCGTTCACCTGGCTTCATGCCTGTCGCTTGATCAATCATGGTGCAAGCTCCCTAAAACGTGGGGGGGTATGCAGGGGAAGGCTGTTAGGCTGGCAAAGTTCAGAGCAACTGGTTCAGTGGTGGTGTGATGCAGGCATGGATGACGTGACAAGCACTTCGAAGCTGCTTCCCTCGACAACCTGAGAGCATGGTGAAGGGACAGGCGCAGCACTTGGACCCCCTGCGGTATGGCGCATTAAGCCGTTATGGCAACGCCAGTCGTCAATTGGGGTGAACGGAGGCAACGGAGTCAGGCTCAACCTGGGAGATTCGCTTCTCACTCCACCTGCCCTAGGACCTTCAAAATGCCCAGCTACCTGTACTTGATCAGCTACATCCTCGACAACCAGCCCGGTACTTGCGAGTTCCGTAGTGACCAGGAAGACCTGAGCCGCGAAGCTGCGCGCGAATACTTGCAGGGCCTGCACCGCAACGAGGCTTCTTCATTCACCGATGTGCAAGTTCAGCGTCTTGAGCATGACCACGAGCCCGGCACATCGCCAGGGCACTACCAGCAACCCTGAGGGGTTGCCGGGATGAACGCGATAATCGAAATAAGCCAGGCAGAGCGCCGACTCGTCTCTGGCGCCTCTTGCTCGGCGCTTTGCGCTTATTGAACGACGACCTGCCTTGACGACTCCATTGCAGCAACACAGTGCATTTGGAATGCCATGATGATTCATCTGGGGTGCGCGGGCTGGAGCTTGTCCCGCCAGTACGCCGACGAGTTCCCGCTGCCGGGCAGCCACCTGCAGCGCTATGCCGCGCGGCTTGATGCCGTGGAGATCAACAGCTCGTTCTACCGTGCGCATCTACCTGCGACCTATGCCCGTTGGGCTTGCTCGGTTCCGGAACATTTTCGCTTCGCCGTCAAGCTGCCCAGGCTCATCACCCACGAGCTACGCCTGGAAGGCTGCGAGGTTGCGCTTGATGCGTTTCTTGGCCAATGCCGGCAATTGGGGGACCGCCTGGGCTGCCTGCTTGTTCAGTTGCCGCCGTCGCTCGCCCATGATGCCGGGCGCGACCGGCGTTTCTTTGAAGTCCTGCGCGAACACTATGCCGGGCCGGTCGCGGTCGAGCCCAGGCACGCCAGTTGGCAAGCGGCGCAATCGATGTTGATCGACTTGCGTATTGCCCAGGTGGCGGCGAGCCCTTCACGCTTTGCCGCCGACGCACAACCCGCTGGCTGGCCTGGATTGGTCTACTGGCGCTTGCACGGCGAGCCGCGGATCTACCACAGCGAGTATTCCCAACAGTACCTGCAACAGCTGGCTGAGCGGCTGCAGCGCAGCCACGCTGCAGGTGCAGATACCTGGTGCATCTTCGACAACACCGCCTCCAGCGCAGCACTGGGTAACGCGCTGACGCTTGAGCGGTATCTGCGCTGATGCAAACCGGATCAAACTTTTTGGCTGCGTTAGGGCTCTTCTGAGAACACATTAGACCGCGAGGAACAGTCCATGAAAGCTGACGATGGCAAGAACGGCGACAAAGTCCCACGGCCGCTCTCTTCTGAAGAAGCACAGCAAGGCGAGCGGGTGCCAGGCCCGGTGCTTGAGCGCCCGGACCAGGATACCGAGGCGGTGGACAAGGTCATTACGCCCACGTCCATCAAGGAACAGGAGGAAAAGACTCGCCAGATCGAAAAGCGTCTGGCCGAGGTCGACAGGAAAGCCCGTCGCTGAATATCCGACCAGGTGACCGGGCGCTAAGCCCGGTCGCGTCCTTTCGGCAGCGCTGAATATGAACGGTTGATCGTTCTTGCGCGCATCGCCGCCGCCCTTATTCGCTTGTTCACGGACTGAGTAAGGAATTCATTCGCCTCCCGGAAACACACCTTTTGGCGATGGTTACGAGTGGACGATGCCAAAGCGTGCCGCTTACGCTTTGGGCTTGTCCCAGTCGCTACGCGTCGCAGCCGTCAGCGCATCCCAGTCATCAGGAGGGTTGCCGCGGCCCAGCATCTTTTCGAATACGGCGTAGGGATCGGTTTTGCTGCCTGCGGACCGTAGGGTATTTTCGTCGTTGACCCATGCATAGACGATGACCTTGGATCTTGAGTCGTAGCGAAAGAACAGCCGAAAGCGCCTACCGATTTTTGCCCGCCGCCAATGTCGGTAAGCGGTGCCGAGCGTGTTGCCTTGGCGGAACTCATCGCGGCCTGGGTCAGCAGGCACAGCCTCCAGGATCAGATGGCTCAATGCCCGAAACAGCTTCACGTTAGCGTTGCTTTCAAAACCTCGCGGGTCGTTCTGCTCGGCCCGGGCGGCGGCTTCTTGCAATTTGCGTAGCTGTAAAATCACACCTTCATGGAACAACAGTGTCCAGCCATATCGCAGCATCAGAGCGCGACCTCACCATCAATATCTTCGTCCAGGTTTACGGAGTGCTTTGCGTTGGCGAGCATGGTTTGCGCCAAGTCTTCCGGCAGGGTGGTGAGGTTGCGGCCGCCTCGGATATCAGCCTCCAGCAAACCCAGGAACGCATTGATGGCAGGATCTTCGTGGGTGGTTTCTACGCGGTTGACCACGACCTCACCGCCTCGTACGTCGAATGCAATCTTGTCTCCAGTGCCGAGGCCTAGAAGCTGGCGAACGGACTTGGGCACTGTGACCTGACCCTTTGAGGTCAACGTCGCGATTTCGTGGATGGCAGGCATGAGTGATCTCCCAAGGCTAATTGAGCGAATGGTAAGGAATAATCCTTACCTTGTCAAATTTTGGTCTTCTGCTCATCAAGCGTAAGCGGGGCAGTCGCTCAACAGGATTGCTCTACCTTCCGGTAGCATTATTTCGCAGGTGGTTGAGCAACCTCTAGCGAGTGGTGTCGACTTGAGGGTTGTGCAGCACGGGATAATTCGTGCTTCGTTGAACGTGTGCTAGCTTCACCCCCACGCAACTCAAGGAATTTTGATCCCCAATGCATTCAGCGATGGCGTATCCATCCGGCCATTGACTGTTAGCCCACTGTCCATCTGAAAGGCCATCAGCGCACCACGTGTCGCTTTGCCCATGACCCCATCAATGGCGCCTTGGTAATACTGACGTACCATCAGCGCGGTCTGCACACGGGTTATCAGGTTGTTTTTCTGCTCATTGGTCGCGCGACTCTTTGAAGTGCTCGAACTTGTCCCGCTGGTAGCGCCAGACGACTGATAAAGGCTGTTGCTGCTGGACGTGCCGCTCGAAGCACTCGGCGCGCTATAGCTTCGGGTACTGGTAGCGGGTGGGCTGTAGTAACGAGGTGCGCTGTAGCCACCCGAGCCGCTGTAGTGGGAGCTGTGCGAACTGTGGGACCGGTGCGAACTGTGCGAGCGATGTGCCGCATAGATGTTGACGGTGTCTGGCGCATTGAGCGTATCGGTAAATACCGGCGGCTGTAACTTATCGTTGGGTTGCCAGTTCGCATCGGCGAGCGACAGATGGCCTGCCTGTGCCAGGGGGGTACCTGCTATTGGCAGCAAGCTGATCCCACTGATCAGCACTTTCCAGCGATCAAGCAATTTCACTGTGCACTCCTTGCATAGGCGCTAAACGCCTCAGTCGATAGCAGTTGTACGCCGCGGCTTTGCCAACGGTCGGTGTGCGATTTGAAGAAACCAGAGCAATGTTTCAATGCAGCGCATTGCTGGCAGGTATCGATGAACAGGTTCTTCCAGTCCGAGATGCTCTGGCGGGCGAAACGCGAGAGGTGTGCCGGGATCAGGCACAGGGGCAAGTTGTAGATCGAAACCGCCACTGCGCGGTTGAACAGGAAATACACGGCCTGGCTCAACGATTCCTGATAGTCCAGCGGGTCAATCCACAGCTCTTCGTAGTTCTTCCTGGCCAGGCCGGTACTTTCGATACCCATCAGCGCAACATGCCGCACGAATGGCAGGTTCCTGAACACGTAGTGGGCGAGCTCTGGCAGGCGTGGCGTGGTCAGGCGATTGAGCACCACGCGTATCTCGATGATCTGGTTGGCGCGCGCCAGGTTGTAAAGACCTTGCAGGGTTTCGCTGAACGCGCCTGGAGCCTGCACCACATGGTCATGGTCTTCGGCATTGTCGGCATACAGCGGGATGCCCCAGCTCAACTGAGGGTGGCTGATGGCAGAGAGCGCTGCGGTCCAGCTCGGGTCTTGGAACAGACGCCCGTTGCTGAGCACATGAATGGATTTCTGCGGCAAAACGGCTTTGCACTTGGCCAGGATTTCGAGCAGGCCGTCGCGATAAAGCGTTGGTTCTCCGCCGCTGATTCCCAGATTTTCCTCGCCCGGGTCCATCAGGTCGATCAGCCGTAGGTTCTCTTCGATGTGCCAACGGTCATCGATATCTTTGGGCGGCTGCGAGCACATCAGACAGAGGCTGTTGCAACGATCGGTCATGAATAGCAGGTTGCTGTCTGAGCCTCGTCGATAGAGCACTCGCACCAGCGTGTTGCCTGGTGTGATGGCAATGACATCGCCGGGCTGCACGACATCCGCATCTCTGGGGGTGTGCAGATGTGGCCTTGCGCTGTCGAAGTCGCCGATCAATGGCTCCGGGATCAGGAATCCACCCACTGGTAATGAGAGCAGATGCGGGCTGCGTAGCCGTTCTTCGTTTGGCAGCCATAGCAGCAGGTCACAGAACTCAGCGCTTCCGGCACAAACAGCCAGGCCTTGTTCGATGAACTCATCAAGCGTGATGACTTTGAGCAGTTTCGGCTCATTCAGGTGATGGATTTCGAAGTGGGTATCTTTGCGCAGCATTGCCTTCAGCCCCTGTAACCCGGGAACCGGACATCGTTGTAAGAGCGCCTGTTTAGCCAAGACAGCAGCACCCTCTGCACGGTGTCGTCGCCATCGCAAAGCAGGCCGAAAAGATGCTTCAGCAGCCCCATGTTCTTCTTGCAGAAGTTGCTGAACACTCTGTGCCCGATCGGGTCAGCTTGGCGGGCATAGTGTTCGATGGGGTCAGCACCACAGTATGGGACAAGTGCGCAATCGGAGCAGCCAGGCAGCGCCTCTGCAACACCACTGGCGAGCAACGCATTCATAACGGGCGATGCGAGCAATTCAGACAAGGGTTGTTGGACGGTGCCAAGCCTCAAGCCGTCCTCTCCCATTTCCAGCAACATTCGGGCTTCGTCCGAGGGATAGACGTAACCGTCATAGTTGTAAACCAGCGCGGCAGTACCAGCGCCAGTAGGGGAGCGCAGGTCTACATAGCCGGAGGAGAAAGGGGTCAAGATATTCTTCAGTAACAGACTCGTATAACTCTCAGAGAGGTATACGCCCTGTTGATTGATGTGCAGCAAATAGGCCAGTGCTTTCTTGTAAAAGGCCAGGTACTGCTCAATAGGATAATCAAGTCGATGGGCACTCTTGATGGCAAACTCATAAGGGCTCAGAGGCCGAAGCGAAATGCTGGAGAAGCCCTGACTAACATACTCATCAATGATCGCTTCAGGTTGTTCGAGGCTTCTTGAAGTCAGCGTGGTCAGCGCGGAAACCGCATCATGGCCTAGGCGCTCACGGACCCACTGGATGCCTTTTACAGTGCGTTCGTAGGAGTCTCGTGACGGAGTAGGGCGGTTGGCATTGTGCAGGGGCGCTGGCCCGTCGAGCGAGGTCGAAAACTGGATGCGATGCTGTTCTGCGAAGTCGAGTATTTCTTCCGTCAGGTGGTGCAGCGTGGTGGTGATGACGAACTGGATATCCCGTTTTTCGACCACGTTCCGTTCAACGACGCATTCGACAATCTGGCGGACGCGCTCGAAGGCTAAAAGCGGTTCGCCACCTTGAAACTCCACAGTCAGGGCGGGAGCATTCGATTCGAACAGGCGATCGACCGCCGCTTGTGCATCCGCTTCCGATAGGTCGTGACCGGTTCCTCCCACAGGGGCACGCGACACCTGGCAGTACTGGCAGGTGTGGTTGCAGCGCAATGTAACCACGAACAAGTGCAGTGCAGGGCCCTGGAAGAGGAAGTCCTTGCGGCTGCGATACTGCGCGGCCATTTCCGGGAGTGGATCGTGGCGGCCTGGTTCATAGATGAAGTGGCGGGCCAGCAGGTCCTTATATAAAGACGTACCTGCTGGAACGTCGAAGTAACTGAGGGCTCGTAGTTGCGCGTCGTTCACGTGCATGTACTCACCGGTATCGGAGGTGAGCAGGATGTCACGATCATGTCCCGTATTCATGCGCATGAATCGAAAAGGCAGCAAGCGGTATTGCTTGGCGTCTGTCGCGATCAGTGTCACTGCGAAATCCCACATCCAACGAAGGCGGCTCGGACCAAGGCTTCGCGCAACCCTGCTGTTTCGCGGTTGATATGGTCGCGTAACGCGAAGTCGTTCAGATGCTGGAGGATCAGCGAGTGAGCCCGCTCCGGGGACAGCGTGAGTCTCACTTCAGCAGGATGGGCTGTGAGGCTTATCTGATTGGCTTCAATACCGACCTGGATCGTGACAGTGTCGGCCAGGGAATAAGCTGCGCGTTGCGCCACGCTGAGCGGGTACGCTGCGCTGTCGAGTTTCAGCGTGACTGGCCATGTCATCGGAATCGCTCCTTCAAATCCTTCGAGGACGTGTGGATTTTGCCGATTGAAGAGGCTTTATGCCATCATCATTTTTTACATTGCAAATTTGTTCAGGGTGGTGGATTGCGCGTTCATCGAGACTTCGGCATCAATACAGGACAGGGGTTAGGGCTCATGGTTCTGGGCAAGCGCGCTCGTATGGATGAGCGCTTAGCGAGATTTTCCGCTACCCGGGGTTTGGGGTGATTGGACGCCCGCAGTCTGCTCGACAGATTCGTTTTTGGTTTAGATCGAGCAGTGTCGGCGGGTTTGTATCACAGCGTATTGGCAGGCGGCGTTGATACCTTGTGATTGATTAACCCAGGTTCGTGACACAGGCCAGGTACTTTGCCGGCTTTAAATGGGCTCCATCGAAGCGAAGCAGCAACGCCTCGGTTCAAACGAACAGCCCATTGAAGCCTGGAGAACCCGACCATGAACCGCAAAACCGTCTACGCCGCCTGCCTGTTCGCCGCACTGAATGTCTGCACCCTGGCTGCCCGCGCAGAAGCGGCCGACAACGTGCGCAACTACACCTACGGCACTCCGCTGGATATCAAGAAGGTGGTGTCGACCAGCCAGGATGATGCGCCGACCTGCGGACCGGTCAATGCCCGGCTGACCTACCTCGACTCGCACAATCAGACCCAAGTGATGAACTACCGTACCCTTTCCAGCAACTGCATCGGTGAAAACTGAAATCTACAACCGACTCGATCCGTCTACAGGGAGCGCAGCCATGAATTGGTAAACCCGGAACCACCCTGCCACGCAGGCGCGGGGCTCACTGCTCGTCAGCAGTGGGCCCCGTCAGCTGTGACGCCATGCGCACCAGCTCAGCCACCGAACGTGCTTTCATCTTGCGGGTGACCTTGCCGCGGTGGGCCTTTACCGTGATTTCGCTGATGTCGAGGTCCGCGGCGATGACCTTGTTCATGCAGCCAGCCACCACCCGGTTCATGATCTCCCGCTCGCGAGGGGTCAATGACGCATGGCGCATGCGAAGATCGTGCAGATGGTCTTCGCGCTCCAGCGCGCTGCGGCTTTTTTCCAGCGCGGCGCTGATGGCCGCGAGCAGAATGTCAGCGTCGAACGGCTTGGTCAGGAACTCCAGCGCGCCGGCCTTCATGGCGCGAACCGTGCCTGGAATATCGCCGTAGCCGGTGATGAAAATGATCGGCATGGTCGGCTGCGCGCCGGTCAGGTTGGCCTGCAAGTCCAAGCCGTTCAGGCCCGGCAGATTGATATCCAGCACCAGGCAACTGGGCACGACCTCCCGGGGGTGAGCGAGAAAGGTCTGGGCACAGGCGAACAGCTGCGGCTGCCAGTCGGCGAAGCGGATCAGCGGTTCCAGCGACTCGCGCACGGAAATATCGTCGTCCACGACATACACCACAGGCGTTGCAGTGGCCGTCACGGGGGCTGTGAGGGGGCGGGCGATCATCCGGTCAGTTCCTTTGAATTCCTTGATCAACCAACCGGCAACGCGGCACTCAGTGCCTTGAGCAGTTGTGCCTCGCTAAAAGGCTTGGCCAGGCAGTCGATCACGCCGGCGCCCTGCCGGCGCGGGTCCCGGCAAGCATCGGTGTTGGCGGTGACGAGGATCACCGGCATGGCGTGGCCGCAGGCTTGCAGGGCCTGGAGCAGATCCGGGCCTGACATGCCGGGCATCAGCACATCCAGGATCAGACAGCGGATCTGCTGCAGGCCAGACGCGCTCAGGAAAGACTGGGCCGAGGCGAATGCTTCTACCGCGAACCCGAACTCTCTAAGCAGGTCGGGCAGCGACTCGCGGACCGACTCGTCGTCATCGACCACCGCTACGAGCAAGGGCCCTTTCATCCGTTAACCTCCTTGGTGACACCGTCGGCTGTTGCTTCGCTGCTGGCTGTCGGCAACGGAATGGCACAGTGAAAGGTTGCCCCCGGGCCATCATTGAGTGTGGCCCAGAGCTCCCCATTGTGGCGTTCGATGATCGAGCGGCTGATGGATAGGCCGATTCCCATCCCGGATTCCTTGGTGGTGTAGAACGTCTCAAACAGGCGCTCCATGGCCTGGTGGTCGAAACCGCTGCCGTTGTCGCGTACAGCCAGGTGCACGCCATGTTGGCCGTCCAGAACCGTGGTCACCAGCAGCTGCCGTGCGGTGCCGGCCGCTTTGCGCATGGCTTCGATGGCGTTGATGATCAGGTTGAGGATCACCTGCTGCAGTTGCACGCGGTCCCCCATGACCGCTGGCAGCCCCTTGGCAAACTGCACCTGTAGCGCAATGCCGTTGCGCCGTAGCTCGCCGAGCAGCAGTGTGATGACTTCGTGCGCCGCCTCGTTTACATCGACTGCTTCGGTCATCACGCTTTGCCTGGCGAACAAGGCGCGCAGGCGCTTGATCACATCCGCAGCACGGTTGCCGTCACGAATGGTGCGCCGCGCGGTCTCCATCGCGCCATCGACGTTGGGTGGGGTGGCACCGAGCATGCGCAGGCAGGTGCTGGCGTTAGTGACAATGCCTGCCAGCGGCTGATTGACCTCATGAGCAATGGAGGCCGTGAGCGCGCCGAGGCTTGCTACCCGTGCCAGGTGGGCCATTTCCGATCGGACTTTGTCCAGCGCTTCTTCAGCCTGCTTGCGGTCTTCGATATCGGTGTTTTCGCCGTACCAGCACACCACTGCTCCGGTGTCATCACGTTGCGGCACGGCGCGGATCAGGAACCAGCGAAAGGCACCGTCGTGGCGCCGTAGCCGAGCTTCGTATTCACCTGGCGTGCCGGCCTGCATCAAGGCCACCCAGTACTGCTGCAGTCCTCCGGCGTCGTCCGGGTGCAGCGATGCGGTCCAGCCTTGGCCACGTGCCTGCTCTTGCGACATGCCGGTGTAATCGCACCAGCGCTGGTTGATGAAATTGACCTCGCCATTGCCGTCGGCGCTCCAGACGAAGCCGGGCACGGCATTGATTAGGTGGCTTAGGTCTGGTTCGTTGGGCATGGCGGTTCTCTGTGTTGCGTGCGCCGCCGAGTGAGCGTGCACTGCGGCGGGAAATGTACCGATAGTTACCTGGGTGTCACTGCGCGACCGGTAGCTGCACCAGACCAGCAGGGACGCCAGCAGCAGGCCGGCGGTGTACAGATTGAGCAGATCTGTGATGTCCACTGGGCCTCGAGTAGCAAGCAGGCCACGCTGGGCGAAGAATTCCGCACAGGCGCCCGATGGCAAGTACCACGCCGATGCCACTGACTTGCCAGCGCACAGAGTGGCGAGTTCCCAGAGTGAGGGCCGATGTTGGCGACCACCAGTTATGCCCTGTCAGCTTCTGTTAGCTGATTCAATCTTTCTGCGCTTGAGCGGGCCGGTTTGAGCGCCGTGGTCAGGCACAGCATCAAGACGAGCACGGCAAACAGCAGCTCGAACCCAAGGTCATGGTTGCCGGTGTAATCGCGCAGGGCGCCGAAGCAGATGGGCCCCAGTGCGGCGATCAGATAGCCGATGAACAGCATGAAAACGGTCCAGGCGCTGGCCTGCGCAGGTGTTTGCGCATGGTCCAGTGGCAGCGTCATGCCCACGGTGAAACCCATGCCCAGACCGGTAGCGACCAGCAGCACATAAAGCGTCGGCGCTGCGGCAGGGACGAAAGCCATGCCGGCAGCGCCGGCCAGGGCAAGCAAGGTCGACAGCGCCAGCACACCGCGACGGTCCTCGGGGTTACCGGGAACCACTCCGGCGGCAATGCTCGCTATGGCAAACACCGCAGTGAACAGGCCGAGCAGAATGCCGGGAGGCAGGGATGTCAGCGCCCGTTCACTGGACGCCGGCGCCAGCCAGGCGAACAGCGCATAGACCACGAACTGACTGGCGCCGAAGTGCAGCGCTACCCGCCAGGCCTGCGGCTCGGCCCAGGGCAACCTGGTCGGCTGGTTGTCGAGCGGTGCGACTATCGGAGTGCTTACGCCGCGCCTGCCCATCCACAGCCAGCTAAGCACCGCGCTCACGCACAGCATGCTCCAAATCCCGCTGCCTACGCGCCAGCTTTGCGCAAGCGCCGTAATGGGCGCGGTCAGGACTGCTGACAGGCTGGCCCCGACGCTCAGGCCGGCGGCGTAAATACCCATGAACAATGCCGGACGCTGGGGAAAGTGTGTTTTGATCCAGCCACCGATCAGCGCTCCGGCGATGGCGATGCCGACACTGACCAGGAAGGTGCTGAACAACAGCAGCATCGTGGTGCCGGCCAGCGCTCGCAGCAGGCCGGCGGCGCCGAGCAGAACCAGTGCGGCAACCACGCAGCGATCGGTGCCGTGACGTCGGGCCAGGCTGGGTGCCAGCAAGGCCATGAGGCCCATGCACACGTCCGGGATGGCGGTTAGCAAGGCTGCCTGGGTGAAGCTCAGGCCGAAGTGCTGCTGGATCGGCAGCAGGATCGGGCCGATGGAGACGATCGCCGGGCGCAGTGCCAGGGAAAGCACCAGCAGACCGATGATGGCCCGTAGATGATGTTTGTCGGATGCCATGTTGACGCGCCTTGTATCGGGTGGTTGCAAAGGATCGTAACGAGGCATTGGCGATGATAAGTGCCAAAATGTATCGGCCAAGTGACAACCTCAAAGGGTATGAGATGAACAAAGAAGCACGGGCGCGCGACGACACCGATGCGTTGTGTGGGCGTAGTGAGGACTATCGCGACTATCAGGACGTCGCGCTGCCGATGACGGCGCTGTTGCGCAACCAGCCCGCCGGCGCCTACAACGCACCGCATACCCACCGCCACGGCCAATTGCTCTACGCCACTCATGGTGTCATGCGCGTGGCGACGGACGACGGGCTATGGTTTTTGCCACCCAGGCGCGCCCTGTGGATCCCGGCGGGCGTGGTGCATGACCAGCTGATGCTGGGTGCGGTCAGCATGCGCTCTATCTACATCCAGGCCGATCTCGCCGCCCGCTACGGTGAACGCTGCCGGGTGCTAGAGGTTTCCACGCTGTTGCGCGAGCTGATCCTGATACTGGCCAGCCAACCCATCGAATATGAGCTTGAGGGGCGTAATGCCCACGTGGTCGCGCTGATCCTCAGTGAACTGGAGTCTGCCCGGACCTTGCCGCTGCAGATTCCCTGGCCGGCCGATCGACGCTTGTTGGTGATCTGTAATGCGGTCCTTGAGGCACCAGGGCATGCCCGTACCATCGAATACTGGGCGGACAAGGTCGGAGCCAGCTCGCGCACGCTGATCCGTCTGTTCCTCAAACAGACCGGCATGACATTCCGCAGCTGGGTACAGCAGGTACGTTTGGCCAGCGCCCTGGACCGGCTCGACAATGGCGAGGCGATCAGCGTCGTTGCGAAGGCGCTCGGTTATTCCAGCGTCAGCGCGTTCAGCAGCATGTTCCGTCGGGTGATGGGTGATTCGCCCAGTGCGTTCATGGCTGCGCGCTGAAGACGGTGTCAGCTGTTGGTCAACGCTTTGACCTGCTCGGTAACGAGGGCAGGGAGGCTCAACTGAGCGCACAACCCTCCGCCATCACGGTTGCGCAACACCAGCGTGCCTTGCAGCGATATCGCCAGTTGCTGGGAGATGGCCAGGCCGAGCCCGGTTCCGCCTGTGTCGCGGTTGCGTGAGCTCTCCAGGCGATAGAAAGGCTTGAGCACTTCGGCCAGCAACTCCTCGGGAATGCCGGGGCCACGGTCAAGAATCTGGATGGACAGGCTCCCAGCGCCGGGTCTCGTTACCGCGATCTCGACGTCTGAAGCATATTTCAGGGCGTTGTCCAGCAGATTCACCAGCAGCCGGCGCAGGGCATGGGGGCGGGTGTCGAGTACAGCCTCGCAAGCCATGTCCAGGTTGATGTGCTTGCCGGTGTCGAGGTAATCGAACACCAGGCTTTCCAGGAAAGCCTGCACATCGATGCGGCGGCTTACTTCGGTCGAGCTATCCATGCTGCGGGCGTAGGCCACGCCCTCTTGGACCAGATGCTGCATTTCACTCAGGTCGCTCCACAGCTTGTCTTTTTCGGGCGAATCGTCCATCAGCTCGGCGCGCAGCTTCATGCGCGTGATGGGCGTTTGCAGGTCATGTGAGATGGCCGCCAACAGTTGCATGCGCTCTTTCACATGGGCGGCAATGCGTGCTTGCAGGGTGTTGAAGGCGACAGCGGCGTAGGCGACCTCCACCGGGCCCGACTCATCCAGGCGTGTGCCGGCGCCGTTTGGGTCGAGGCTGTCGACGGCTTTCGACAGGTGCGTCAGCGGGCGAATAGCCGTGCGCACCGCCAGCCAAGTACAGCCCAGCAGGAGTAGCAACTGGCCGACCAGCACCAGCGGCAGCCAGGCTGAGAGCGGTGAAATTGAAGGTCGCACATCGATGGTCAAGGGGCTGCCGTCGTGCAAGCGCAAGTGGGCCTGATAGTGAGGGCGCAGGTCTTCCAGCTGGATATAGTTCAAGGTGTACTCGCGGCCCAGGGTCGCCTCCATGGATCGCACGAATTCGGGCGACGACGCCATGTCCAGAGGCTTGCCGGGTAAGCCCTCATCCAGCTGGTAACGATAGTTGGGGTGTACGAAACGCGGCAGCCACGCCTGGCGCTCTTCGGCTGGAAGGCGTTCGAGCATGGCCACGGTGGTGGTCAGGTCCTGCTCCAGGTTGCCCAGCATCAGGGTCTTGGCGCTTTGGTAGCGCTCATAGAACTGCAGGCCGAAAGACAGACCGTGAGCGATCACCAGGCTGACCAGGAAGATCAGCGACAGTCGGGAGGCCAGGGTACGTGGCCAGCGCGTGGGCTTCATGCGGGTTCTCCCAGGATCTGCACAGCGTAGGAGAACACATAGCCCTCGCTGCGCACGGTCTTCACATAGGCCGGGTCGCGGGCGTCATCGCCCAGGCGCTGGCGCAGGCGGCTGACCAGCAGGTCGATCGAGCGGTCGAACAGGTCGGCATTACGGCCTTGGGTCAGATTGAGCAACTGGTCGCGGCTCAGCACCCGCTGTGGGTGGTCGACGAATACCCGCAACAGGCGGTATTCCGCGCCGCTCAAGGCCACGATGGTGTCCTCGCTGTCGAGCAGGTGACGCGCCGTAGTGTCCAGCCGCCAGGCGCCAAACGCCAGCAACCGGTTGGCCTCGCTGACGATCAGATTGGGTGGCAGCATGCGCGTGCGACGCAGTATCGCGTTGATGCGCGCCAGCAGTTCGCGGGCGGCGAAAGGCTTGACCAAGTAATCGTCCGCGCCCATCTCAAGGCCGACGATGCGGTCGGCCTCTTCGTTGCGCGCGGTCAGCAGCAGCACTGGCGTTGCCTTGTGCTTGCCGGCACGCAGTTCGCGGCAGAGCACCAGGCCATCGTCGCCAGGCATCATGATGTCAAGCACGATAAAGTCGACACGGTTTGACTCCAGAAAGTTGCGCATCTGCCTGCCGTCGGCCATGACGGTGGCGCGCAGGCCGTTCTTGCGCAGGTAGTTGCCCACCAGCTCCCTGATCTCGCGATCGTCATCTACGATCAGGATGTGATCCACATGTTCCATCTCCGCTACCTTTTGCGTCTTGAACCTTGAGGCACGCACTTCTAGCGGTTGCTTGAGTGTTGCGCTATTGCATCAAGGTGTCGGTGCAAGGCTCAGCGTCACGGTAATGTTGTCCCGTGTCGCCTTGGGGGAGGGGCAATTCCGGTTGGCCGCCTGCACCAGCAGAGCTGGGGGCGCGCTGTACAGAAATTTTTCGACACTCAGCTTGGGTAATTCTCGTGATCCGTACTCTGGCCTCCAGCGTGAGGCGCCAGGCAGCGGACTGCCCGTTATTTGCTGTTAGCTGTTATTAGCCGCGGATTGCGGGAGCGGCATCGATACCTTCGTATGCTGTCGGGCCAGGTGTGAGGGTGCTATCACTGGGCAGGCGTAACCGGTCAACCACCTTTCCCAAGAGAAAACCAAGATGCTCCTACATCAATCGACCTGGGTTGAAACCGAACGATTCCTACAGCGCAGCCGAACCATCGTCATCCCGATCGGCTCCAACGAGCAGCATGGGCCGATGGGACTGTTGGGTACCGACTGGATGTGCCCGGAAATCATCGCTTTTGAGGCGCAGAAGACGGCCGACATCCTTATCGCCCCGACCTTCAACATCGGTATGGCCCAGCACCATCTCGGTTTCCCCGGCACGATCTCGCTCAGACCATCGACCTTCATTGCCGCTATCACCGACTGGATCCGCTCGCTGGCGGTGCATGGCTTCGAGAAAATCCTCTTTCTCAATGGCCATGGCGGCAACGTGGCCTCGATCGAGGCTGCGTTTTCGGAAATCTACACCGAGGCCAGCTTTGCCCGCCGGCCGGCAGGGTTTGCTTTGAAGCTGTGCAACTGGTGGGATCTGGACGGGGTGGAAGCGCTAGTCAAGGAACAGTTCCCGACCGGGCATGGCATCCATGCCACGCCGTCGGAAATTGCCGTGACCCAATGGGCATACCCAGCGTGTATCAAGACAGCCGACTATGCACCCCAGATCGCCAACTGGGGTCCCATCCGCGAGGCGCTGGATTTTCGCGCGCGTCACCCGGACGGGCGAATGGGGTCTGACCCAGGCCAGGCTTCGCCGGAAAAGGGCCGGCAGTTGGTGATGATGGCTGTTCAGGGGTTGGTGAAGGTCGTGGACCAGTTCACCAACGAACCCACACCGGCGTGAAATGATCCCGTAACATTCTCCGAGGTCTTCGGTGCTGGGCTGGCTGAACCAGGGGGCCAGACCCAGTGTGATGACCGTCCTTACCAGGCTATCGACATTGTGCCCAACTCGGCAAAGAACGCCGCCGCGCTCCTGCTGAAGCTGATTAACCCATCGGCGCAGTGCCGACTCGAACAAGCCTTGCGAACGGGCCGCTTCGGCATGGCTGTAGCCTTGACAGTTAGACAGCTAAAGAGGTGAAGGTCGAGCTCCTTGGCTCGGCCTTGGATTATTCATGTCGGCTTGCAACCGATGCGATCTCGACCTTCGCCCCTTTCGGCAGGCGTGTGATTCCAACAGTGACCCTGGCGGGATAGGCAGTTGAAAAATAGGTGCCATACACCTCGTTCATTTTGCCAAAATCTTCCAGGTCCGTGAGGTAGACGGTGGTGGACACGATGTCGCTCATCTTCAGCCCGTCGGCTGCAAGAATGGATTTGATGTTGTCCAGTGATTGCCGAGTCTGTGATTCGATAGTGTCATCTATAGGCAGGCTTCCGGTAGCCGGGTCAATTGGCAGTTGCCCTGAAAGATACAGCGTATCTCCAGCGCGAATCGCTTGTGAATAGGGCCCTATGGCGGCTGGCGCATTTGTGGTTGTCACGACCGCATCGCCGGCAGGTGAAGTCGCAGCCGCTGAAAACTGGGAATGGAGTGCGATCAAGGCGACAGCTGATATCCAGCCGGTGGGGATGCGTGCGGTCTTGAGTTTCGAGCGACTGATCATGGCAGCAACCTCTGAATATTAGGGTAGGGCGCCAGCCAATTTCACTAGCGTATCCAGATGATTTCGATTTTGATCTGCCTGGTAAGTCTGTGTGTCACCGGGCCGATCAGACACGCTCTATGCCAAGGGGCAGGCCTTGGGGCGATACCGTCAACGGACGCTCCAGCAATGAATCGGTATCACCGGGCGCTAACGGCTCGGCCTCGGACCAGGCCATTACGCCAAATCGTATTTCTCACGCACCAGATGAGCGATGCCCATGCGTTCCAACACGCTCATGGGGCACAGAAAAGTCACGCGCACCGTACCGGGCAGGCGGCTGATGTCGATGGAGCCGGTGATGGTCGCGCGATTAAGTATTTCGTCATACGGCAGGCCAGTGACATTAGCGGCGCGCTGCAGGCCGTTTTCCACAGCCAGGTTGAGATTTTCGCCGCTGCCTATGAAGGTGATCGGACCGCTCTGCTCGATTTCCTGCTGGCCCCAGTGCTCGCTCAGCGCACGGACATCAGCGCGCTGACGGGCATTCATCGGCCGCGCCATCGGCGGCAGATCATCGATGTTTTGCAGGAGGATCGGACCTTCCAGCGTCAGGTTCTTCACCACCTCCACCACCACTTCGGTTTCCCCGGAGCAATCGGTGGCATGCCCAGCAATTTCACCGTTGCCCTGCTGGGCGTGCATGTCGCCCATGTACACCCCGGCGCCCGGCACTTTCACCGGGCAGATCAGCACACAACCCTCGCGGACCGAGTTGGTGTCCATGTGGCCATCGGTCTTGGCCGCGTGCAGCTCTTCTCTTGTCATACCGAAACGGTGCGGGGCGCTGATCAGGTACTGGCCGAAATCCGCGCAGTTATGGGAATCGGGCAAGTCTCGCGCCGGCAGGGTGCCAATATTGCCGAGAAACGGCCGCATGTGCGCGGCGACACCAGGGATATCGGCGCGGGCTAGGGACAGGATCGAATGCTGGGCGGCGAATTCCGGCAGTGCTGACATTTCAGACGCCTTGCCGGCCAGACGATTGGCGATGTCCTGATTGACCGTCAGGCTGACCTGATTCTGCGCATCGAACACGATAACGTAACCATGGCTGAAGCGGAACGCACTGACTTCGGCGCCGCAGTGGTTACAGCGAATCGAGTCTTCGCCGATGCCTTCGACATGGCTGGCCGGGTGTTCGGTACCGCAATTGGCGCAGAACTTGGAAACGAACGGATCACCATTGTAGCGACCCTCGACGAACGACATGACCCCGGACGACGTGGCCAGGGAGGTGACGCGCATAGTTCTGATCTTGATCGCCACGGCATCGCCGATTTCAGCGCCGTTAATGGCCACCGGTTGCGTCACCTCATGGCCGCCCTCGAAGGCTGGGGTGATCATCGGTCCCCAGCAGCCCGGCGGCGTGCCGGTGATCAGGGTGCCGCCATCAGCCAGCGGGCCGAGCATAGCCAGGCTCGGCCCGATGATTCCATGGGTGTATTGATCGACCCGCAGGCGGTCGACCGGCGTGACATTGAGGGTGGAATCAGGAACAGGCGTTGTCATTGTGGTCCCCTTGGGAATCAAAAGCGAACGGCTGCCGGCTGAGGCAGCCCGAGAAGGGTCAAACAGCCTGCATAGTTCAGCGCAGCTTTGTATCTACTTTGTGTTCGGGGAAGGTGGGAAATTACGGGGACTGTATCGGAGGGCTGCGTGGATACATTGCGATACACGCGACAGAAGATCTCGTCGCGTCGGGCCGCGGTACTTCTCTGCCAAACAAAACTTAATTCACTATCCTGCAACGGGAACACACACGGCTGCAGGAGCGAGCATGGTCGCTACAGGACTGCGGCTTGGCAGTGCCAGTCTTTGTATATTCAAGGAGTGCTGAACATGCTCGGAGCTTTTCTGCCCTTGGCCTCGCACCGGTAATAATCAAACGGGCGGTAATGCAGGCATCTAATTGGGAGATTAATTGTTTATGTTGCATTACCAGTGTGCAATTTCGCATGCCTTTTTAACTATGCTCAAGCCGGCGCCATATCCTCTTTGAGCTTCTCATCTTCGGCCCTTCAATTAGTGTGTTGGGCCGCACGCATGAGCATGCGGCCGTGAGCGCTGCTCACCGTTTCGCTTCCTCCCCGGGTGTAGCCGAGCGGCTAAGGAACGCTCGAGTTATTTCGGGCAGGTGCTCCCTTAACCAGTCAGCCATGGCGATCTCTTCTTTCAAAATCGACCGGCAGGCTTCTGCGGTAAGCTCATCACCAGAGAAGTTGGCCGCTGCAATAAGCACCGTGTAAGAAGCGATCTCTAGATTTTCAAACACGTAACCGGACATCGCGCCCTTGACCACTTCATCGCTCATCGTCATACCGCCCACAGCCTGTCCAAACGCCATAAGCTTTCCTGCCAGATCTTTCAGGGTTGAGGTGCTTCCTCCCAACCGTTCAATGCACTCAACTAGCAATCGCTGTTGCCCCTCGGTTTCGGTGATGTGCTGAACAATACGCTCGCGCAATTTTGGGTAATGCTCCAGCCGTTCCGCTTGTGCTTTAAGCATTTTTTCCGCTTGCTGTTCCATTGCATGGGCGTCGCGCAACCAATCAAGAAGGTTCTCGGTAGGCTGAGTCATGATAGTTCTCCGTTATGCCAGAGTAATTGAAAATTTCTGTCGCCAGCACGTGTTCAAGTGGCCTGACGAATGGTTTGGCGCGCAGACTATTTGGGTGGGCTTATTTGCATAGCCGATCTGAACTTTCTCGCTTGTCCCGTTCGTTTTTGATTGCGCTTTGCACCCAATTCTTTCTTCAACACGCCTATCCACCAATAAGTATTTCAATATGTAGGGTGGACCAGACGGTGGGCCCCTTGGAATTAAGGGGAGGCGTGGGAGTACGTCGAAAATCCGTTGATGGTGGTGACGGCCCTGCTTCGGTAGAGCTGTCAGCTCCCGATCGCTCGGTACTTGAAGCCATGAAGCTGCGGACCGAGTCGCCGTCGGGGGGCTGAAAACCATAGCTCTAATGACCACGGACGTACGGCCCATGGAACCGTTGCGGATACGCCAATCGTCAATCGGGGTGAACGGATGCCACTGTGTCAGGCTCAACCCAGTAGATTCGCGTCTCACTCTATCTTTGCCGTGGGATCCTCAAGATGGCCAACTACCTGTACTTGATCAGCTACATCTTCGACAACCAACCGGACACCTGCGAGTTCCGCAGTCACCAGGAGGGCCTTACTCGCGAGGCTGCGCACGAGTATTTGCAGGGTTTGCTTCGTAACGAAGCGTCATCGTTCATCGATGTGCAAGTTCAGCGTGTCGTGCATGACCACAAGCTCGGCACATCGCCAGGACACCACTAGCAACCCTGACGGGTTATCAGCATGAACGCGATCAGCGGACAGATAGACCAGGAAGAGCGCCGACTCGTTGCGATCAATAGATGGTTTCTGCGTTACGACGACGTGGAGCAAAGACGTGATTGCCCCAGCACCCATCATGAAGAACTGCTGCGTCAAGCCGACGAAATGGACCGCCTTGGATTGGTGGACTGGCGCGAATGGCGAGACCTGCGCAAGCTCGCAGACAAGGCCTTTCTCAAAGCAATTGCCGGTGCTGATTACTAGAGGGCAGCCATGCGCACCGGCTGCACCGACAGGAGACATGACTAGGGGGAGAAGATGTCACGGCTGCCAATAATCGGGGTGACGGCCTGTAGTTATAAGGTCGGCCCGCATGCAGTGCAATTGAATGACGACAAGAATGCCCGGGCAGTAGCCACTGCTGCCAATGGATTACCGTTGATTCTGCCGATGTTTCCAGAGTTGCTGAACATCGCAGACATAATCGATGGACTGGATGGGCTGTTCTTCACCGGCTCACCGTCCAATATCGAGCCTCACCATTACGATGGCCCCCCGAGCCCACCAGGTACTAAAAAAGATGCTGCTCGTGATCACCTCACGCTACCGCTTTGGCGTGCGGCAATAAAAGAAGGACTGCCAGTGCTAGGCGTGTGCCGGGGTTTTCAGGAGATGAATGTGGCGTTCGGCGGCACGCTCGTTCAGCAGCTCCATCAACCTGGGGTAGAGCATGAGCCCCCAAGCAACGAACCTATTGAAGACCAGTACGCGCCCGCTCACAGGCTCACGGTACGATCAGGTGGGGTGTTACACGGGTTGGGGTTTCCCGAGGTGATCGAAGTCAACTCGGTACATGGGCAAGGTATAGAACGGGTCGGTGAAGGTTTGCGCATTGAGGCTGTGGCAATGGATGGCCTCGTCGAAGCGTTGTCGGTGGAAGACAGTCGCTCATTCGCCCTTGGGGTCCAGTGGCATCCGGAGTGGCAGGTGATGTTCTATCCGCAATATCGCGCGATTTTCGCGGCGTTTGGAGCCGCTTGCCGAGCTCGAGCTGCGCAACGGCTCAGGTAGTCTCCATCTGATCGGTCTTTAATCTGGACGGGCATTTCGCAATGCCAGCAACGCTGGGAGGAGATCCTCTACTGGGGGCTTCAGCATCTCCCTCTGCGCCCCCCCACTTTCATCAGACTGCAGCACTTGGCCGACTAGGGGACGGTTAGCGCGCCAGCGCAACCCATGCCGCGGCAATCAAGGGTTATCCGCCCGTCGGAGGGGGACGCGGATATGCAAAACCATTGATGATTGCGTTCGTCAGAACAGTTGTAGAGTTGGTTCGACTCTCCACATCAGGTCTTCGGCCCGCCTCGATGCGGGCCTTTTTTTCGGATTCAGAAGGCCACAGACTGGCGGCTCGCGGCACGTCAACCAACGGGCGGCATCGAAGCCGATCAATGCCCGCCCTGGCTTGGTAGAACTCCTAGCCCGCAGCTTTAACCTCGTGATACTTACGCATGGCCTCAATGGCTTGTTTGGTGAGCGGTTCTCGCACCTCTCTGCACGATTACATCAGGCCCAGAAGAGCACGAAGCGCATGCGCGGTGACGTTGTTCTCTAGAGGCTGTCAGGGTCGCCGAAGAACATCTGTATCCGCGACCGCAACCACCGCTCCGCCGGGTCGTTGTCCTGCGCTCCGCGCCAAGCCATGTGCAGTTCGAAGGTACGCACATCCAATGGCAGGTCTTCGGCGCGCAGGCCGCCGGCGGCGGTGAGGGTTTCTGCTGCATAGTCCGGTACCGTGGCGATGATGTCGGTGCCGGCGAGCAGGGTGCCGAGGCCGTTGAACTGCGGCACGGCCAGCACCACATGACGCTTGCGACCGATTTCCTCGAGGGTTTCGTCGATGAAGCCGGAGAGGTCGCCGGCGAACGAGACCAGTGCATGCGGACGGGCGCAGAAGTCGTCGAGGGTGATGTTGCCCGGTACGCTGTCGGCGCGCAGCAGTTTCGGCTTGCTGCGCCGCAGCACCTTGCGCTTGGCGTTGGCCGGGAGGTCGGCGGTATAGCTCACACCCACCGAAATCTCCCCAGAGGCGAGCAGCGTCGGCATCAGCAAATAGTTGACCCGCCGTACCACCAGGACGATGCCCGGCGCTTCGGCGCGGATGCGCTTGAGCAACTGCGGCAGCAAGGCGAACTCGGCGTCGTCCGACAGGCCGATGCGAAAGACCGAGGTGCTGGTGGCTGGGTCGAAGTCAGCGGCGCGGCTGACGGCGGTGGAGATCGAATCCAGGGCCGGGGAGAGCAGGGCGAAGATCTCGTGGGCGCGAGCCGAGGGCTCCATGCTGCGCCCGGTACGGACGAACAGTGGATCGTCGAACAGGTTGCGCAGACGTGACAGTGCCGCACTGATCGCCGGCTGGCCGAGAAACAGTTTTTCGGCTGCACGGGTTACGCTGCGCTCATGCATGAGCGTCTCGAACACGATCAGCAGGTTGAGGTCTACGCGGCGCAGGTCGTTACGATTCATCGGTGCGTTTCGCCTTGCTCAGGTGGGTCGGGGTGAATATTAAGGCCAAAGGCTGTTACCCTGCACGGGTTTACGGGTGCCAATGCAGCGATTTGCCCGTAGCCCAATCAATGACAGGCATGTCGACTATTAACGGCCACTGATGGTCTAACGTGCAAAGCCCGGATAAAGTCCGTGGTAATACGAGGTTCACAAAGGCGAGGTATGCGATGTCCCGCATGATCCGTTTCCACAAGTTCGGCCCGGCCGATGTGCTCCGTTGCGAGGAGCAGGCCGAGCCGTCTCCCGCAGCGGGCGAGGTGCAAGTGCGCGTCGAGGCCATCGGCCTGAGCTGGTATGACGTGCTCTGGCGCCAGAACCTGGCACCGTCGCAGGCGCGCCTGCCGGCAGGGATCGGTCACGAAATGGCCGGGGTGGTCACGCAGGTCGGGGAGGGTGTCGACGATATCGTCGTGGGCGACCGTGTCGCCAGTTTCCCGGCGACCAGCCCCAATGAGCATCCGGTCTATGGGGATGTGATCGTGCTCCCCCGCACGGCCATTACCCGCTATCCCGAGCACCTCACCCCGGTCGAGGCCAGTGTGCATTACACACCGCTGCTGATCGCCTACTTCGCCTACGTCGACCTGGCGCGGGCCAAGGCTGGGCAGACGGCGCTGGTTACCGATGCCAGCCATTGCGCAGGGCCCGCCTTCGTGCAGTTGGGCAAGGCCTTGGGCCTGAAGGTGTTCGCCGCCACCAAGGAGCCGGAGCAGCGTGAATACCTGCTGGGCCTGGGGGCTGACAAGGTGATCGTCACCGAGGAGCAGGACCTGCTGATGCAGATCGGCAAATACACCGATGGCCGCGGTGTGGACATGGTCCTGGACGGCATGGGTGGGCCGCAGATGTCGCTGCTCGGCGATGTGCTTGCGCCGCGTGGCAGTCTGGTGCTGTACGGCCTGCAGGGTGGTAACCAGACGCCATTCCCGGCTTGTGCGGCATTCCAGAAGAACATCCAGTTCTACGTGCACTGCATTGGCAACTTCACCGGCAAGCCGGAGCTGGGTATTGCCCAGGACCAGGTCGCGCTGCAGCGGGCGTTGCGAGACATCAACCAGTTCACCGCCGACAAGCTGCTGACGCCGCAGATCATCAAGGTCTACCCGTTCGAGCAGGTTGTCGAGGCCCATCGCCTGATGGATGAATGCCCATGTGGTGGGCGGATTGTGCTGGACATGGGATCTGCGTGATTCCAGCGCGTCGAGTTGCATGAAAAACCGGGCTTAGGCCCGGTTTTTTTCTGATATTTCCTACAAAAAATTAATAACTATCCGACGTAATAACACTGCCGCGGCAACGACGGTTAATTGCCACTGCGGTCATGATTCCATGCTTGGGTTTTTCTTTATTGTCTGTAGATCAATGCTGCTCTACTGAATGGTTTTTTTACCAGGATCTGTATCTTTTATTCAGTCGACAACCCTCGATAATGGCGCTGTGATACTTGGCGCGGCTCGGCGGAGTCAAGTACGTGGCCACTGCTGGTGAGGCACAGGGCGCATGCAGGGGCATGGCAAATGCCTTTGCTTCCAATGAATGCCGGCCTGTTGCTGCTTAGAAATCTCCTAACGGTTTGTGGGAAAGTTCTTTGAAGTGAATCGCGACTTGTTTCTTACGTCGGTTAATGCCGGCTTTCTTTGTGCTCAAGGAATGGAGTGGACTATATGAGTAATATCCATGAGCAGGCCATGCACTACATATATCAGCAAGTACTGGATCGTCTGCTGGAGCATATGTCCCAGGCGCAACGGGCCTGCGTGCAATTGCTGATCCAGCGTCTGCTGGTGGCGGCAGGTGGCGTGGAGTACATCGGGGACTTTCGCGTGCTGGTCATACACGGGCATGACCGATGTAACACACGCCTGCTGGCATTTTTACGTGCTGCGCAACTGAGCATTGCGCTGCGAGCGCCCGATACCTTTCGCCTGCAAGTAGTGGTCGCGTGCCAGCCCGCACCGGGGCCAGCAGTGCTTCGCAGCCTGGAGAGCACCTTCAATGCACTGTTCCTGCAAGATGACCCCCGTGTGGAGTTACTGCTGGCTGGCGGCCAACAACTGCAGCCTTTCAGCCGCCACGCCGCGACGGTTGCCGGCACACCGCTGGAGCGCGAGGCGCTGCTGACGTTCGGTCATCTTGCTGCCGGGCGCCCAGAATCCTTGCTAGGCAGCCGTTTGTACCTTGAACTGGCCGAGACGCTGCGCTGCGTCCTGTCCCAAGGGACGCTCCCAAGCGCGCTGGTCACGGCGATCCCGGTGCGGCAGCGGCGTCGGTACCTGGCGTGGAGTCGCACGCTCATGCGCCTGACCGGCGAGCGCGGAAGCCATGCCATGCACCAGTGCGCCGCGGTGTTGTGCGAAACGCTGGGGCGCCTGCGAACGCTGGCTGCCAAGCCGACGGAGCATGTCGAGGCAAGAGTTCCGTCATGCCAGAGCGAGGCAACCTTGCGAGTGATCGCGGTCGATGATCTGATCAACGACAGTCGAGCGGACGACACGTTGTTTCACATGCTGGGTATCGAGTTGCCTGTGTCGGCTTGTGAAGAGCCGCTGGCCGCGTTTTTCGACCCGATGTACCTGACACACCTGCAGCGGCTGCGTGATCAATGGCAGTTGGACAAGTGCGACGCCGTCCGCTCGGGGGAGGGCAGGCACCTGTTTCAGGAGGCGTTTGCGATCGACGACAACCAGTTGACCTGTCTGTTGTACGCCCCGTTCGCCGAGCAGGGCCGTGGATTGCCGGCATTCCTGCAGCGTTGTCACCCGGCCATGCGTGTCGCACTGCCTTATCTGCACCGCGCGCTTCAGGGGCAACCCTGCCCGGAAGCCGTGGTCCATTGGCTGATTGGCACCAGCGGGCTGAGCCTGGCGCAGTTGCGGGTCATTTATTCGGGTGAGCTCCCGCAGACGGCATCTCGCCTGATGGCAAAGCTGACACGGCGCGATGTGCGGCTGCGATTGCTGGGGCGCCTCTCGCCCCGGGCCGAGATGGCGCAGGTCGCCAGTTGATGGGGCGTTCCGTGCGGCGCGAGTTCGCCTATCAAACGGTCTATCGCTACCTCGAAACGCTGATCAGCCATGCCTGCGAGGGAGGGGACCCGCGCTTGCCATCGCTGCGTGACCTGGCCCGGCGCCTGCGGGTTTCCCTGGCCACGGTGCAGTATGCCTACAGCCTGTTGGAGCGCGAGGGACGGGTACATTCGGTGCCCAAGTCCGGATATTTTGCACTGGTGCCAGCCGATGGGGGCGCCAGTGCGCCGAGGGCAATTGCGAGATCTGGCCAGTGCGCACCGTTCATTCTCCCGCCATTGTCATGTGAGGCGCTCGAGCCGCTGTTGCTGGCGCATGAGCGGCGTCTGGCGCGTCAATCCGCGACGACGCAGACCGGCAACGCGCTGTTGCGCAGTGCGCTGGCGGCCCGCCATACCCGTTCTTCCAGGCAGTTCTGGCGGGCTGAGGACGTGCATCTGGCGACGGATGTCCAGGCGCTGCTGCAGACATTGCTGCTTGCGTTGGACTTGCAGGGCGGCGCGGTGCTGGTGGCGACGCCCTGTTGCTGGCAGCAGTTGCAGGTCTTGCAACAGCTGGGAATACGGGTTATCGAGTGGCCGTTGGATAACCAGGGGGGGCTGGACCTGGGTACCTTGGCGCAGCTGTTCAAGCATGAAACCGTGCGCTTGCTGCTCATGCCGTCGTGTCTGGCGACACCTCCCGGACGCCTGATGTCGCTGGAGGAACAGCGTGAAGTGGCGCGTCTGCTCGCGGGATATCCGACATGGCTGCTGGAGAATGACCTGGATAGCGAGCAGTGTTTTGCCGCGCCACCTGCGACACGCCTGCGCGACTGGGTCGATCCGCACTGGCTGCTGGTCATGGGTTCGCTGGAAGGAATGATCGGTGCCGAAGCGCCCTATGCCTATGTGCTGAGTCGGCATCCAGCAGTGTGTGAGGCTTTCGTGCGCCGCAGCTTTGTGTTGCCCCCTCGGCGCCAACAGGCTGTGGCCTGTCTGCTGACCCGAGGTGATGTGGACAGTCATCTGCAGCAAATGCGCGACCGGCTGCAGTTGCGCATGGCGATTTTATGCCATGCCGTCGAACAGCATCTGGGCAGCCTGTTGGCATTCAGCGTGCCTGAAGGCGGACGTGTGCTCTGGTGTCGCCTGGACTTGGCAGTGGATGTGCGTCAGTTGTTGGAGGCCTCGAGTACCCCGGCGCTGCTGGCGGCGCCTGGAAATCTGTTCAGTTTGCAAGAGAGTTACGATCGCCACCTGCTGCTGGCCTGGCAGGGGGACGATGCAGGCGAGCTGGAGGATGCACTCGGGGAACTCGGGCAGCGGTTGCAGTGCTTGCGTGCCAACGCAAAGGACAGGTCGGACTGACCGTCGATCCGGCGCGCTTGCCAGGCGGCTGTATCTGTATGTATAACCAGTGCTCATGCCAGCCTGCGACGCCATGCCGTGATTGCCCATTCCGTCGAAGATCCGCTCTATTACCTGCATAACTTCCGCCAGGTGCTGAGGTGGGTCGAACACCGATACGCCGATATCCTTGACCCGCACGAGCAAGACTTTCTTCGAGTCTTCAGCGGGCTAGCCCAGCCGACGCAGGCACTGCTGGTGCGCATGGTCATGCGCAAAGGCGAGCTGTTTCGCGGCGACCGGCTTGAGTATGCCGAGATCGGCGACACGGACGCGGCCTTGCAGCCTTTGCTCACCCTGGGATGGGTCTGCCCGAGGCCGGTACTGGGTCTGGAACAGCTGTTCGCCTTGTTGCGCCGGGACGAACTGCTCACCTGTTTTGCCGATCACCTGGCCCATCCTCGCGCGACCAAGACCCAGTTGCTGGCCACGCTGCTGCCATTGGATCTGCCGGGCAGGCCTCTTTCTGCCTGGTTCGCGCAGGCGCCGGTGCAGATCCTGCAATGGCGCCTGCAACCCCTGTGCGACCGCCTGCGCCTGTTGTTCTTTGGCAATCTTTATCAGGATTGGTCGGAGTTCGTACTGGCCGATCTGGGCGTGCTGCGCTACGAGCAGGTGAACTTCAGTGCGGATTCACGCGCCTTGCGCCAGCGCGATGAGGTCGATCTGGCGATGGCCTTGCATGCTTGCGCCGAGCGTCTGGAGCAGGGAGAGGCGCCGAGTACGTTGCTGCAGGCACTGGAACGGGTCGACAGCACCAATCCCTGGCTGGCCCGGCGTCGTGCACGTCTGCTGTTTGCAATTGGCCAGCGCTGCGAGCGGCTTGGGCAGTGGGACCTGGCCTTGAGCGTCTACGATGGGCTCGACCATCCCGAGGCGCGCATTCGTCAGGTGCGCGTGCTCGAGCGCAGCGAGCAGTGGCAGAGGGCGCAGGCACTGGCGTCACACATGGCCCAGACCGTGGCCAATCCTCTCGAGAGCCAGGCGTTGGCGCGCATGCTGCCGCGCCTTGCACGCAAGCTCGGAGGGCCGCCCCGACGCCGCCCGTCGCCTGCCGCGCAAACGCTCATCGAACTGGAGTTGCCCGTGGAAATGGCCGAACGGGGTGTGGAGGAGGCGGTGCGCTTGCACTTGGCGCACGCTGACGGGGAGGTCCACTATGTCGAGAATACCTTGTTCAACAGCCTGTTCGGCCTCTTGTGCTGGGAGGCGATTTTCGCGCCACTGCCCGGCGCTTTCTTTCACCCTTATCAGGCGGCGCCGCAGGATTTGCACGACAGTGATTTCCTGACGCGCCGCGCCGCGCTGTTCGAAACCTGTCTGGGGCGGCTCGACGATGGCAGCTACCGACAGGCGATACGCGAATGTTTTGCCGCCAAGCACGGCCTGCAGTCACCGTTCGTGTTCTGGCAGGTACTGAATGAGGTGCTGCTCGAACAGGCCTTGGCCTGCATTCCTGCCGAGCATCTGAAGCGGTGTTTCCAGCGCCTGCTGCAGGATATTCGCAACAACCGCGCAGGCATGCCCGACCTCGTCCAGTTCTGGCCGGGGCAAGGGCGCTACCGCATGATCGAGGTCAAGGGGCCGGGTGATCGCCTGCAGGATAACCAGTTGCGCTGGCTGGACTTCTGCCGTGAGCACGGCATGCCGGTCGCGGTATGTCATGTGCGGTGGTGCGAGGTTGCGCGGTGAGTCTGAGTGTGGCGGTGCGCGCGCTGTGTGAGTTTGCTGCCAAGGTCGGCGACCTGGACTTGCGCTTTACGCCGTCGCCCACCGCCCAGCAGGGCATCGATGGCCATCGGCGGGTCATTGCCCGGCGCGGGGCTGGCTACGAGGCGGAGGTGTCGCTGGAGGGCGAGTACCAGGGATTGCGGGTGCGGGGGCGAGCCGATGGCTACGACCCGCTGCGTAATCGTGTGGAAGAAATCAAGACTCACCGTGGCAGTCTCGACCGCCAGCCGGACAACCACCGGCAATTGCACTGGGCGCAGGCCCGGGTCTACGCCTGGCTATTGTGCCAGTCGCGTGGGCTGGAGCGGATCGAGGTCACGCTGCTGTACCTGGATGTCGACAGCGACCGGCAGACCTTGTTCAGCGAGCCGCATCATGCCGCACAGTTGCAGCAGTTCTTCGAGGCCTTGTGCCAGCGCTTTCTTGGCTGGGCACAGGCCCAGGCCGCACGGCTGCGCCTGCGGGACAACGACCTGCAGGGGCTGGCGTTCCCTTATCCACAGTTTCGCCAGGGCCAGCGCCAACTGGCAGAGACCCTGTACAAGGCGGTGGCCACCGGCCGCTGCCTGATGGCCCAGGCCAGCACCGGTATTGGCAAAACGCTCGGCACCCTGTTCCCGCTGCTCAAGGCCATGGCCCCGCAGCAACTGGACAAGCTGTTCTTCCTTACCGCCAAGACACCAGGCCGGGCATTGGCGCTCGATGCACTGCGTCAGATCACCGACACCACCGCACAGCCCAGCCTGCGAGCGCTGGAGTTGATCGCTCGGGACAAAGCCTGCGAATACCCGGGCAGTGCCTGTCATGGCGAGTCCTGCCCGCTGGCCAAGGGGTTCTACTATCGGCTGCCAGCGGCTCGCGAAGCGGCCTCTCAGGTGGTGTTGCTCGACCGGGCCGGGTTGCGCGAGGTCGCGCTGGCACACCAGGTCTGCCCGTACTACCTGGGGCAGGAGATGGCGCGCTGGGTCGATCTGGTGGTCGCTGACTACAACTATTACTTCGACGCCCATGCGCTGCTGTTCGGCCTCACCCAGCTCAACCAGTGGCGGGTTGCCGTGTTGGTGGACGAGGCGCATAACCTGGTGGAGCGCGGGCGCGCCATGTACAGCGCCAGCCTCGACCAGGGACAGCTGCTGGCCTTGCGCAAGACCAAACCGGCGGGCTTGAGCGGTGCACTGGAGCGCCTCAATCGCCAGTGGAATGCGCTGTACAAGGCTCAGGTGGCGCCGTACCAGGCGAGTGAGCAACTGCCCGAGGCGTTCCTGCGGGCGTTGCAACAATGCATCGGCCTGATTCAGGAGGGCATGGAGCAGGCGCCTGCGCACATCGAGCCGCAGGTCCTGCAGTTCTACTTCCAGGCTCTGCAGTTCAGCCGTGTGGCCGAGCTGTTCGATGAGCATTTCCTGTTCGATATCAGCCTGCGCAACGGCCCGCGCAGCCGTCGTCTGGCGACGCTGACGCTACGTAATGTGGTGCCCGCGCGCCTGCTCGGCCCACGCATGGCTGCGGCGCGCAGTGTCACGCTGTTTTCGGCGACGCTGGGGCCACGACGGTTCTACGCCGACTTGCTGGGCATGCCGGCAGATACCGCCTGGCTGGACGTGGCCGCGCCATTTCGTGCCGAGCAGCTGCAGGTGCGTATCGTCAGTGAGATCTCGACCCGTTTTCAGCAGCGCAATGCGTCCCTGGCACCGATTGTCGGGCTGATCGGCGAGCAGTACCAGCGTCAGCCGGGCAACTACCTGGCGTTCTTCAGCAGCTTCGAATATCTGGAGCAGGTAATGGCCCTGTTTGCCGATCGCTATCCTGAAGTGCCGTACTGGCGTCAGGCGCCGGGCATGGACGAGGCCGCACGCGAGGGATTCCTGGCGCGTTTCGTGGCGAATGGGCGAGGGATAGGCTTCGCCGTGCTGGGTGGGGCCTTCGCTGAAGGGGTGGACCTGCCAGGCACCCGATTGATTGGTGCTTTTGTCGCCACCCTGGGGTTGCCTCAGGTCAATCCGGTCAACGAGCAGTTCAAGCAACGTCTGGCCCGGCAGTTTGGCAGCGGGTTCGACTACGCGTACCTGTACCCTGGCGTGCGCAAGGTAATCCAGGCGGCCGGTCGGGTCATTCGCGGCGACCAGGACCGTGGCGTGCTGTTCCTGATCGATGAGCGTTTCAATGAGCCGCGGGTACAACAGATGTTTCCCATCTGGTGGCAGACCGCTATCAACTGAGCCAGCCCCATCGCGCGCCGTTGCAACTCCCAGTACACTGCGCGTTCCAACATCTACATCCGTTGAACTCGAGGTTTTGCATGACGCTCAGTCCTTTGGCAGGCAAGCCGGCTCCGGCCAGCGTGCTGGTCGATATTCCCCGCCTGTTGACCGCCTACTACACCGGTCGCCCGGACGCTACGGTCGCGTCGCAGCGCGTGGCCTTCGGCACTTCCGGACATCGAGGCACCTCGTTCGAGTTGAGCTTCAACGAGCATCATGTGCTGGCGATCACCCAGGCGATCTGCCTGTACCGCCAGGAGAAGGGCATCGATGGCCCGCTGTTCATCGGGGCTGACACCCATGCCTTGTCGGCGCCGGCCACGGCCAGCGCGCTGGAAGTCCTGGCGGCCAATGGCGTGCAGGTGCGGTTGTCCAAGGACGACGAGTACACCCCGACCCCGGCGGTGTCCCATGCGATCCTGTGCTACAACCGCGGGCGTCAACAGGGCCTGGCCGACGGCATCGTCATCACCCCCTCGCACAACCCGCCCCAGAGCGGTGGTTTCAAATACAATCCGCCCAATGGTGGCCCGGCCGACAGCGATGTGACCAAGTGGGTCGAAGCCAAGGCCAACGAACTGCTGGCCGCAGGCCTTGAGGGTGTCAAGCGCATCGAATACGCTCAGGCTCTGCAGGCGGCCACCACCCAGCGTCACGACTATGTGAGCAGCTACGTGGCAGACCTGGAAAACGTCATCGATTTCGAGGTCATCCGCAACGCCAATCTGCGCCTGGGTGTCGATCCGCTGGGTGGTGCGGGCGTGCGCTATTGGTCGGCGATTGCCGAGCGATACCAGTTGAACCTTGAAGTGGTCAACACCGAGGTCGACCCGACCTTCCGGTTCATGACCGTCGACTGGGACGGGCAGATTCGCATGGACCCTTCGTCGCCATACGCCATGCAGGGCCTGATCGGCCTGCGCGAGCGTTTCGACGTGGCCTTTGCCTGCGATCCGGACCATGACCGCCACGGTATCGTCACCAGTGACGGCCTGCTGCAGCCGAACAACTACCTCGCCGTGGCCATCGATTACCTGTTCCGCCATCGCCCGCAGTGGCGCAACGACGCCGCTGTCGGCAAGACCGTGGTCAGCAGCGGCATGATCGACCGGGTTACCGAGCGGCTAGGGCGCAAGCTCCATGAAGTGCCGGTGGGCTTCAAGTTCTTCGCCCAGGGCTTGTTCGAGGGCTCGCTCGGTTTTGGTGGGGAGGAGAGTGCGGGTGCTTCGTTCCTGCGTCTGGACGGGAGCGTCTGGGCGACCGACAAGGATGGCCTGATTCCCGCCTTGCTGGCGGCCGAGATGACTGCACGCACAGGACGCAATCCGAGCCAGGCCTACGCCGATCTCACCGCCGCCCTGGGCAAGCCCTACGCCACCCGGGTCGAGGCCAAGGCCGATGCGCGGCAGAAAGCGCTGCTGAGCAAGCTGGCACCCGAGCAGGTGAAGTCCACCGAGCTTGCCGGCGAGCCGATCCAGCAGATCCTCAGCCACGCACCGGGCAACGGCCAGGCCATCGGCGGCCTGAAGGTGATGACCGCCAATGGCTGGTTTGCCGCGCGTCCTTCGGGTACCGAGGACATCTACAAGATCTACGCCGAAAGCTTCATTGACGAGGCGCATCTGCAGCGCCTGGTGCAAGAGGCCCAGGCACTGGTGGATGCGGCGATCAGCTGATTGCCTACGCGCATGCCGAACCGTACTTTTTGCGGGCCAGCCCGCGAAAAGCGCGGTTCGGTCATCTGCCTCAGGCCACGTCCACCAGCACGATCTCGCTGTCCTCGAGCGCCGTGACGCGCAGCACTTCTTCACCTTCCACAGCGACCCCATCCCGGGCTTTGGCGCGCACGCCATTGGCCTCGATCACGCCTTTGGCTGGAACCAGATACCCACGTCGTCCGGCATCGAAGCGGTACTCGGCGCTCTCGCCGGCGCGCAGGGTCGCGGCCACCAGTCGGGCGTCGGCGCGGATGCGCAGGGCATCCTGATCCTCGACACGGCCACTGGCCAGGGTCACGAAGCCTTCGCCGCGGTCACCTTTAGGGAAGGGTCGAGTGCCCCAGGACGGCGCCTCTCCGACCTTGTCCGGCACGATCCAGATCTGGAAGATGCGGGTGTCGACCTTCTCCAGGTTGTACTCGCTGTGCACGATACCCGTGCCCGCACTCATCACTTGTACGTCACCGACTTCGGTGCGGCCTTTGTTACCCAGATTGTCCTGGTGGCTGATTGCACCTTCGCGCACGTAGGTGATGATCTCCATGTCCCGGTGCGGATGCGGCGGGAAGCCACTGCCGGCGGCGATCAGGTCGTCGTTCCATACGCGCAAGTTGCCCCAGTGCATACGTTCGGTGTCGTAGTACTCGGCAAAGGAAAAGTGATGATGGGCGTCCAGCCAGCCGTGGTTGGCATGGCCGAGGCTTTCGAAGGGGCGCAGTTGCAGCATGATCAGGGTCCTCGGTAGGTGGGAATGGGCTCATGATGCCTTTTTCAAGTATCGAAAATAAGCGTAAATATCGACTTGTTTTTATCTGATAAATCGATGTTTTTCGTTGCGGTACTTTCTGCGTTTCATCGCCTAATCCTATGATCTGCAAGCATTAGCTGGCACTTTTCAGCCGTTCGGTGGAACATGCTCCACTGATTCGACTAGCAATGGAGTGACCGTGTCTCTCGAGCAGCCCCCGGCGCCACCGGACCTGACCCCGCCCGCGCAATTACCCTGGTTGCGCCGCCTGGCCGCACGCCTGCTTGGGCGAGGATTGAGCCGTTTGCAGGCGCAGCACCGCGACTCATGGTTCCTCGGCCACGCCACCGGCCAACGCAGCGGGCACGCCGATGGCCTGCGTGACGGCTACGAACGTGGGCGTGCCGAAGGGTACGAGGCCGGGCGGCAGGTCCTGGTGATCCGCGACAGCCGCCCTGACAGCGCTGCAGTGCCAGGCCAGGATGACAAGCTGTTCGACGACTGGCGCCTGCCGCTGACAGCAGAGCTGAAGAAACGCTTCAAGGCCGATGTCGCCCAGCGCCTGCCTGCCGACGCCCAGCCCAGCGCCGCACAATGGAAGCTGATCTTCAGCGACACGCCATCTACCTGCGTGGTGGCGGGTGCCGGTGCCGGCAAGTCCACTTCGCTGGTGCTGCGTATCCTGCTGCTGCGCCACTACCTGGGCTTCGAGCTGGACGCCATGACCGTGGTCACCTTCACGCGTGAGTCGCGCAAGGACTTCATCAAGCGGCTGGTGCAGGTCTTCGCCATCTGGCAGATCGACCTGCCGCCGGCCCGTGCTCGTGACCTGGTTCGCACCTTCCATTCGCGCATCCTGCCGCTGGTGCGCAGCTTGCCGGGGTTCTCCCAACTGCGCGCATTCGAGACACTGGGCAACGATCTACCGGCTGGCAGCGAAGCCGAGAGCGAAGGTAATCCTTTCGACCTGCGCCTGAACGATGCCCAGCGCCAGCAGCTCAATCTGTGTTATCGCGACCTGCTGCGTGACAGCCCACGCTTTGCCGAACTGGTCGCGACGATGCGCCGCGAGGCCCTGCAACTCAAGCCCCTCGATCCGGATCATCCCGATGTGCAGAAGCGCGTGCAGGTGACTCAACTGGCTGCCCAGCGCGACGAAGAACTGTGCGACGTGATCGAAGACCTGTGGTTCGCTGCGGGCGCCTGGCCGATCAAGGGCATCGAGCCCTGTCGGGAAACCGTGCAGATCCGTGGCCAGCGTTTCCATATGCATGGGCGTCTCGAAGGGCTCGATGCCTGGGTAGTGCTGGGCTTCGATCCGTCGGAAAGCGCCCAGTATCAGCGTGCCAACGCCAAGCTGTCGGTGCGTGCCGAGTGGGCTGTAAAGCGCACGTTGTTTCAAGCTTTCTGTGATAAGCCATTGATTTGGCTTGATAACTATACTTCGGCAAAACGTCTCGCCGCGTCGCTGGCGGGTGATGCGGTGGCGGGGCCTGGGTTCGAGTTCAAGGTCAAGGGCGAACTGGCCCCTGCGCCGTTGCTCGATGCCTTCGTCGGTGCGGCGAGCTTCATCGAGAACCTGGGGCTTGAGGTGGGGAGCGCCGTGGCTCGCATGAGCTTTGCGCCAGGCGACAGCGATGCGCCGTTTTTCGAAGCGCTGGCCCTGTACTGGAAGGCATTGGAAACTCACCTGCTTGGGCAGTCGCCGCCAGTGATGACCTATAACCGCATGTTCGCCCTGTTCGGCGAGAACAACCCCGAGAACCTGCAACTGCTGCCAGACCGGCTGCTACGCCCGCTGGCGCACTTGATGATCGATGAGTTCCAGGATGTCTCGCCACAGATCGTCAGCTGGTTGCGCGCTACATTGGGCGAGATCCGCAGGCGTGGCCCAGGCATGCATACCGGGCGCAACGCCGCGCATTCGTCGTTGATGTGCGTGGGTGATGACTGGCAGTCGATCTATGGCTGGCGTGGCAGTTCACCGAAGTACTTCATGGAGTTTGGCAAGACCTTCCCATCACCGGCCAATACCCGGGTGATGCTGGTCGAGAACTACCGAAGCCAGCAGCACATCATTGATGCGGCCGAACACCTTGTGCGCGGTACAACGGCGATCAACGGCAAGAAAGCCAGGGCCTGCGGTGACGCCGCCGCGCTGCCACTGTCGCCAGTCAAGGTGTTCGAGCGCGACGAAGCCGCTCTCGGGCAGACCCTGATCGAGCATTACCAACGGGGCGAAACGGTGATGATGTTGTTTCGAAAAAGTAGCGATAAATCATTGATTTCAAATCATATAGATGCGGTTGCCAGGGCTGATTCGAGCCTGCCGCCTGAGCAGCGTCGTCTGCGTCAGCTCACCTATCACAGCGCCAAGGGCCTGCAGGCCGATGCCGTGTTCATGCTTGGAGATTGTCAGTACCTGACCAGTTCACCCTACAAGAACCAGGTGTATCGCATGGCTGGGTTAGGGCGTACCGGGGATGCACAGCCGTTCGACAGCGCGCAGAAAGACGAAGCGCAGCGCCTGGCCTACGTCGGGGTGACGCGGGCGATCAGGCACTGCTATTGGCATGTGGAAGCTGTCAGCGGCGAGGCGGCGGCGCTGCATCGTGCGTCCAGCCAGGTACAGGGCCGGCAAGCCTTCTTCGAGGACTTGCGCGGCCAGTGAGGGTGGAGAGTGTCAGTGGGTTTCGACCTCACGGGTCAGGCTGTCGAACAGGCCGCGCTCGACGCTGGCCTGCTCATCGCGCAGCGCGTTGTATGCCGCTGCAGCCTGTGCATCGGTGAGCACCAGCGGCTGCAGCTCAGCGTTGCTGCTGGGCAACTCCTGGCCGATCGCGTTCTCCAACGCTTTCTTGACCGAGGCCGACAAGGATGTAATGGGCTGGAGCTCCACGGTCTCACCATCCAACTGTGCTGCGAAGTCCCGGCAATACTGCAGGTATTCAAGGCCGGGTCGCCAGAACTCGGTGACCGCCTCGAACTGTGAGGCATTGGCACGCCGGAGACTGAGCTGCCAAGTCGGCTGCTCGACGATCCATTCGCGGACCTGTTTCGGGTCTTGGTCCAGGCGCGTCACTTCCTTGGTTACATTGGTCTCTATCTTGCGCGACAGTTGGGCGGTCGGCCTGTAGAGCATGTTATCGCTCGGCTCTGGGTAGTCCAGATCGTCAGCGAGTGTCTGGCGCAGTGCAAGGCGGATCTCTATGTCGTCGACCGGCCCGTCTAACAACACCTGATCCGGAACAGCGGCCGGATCGTCCAAGTCATCGAGTGCAGGGATGTCTTCGCCGTTACCCTCCAGTACCCGCTGCAGGGCGGCTTTGCGCAGGCTGCGGGCAAGGGCAATGCGATCAGCCAGGTTGTTGACCTGCTCACGACGGTAGCGCTGGCGTAGCAAGGTCCATTTGTCTCTGAGACTGAAGTCGCCTTGGTTGATCTTCTGCAAGCTGACCTCCGTCTCCAGTGCGCTGAACGCATCGGTGCCGGCGTCACCGCAACTGGTGGGGTACTGCTCAGCGACATCGTTGAGCTTCTCGCGAAGTTCAGTACTTTCACCAGCCGCTTCAAGCAATGCCCAAACCCGCCTGCGTATGGCGACGGGTTGTTGCTGACTGTCCGCCGACTCACGCAACAAGCCCAACTTGTCCAGCAGCGCCTGGTTTTCGCCTGCTCCGAACAGATCCGCCCAGAGGAGACGTTGCGCTGGCGTGGCGTCGGTCTGCATGAATGCTTCTGTCGGGCTCATTACACCTTCGTGCTCGTGGACAACGAGCTGGATACGCGCAAGCCCGGAGCGGGCCTCTCGTTCCAGCGCGTTGTAGTTGAAGCTCCAGCGCAGGCCCACCTGGCGCGCCCTGATGCCCTGGGCGAAAGGCGTGACGAGGATGTTGTCGAGGTCGGGCAGGGTGCTGATGCGGTTTCTCGACAGGTCGAGCTCGCGCAACTGGTACTGCCTTTGACTCATCAGGGTCGTCAACCCTTGTGGCCATTGCTCCAGGTTGCAACGGGACAAGTTCAGGTGCGACAGCCGAGCCATATAGCCAACATCAGGTGCCACGCCAAGAGGGTTGCCTCGCAGGTTCAAGTGCCGTACGTCGACCATCTGCCGGAAACGCCCGGCACTGGTAGCATCGAGAGTGATGTGATTGTTGTTCAGGTTGAGGGTTTCAAGGCGGCGGGCGGCGAGAAAGTCGATATCTGCGGCACTCAGGGAGAGTGAGTTGTACCCAAGGTCCAGATCACGCAGATAAGGCATGGCGGCCAGGGTTTCCTGCATCTGCATGCTTAGCCCGGTCAGCCCATTGTCGACGAGTACCAGCCTGCGAAGGTTTGGAGCCGCTCGCAGGGCCAGTGTCAGGGAGGATTCGCCTATCTGCGGGTTGCCGAGTATCTCCAGTCTTTCCAAAGCTGGGAAGCAGTCAAGCAGGCCGGGTTGCAGTGCCGTCAACCCCAGCCGATTGAGCCTTAATGTACGGACGTTCGGGAAGCGCGCCGAGATCCTGGGCAGTGTAGAGACCTCATCACCCAGTGCGATGAGCTCCAGTTCGCGTGCCTGCGTATTTCGCCAAGCGGCCATCAGGTCCCAGCCTATGCTGCCGGTATCTATGCCGGCCTCCCATGAAGCTTGCGTCCATTGGTCAATATCCCTGTTGAGCGTGCGCCACTCGTGTTCGAGACGAGCAATGTTGTCGCGCAGTACGCGGCCTTCGCCCAGGGTCGCTATCAGCTCATTGATCCGTGCGTCGGTGGACCCGGGGTACAGTACGCGGAGTCTTGCCCGCGGACCTGGCACGCCACGGCCACTGAGCGGATAGCCCAGCCGACCGTCACTCAGGCGCAGGGGAGAGCGGAAGCCAGGCCTGACCGGTTGCTGGCCGATCAGTTGGCGTGCCTTGTTACGGTCGGCTGTGGCGAGCTCGAACAGCGCGGCATCTGCCTTTGGTGGTTGTGTCTGCAGGCCGTCGCGCAGGATCGCGGTATCCGTGGTCGCCAGGTCGGACTGTTTCAAACCGAGGATGGCCCGATCCAGACGGATGCTGGCTTGCAGCAGGCGCGCTTCCTCGGCGACGCGCAGAGGGATGCGTCCATCATGGCTGTTCATCCTCACACGCTCCTGGGGGCTGGCACTTTCGACGATCTCATCCACCGCCACCTCGGGCAGGCCGGGGAACTGCTGCGACAGGCGTTCGGTCGCCAGTGAAGTGTGTTCGACCTTGGCCGCGCGCAGGCTGGCAAAGATCGACTGGCGGTCAGCTTCGAGCTGGTTGGCGAGGCGCTCCTGCAAGACCACTACCTGGGACGTCTGTTCAGCTCCGACTGGTGCAAGGTGCGAGGCCTGTTCGGCATCCATCTGAGCCAGCACGACGCTTGCTAGCTCGCCATTCTCCAGCTCCTCCCTGCTGAGCTGCACCACATGATCGTCGGGCCTGCTGGCCCTGGGGTAGGTGATGAATTCGCCTGCACGCTCGTTCCCTGCGAACACTTCCAGAACGTGATCGCTTGGCCATTCTGGCAGTTGGGTCAGGGCATTGAGAGCAAAATTCTTGTGCGCGGGCAAGCGCGTTCCTTCGCGAACGCTGCGTGTCAGGCCGGAGATTTCCTCGGATGTGCGCAGACGCTCGAAGGCGTCCAGTAATTGTGCAGGCGTACGAGTATTTTCCATCAATTGGCGACGTAGCACGTCTGCGCCCAATCCGGTGCTGAGCAGCGCGCTGTTGCGTTGCTCTACGCTGAGACTGCGTGCCACCGAACCCTGGCGCTCGAGCAGGGTGTCGCTGTCCCATGCCAGGGGATTTTCGTGCGCCACGCGCCAGGCCCCGGCGTCATTGTGAACGAGCAGAGGGCTGTAGGCGTGCGGGTTGCTTGGGTGGCGTACGCGCCACTGGCCGTCCATGTCCTGGAACTGCTCGTAGAGATCTTCGCCCAGGCGTACATAGGTCTTGTCCTGGTAGACATATTGACCCCGTGCGTTGGGTTCGAGCTCGGACGGGAGTTGAAGGTCACTGGCGTATCCCCCCATGTTCGGGCTCCACAGCCGTTCCTGGCCATTGACGTGAATGCTTTGCATCGAATCGACGAAGTGCGATTGCAGTACCGCGCCACCTGCCACCGTGCCAACCAGCAGGCCGGTATTGATCGCCAGCGACTTCAAGTGCGCGATGGCTTGGGCATTGTCGTTTTCTTCCCAGGCGTGGAGCGCGTCGAATACCGATTCCATCATCTGCGCGCCGACCACCAGGGACATGACGGGGTTGAGCCCTGGTATATAGGCGGCGGCGATGTTGAGGATGTCCATCCCGATGACAGCCCAGAACTCGAGGCGCTCCAGACGGGCTTGGGCATCGACGTCGGCGGTCGGCACTGCGATCGAGCGGGCATCGGCCTTCATACGTTTGACATGGCGTCTCTCCAGCTCACTCCACGGACTAGACGGCAGGTCCGTAAGGCTGGTGTCCAGGTTGACGGTGGTCCGCGCGATCAGCGCCGCATCGTTCGCTGTCGGGTTGCTGTACAGCGCATTGCGCAGCCGCGTGCTGAGTGCAGGTTGCACGGCGTGTGCGGTGTACCCGATGAATGTCTGGCGTACATTTGCATCGAGCAAGCGTGTGCGCAGGTGGATATGACATTCGGCCATTGATTTGAATTCTCTCAGCGTTTCGCTGCTGTTCCCCGGAAGGTAGAGCACCACGCATCTGGCCTTGGGGGTCACAATCGAAATCAGCATGAGTTCGTACAGCTCAAAACCGAAAACACTGAGCGACTGGCACTTGACCTCGTGTGTCTCGCTCCCGTCCGTGGGCAAATCGGCGCAGAGCTCGTGCAGGGCGGTGTATGTCGTCTGGCTGATGTCGCCTTTGAGGTAGGCGATACGAGCTTGCACCCTCAGCTCGTCCCGGCGCGCAAGCATTGAATCTTGCCTGATCTGCTCGGCATTGCTGCCGTCATAGATCGAGGCCAGGTGCGCCTGGTACTGCTGACCCAGATCCAGACGCCGCGTCAGGACGATGAAGTCCGTCAGGTTGTGGATCAGGAACTCTCGATTATCACCCTTGAAATGCCGCAGGCCGGCGAATCGGGGTCTGTCTTGCTCGCTCTTGAAGTTGTGCAGTGCAGCAGCCAGCACGGAGCGATAAACAGGAGTGCCTGTAGGGGTGTATACCGTTTCCGTCTGGCCGGGTTTTGGTAGTTCGACCTTGGCAGCTTGCGTGTAGTACTGCATGACATCGACCGAATGCTCCTCGCCATCGGGCGTGCGCTCATTGCTGAAGTACTGTTGCAGTAATGGCCGACAGAAATCGCTGATGCCCTTTAGCTCCGCAAGGCTGGCTTGCAGGGCGCGCACGCTCTTGGCGCGCTGGTCGAGTGCATTGCGCAGGGCCGCCTGATCTTCGGGGAGTGCCGAGGCGTACCAGTCATACGCGTGACCGCTGGGGTAGAGGTGGGGGCTGCGCTGTGTGTCCAGCAGCGCACTGAAGTGCTGCGGATGCAGGTCCTTGCTCCAGTTCGGCAAGGTGCGCAGGATCTGTTGTTCATGCTGGTAGGGAAGGCTGCTCATGGAATGCTCCGTTCGTGGGGAGCGTCCATTGGACGGCCCAGGAGGGCGCGCGCGCCTGTAGATGGCTAGCACCTGATCGTGAATTGTCCTGTCTGCGAGGGATCGGTTATGGTGCTGCGATGCCCTTTCGAAGCGACGACCAGGAGCTGCCCCCATGCGTCCCTTTGCCATTCGTCATATCGATCATCTGGTGCTGCGCGTGCGCGATCTTCAGCGCAGTGTCGCCTTTTACCGTGACGTGCTTGGCTGCCGGGTGAGCAAGGAGCGGCCGGACTTGGGCATGATCCATCTGGCCACCGGTACCGCGATGATCGATCTGGTGAGCCTGGACGGTGAGCTGGGACGCCCGGGCGGTGCTGCGGCAGGCGAGAGCGGGCGTAACCTGCATCACTTCTGCCTGCGTATCGAACCGTTCGACGAGCAGGCGTTGACCCGCTACCTGCAAGCCGCCGGGGTTGCGGTCGATGCCGCCGAAGTGCGATATGGCGCCGAGGGCGAGGGCCTGTCGCTTTACTGTTATGACCCCGATGGCAACCAGGTCGAGCTGAAAGGGCCTGTTGGCGAGCAGGCTACCCGTCCCTAGCGTCATCAAGGGCGCAGTGGATATCCGCGCAATCCCGATTATGCTTCAACGTACCTTGCTGCGATTCTGGGCAGCCCGCCCTGTCGTGCTTCGCGCAACCGTAGTCCTGCTTAGACCCGGGGCCAGGGTGCGATGCTGTTTTTCTGAGGTACTCCGGCCTGACAAGAACAAGACGGAGGCAACCCATGGCGGCAATCGACAGCACATCGACAGGCAGTGCGCCCCAACGCGGCATCAGTCGGGAGGAGCGCAAGGTCATCTTCGCTTCATCCCTGGGCACCGTGTTCGAGTGGTACGACTTCTACCTTTACGGCTCGCTGGCGGCGATCATCGCCAAGCACTTCTTCGCCGGCGTCAACGAAACCACCTCGTTCATCTTCGCCTTGCTGGCGTTTGCTGCAGGCTTTGCCGTGCGGCCGTTCGGGGCCGTCGTGTTCGGCCGACTCGGCGACATGATCGGGCGCAAGCACACCTTCCTCATCACCATCATCATCATGGGCCTGTCCACTGCCGTGGTCGGGATACTGCCCAGCTATGCCAGCATCGGCGTGGCGGCGCCGATCATTCTCATCTCCCTGCGGCTGCTGCAAGGCCTGGCGCTGGGCGGCGAGTACGGTGGCGCAGCGACCTACGTGGCCGAGCACGCACCGCCCGGCAAGCGTGGCTTTTTCACGTCGTGGATCCAGACCACCGCCACCTTGGGCCTGTTCCTGTCGCTGCTGGTGATCCTGACCTGCCGCACGGTGATGGGTACCGAAGCGTTCGAAGCCTGGGGCTGGCGGATTCCGTTCCTGATCTCGATCCTGCTGCTGGTGATTTCGGTGTACATCCGCATGCAGCTCAACGAGTCGCCGGTGTTCCTGAAGATGAAGGCTGAGGGCAAGGCGTCCAAGGCGCCGCTGACCGAATCCTTCGCGCGTTGGGATAACCTCAAGGTGGTGATCATGTCGCTGCTCGGCGGTACTGCCGGGCAGGCCGTGGTGTGGTACACCGGGCAGTTCTACGCGCTGTTCTTCCTGTTGCAGACCCTGAAGATCGACCCCCAGACCGCCAACTTGCTGATTGCAGGTTCGCTGTTGATCGGCACGCCGTTCTTCATCCTGTTCGGCAGCCTGTCCGATCGCATCGGGCGCAAGAAGATCATCATGGCGGGCTGCATCGTTGCCGCGCTCACCTATTTCCCGATCTTCAAGAGCCTGACAGAGTACGGCAACCCGGACGTGTTCGTCGCTCAGGAGCAGAATCCCGTCGTGGTGGTGGCCGACCCGGCGCAGTGCTCGTTCCAGTTCGATCCGGTGGGCAAGGCCAAATTCACCAGTTCCTGCGATATCGCCAAGAGCCTGCTGGCCAAGCGCGCCATCCCCTATGAAAACGAACGTGCACAGCCCGGCAGTGTGGCGCAGGTGCGTATCGGTGAACGGGTCATTGCAAGCTTCGAGGGCACAGGGTTGGCGGCGGCCGAGCTCAAGGCCCAGGGCGATGCGTTCACCGCGACCCTGACCGGCGCGCTGAAGGAGGCCGGCTACCCCGAAAAGGCTGACCCGGCGAAGATCCACTACCCGATGGTGTTGCTGCTGCTGACGCTTCTGGTGATCTACGTGACCATGGTCTACGGCCCCATCGCTGCCTGGTTGGTGGAGCTGTTCCCGGCGCGTATCCGCTACACATCGATGTCGCTGCCTTACCACATCGGTAATGGCTGGTTCGGCGGTTTCCTGCCGACGGTGGCCTTTGCCATGGTGGCGGCCACGGGGGATATCTACTACGGGTTGTGGTACCCGATCGTCATCGCGGTGATGACCGCGGTTCTGGGTATCTTCTTCCTGCCTGAGACCAAGGACCGGGATATCAACCACGCCTGAAGAAACGGCCACTCCTGCAGTTCTTGCAGGAGTGGCCTTGTTTCGCGAGCACTGGCCGCTAGGCTGCAAGCCAGTCGCGAATCTGCTCCAGCGTGGCAGTCGCGCCACCGCAGACGATCATCAGCACGTTGTTGTACTGCGCCAGGCGCTCGGGTGCGTAGGCCAAGGCCAGCGCTGCGCCGCAAGCAGGTTCTACCAGTATCCGGTGATCGTGCAGAAAGCGCTCGCAGGCCTGGAGCGCCGCATGGTCGGTTACTCGCTCGCTGTGCAGTGGATGGTTTTGTGCGCAGGCCAGCGCCTGGTCCGCCACACGCTTGGCGCCCAGCGAGGTGGCCACCGAAGTGATGGCCGGCAGTTCCACCGGATGGCCCCCAGCGATGGCAGCGTGCAGTGATGCGGCACCTTCGGTTTCCACCGCCAGCACTGGCACGTCGTGCCAGCCATTGCGCTTGAGCCCCTCGACCACGCCGCTGAGCAGTCCGCCGCCCCCTACCGACAACACCACTGCATCGGGTTTGAGCCCAGCCTGGGCGACTTCGTCGATCATGCTGGCATGTCCGGTCCACAGCAGCGGGTCGTCGAACGGGTGGATGAACGCATCACCCGCGCCCAGCAAGCCTTGCGCATGCTGGTTGGCTTCTTGCCACGAGCTGCCTTTGACCACGACCTGGGCGTCTTCGAGTTTCAGCAGTTCGATGGCGCGCGTGCTGGTGGTTTCCGGCACCACCACGGTTACCGGCACGCCGAGCTTGCGCCCGGCATAGGCCACGGCGAGGCCGGCGTTGCCTCCGGAAGACGACACGAAGTGCCGGGCGCCACGTGCATGGTGCACTTCGCAGGCATGGCCTACGCCGCGCAGCTTGAAAGAGCCAGAGGGCTGCAGTGCCTCGAGCTTGAGCCACAGGGTACGGCCGGCGGCCAGTGACAGCGGGCGGGATTCGATCAAAGGGGTCTGGATATGCAAGGTCATGGCGGGCTCCGCATTCAGCGTTCGCGGGCAGCCGGCGTGGCGTCGCCGCGCAGCTGCTCCAGGTAGTTGTAGATGGTGTAGCGGGTCACGCCCAGGGCGTCGGCAGCCTTCTCCACGCCACCTTTGACGATGAACAGGCCGCGCTCCTGCATCACTCGTACGGCCTCGACCTTGGCTTGCTTGTTCATCCGCCCTCGGCCCGAGCGCTGCAGCGAGTCCTGGATGATCTCGCTCATCAGCAGCGTCATGTCGGCCGCCTCACGGGGCGGGTGTGTGTCCGGGAGGGCGCCGAGTGGCTGAAAGTGCTGGAGAAAGGTTATGGCGGCATCAAGGCCGGTAATGTCGGTGTTCACACACAGGCTGGCGAACGGGTGGCCGCCGCTGTCGCGAAAGATTGCCGTGGCGCTGCGCAGCGTGCGCCCCTTGAGGGTTGTAGGGTAGTCCGGCAGCACCACCGGCTCGCAGCCGTCCTGAGTACGGCCGGCGTGCATCAGTGCCTTGAAGCCTTGGTCCTGTTCCGGTGCGGCCAGGATCGGGCTGCCCACTCGACGGCCCGAAAGATGGCCGTTGACGATGGCGATCACCGAGTGCTCGGGATTGTCGAGGTCGTGCAGGAGGATTTCCAGGTTGCGCGGCGCAACGCTGCCCAAGGCCTGGAGCGCAGCCTTGAGGACGGTGAGGGTGAGCTGGCGTTCTTGCTGAAGAGGGAGTGCGGGCATGGGAAATCGCCAGATTCTTAATTGTGTTGAATTTTACACAAATAGTTGAATCTGGCGAGTGTGGCTTGCGTTCGGACTTTAGCCCAGTGGTGGCGTGCGCGGTGGAATCACCCGGCGCGAGCCGGTGGCTTCGAAACCTGCGGCAAAGCGCAGCAGGGCATTGTCGTCATAGGCCCGGCCAGCGAAGGTCAGGCCCACTGGCATACCGATGTCGGCCATCACGCCCATCGGTACGGTCACTGTCGGCACACCCAGATGACGGATTGCCAGGTTGCCATTGGCGACCCAGATCCCGTTGCTCCAGGCGATGTCTGCCGAGACTGGGTTGATATCGGCATCGGCCGGGCCGACATCGGCGACGGTGGGGAACAGCACCGCGTCCAGCTTGTGCTCGTCCATCCAGTCTTCCAGGTCCATCTTGCGCGTTTGCTCCAGGCCGCGCAGGCCGTCCGGGACGGTAGCGATCTGATCCCAGGACTTGAGACCACGCTTGGCCATGTTGACGTATTCGTCCATGCCGGCCGCCAGGTCGTCTTCGCGGTTGGGCAGGGTGCCCGGATCGTGCGGGAAGATCTTCGGCCCGTCGACGTCAGCCAGACGGTTCAGCTTGGGGTCGTTGTTGGCGCGCAGGAAATCGTCGAAGGCCCAGCCGGACAGTTCCCACAGCTCGTCGTGCAGGAATTCCTTGCTGACGATACCGCGGTTGTACACGGTCGGCGCGCCCGGACGATCACCCTCGCAGTTGGAGACCAACGGGAAGTCGGTTTCGACCACTTCGGCGCCTGCCGCCTCCAGCGCTTTGCGGGCTTGCTCCCAGAGGTCGATGACGCTGGCGCGGGTGTTGATACGCTGGCCAGTCGGGCCACCAATGCCGGGTTTTTCCGAAGTGCCGGCCTCGGCGTCGGCATTGATGTACATGCGCGGTACGGCAAAGCGCTTGCCTTTGAGCGCGCCGGCACCGACGGCCAGGTCGAGGTAACTGGTGGGGCGCACGCTCGAGGCTGCCGGGATCGGCACCCAGGGTTGCATGCGCCACAGGTCGCCACGGGTATCGGCGTCGTCGGCCACCACCACGTCGAGGATTTCCAGCAGATCGGCCATGGTCCGTGCGTAAGGCACGACCACATCCATGGTTGGCGTGAGCGGCCAGTTGCCGCGCACCGAGATCACCCCACGCGACGGGGTGTAGGCGCACAGGCCGTTGTTCGACGCCGGCCCGCGACCGCTCGACCAGGTTTCCTCGGCCAGGCCGAAGGCGCTGTAGCTGGCCGCCGTGGCGGTACCGGCGCCATTGGAGGAGCCAGAGGCGAAGGGGGCGGTGAGGTAGGCCGCGTTGTACGGGCTTTCGGCGCGGCCGTAGACGCCGCGCTGCATGCCGCCGTTGGCCATGGGCGGCATATTGGTCTTGCCCAGGCAGATCGCCCCTGCAGCGCGCAGGCGCTCAACGGTGAACGCGTCGCGCTGGGCGACCAGATGCTCGAATGCCGGGCTGCCGGAGGCGGCGGTCAGGCCCTTGACCAGGTAGCTGTCCTTGGCGGTGTAGGGGATGCCGTCCAGCGGGCCAAGCGTGGTGCCGGCGGCGCGACGGGCGTCGGAGGCCTCGGCTTCCTTGAGCGCTTCAGGGTTGCGCACCACGACGGCGTTCAGCGCGGTGGCGGTGTCGGCTCCATCGTAGGCGTCGATACGGGCCAGGTAGGCCTTGACCAGTTCGACCGCCGTCGTGCGGCCGGACTCGAGCGCGTTGCGCAGCTCGGCAATGGAAACCTCGGTTACCTCGATCATGCTGTCACCAAAATGTACAGGTGGATTTTATGCAGGCGAGTGTACAAGAAGCCCTGCGCGGGCGCAGGTTTGCACCAGGGAAAAACCTGTTTGCAGCACGGCATGTGCGGGCAAGAGGGCGTGTGCTCAGGGGGGGCGCTTTGAAAAATTCAGAAACATCCGATATGTCACGACGGGCAAAACCATCAGCGTCTACCGTTTGTCGTAGCTAACCGTGCGCATGAAGCGCCCTGATGGAGATTACCCGTACATGGCAAGTCCGCCCGAGCAACCTCGCAAGCCCACCATCAACCCACCGGTTTTCTGGATTTCCGCGGTCCTGCTGCTGATTCTGGTGCTGTACGCCAGCGTGTTCCAGGCCCATGCACAGGCGTTGTTCGCCCATATCCAGGGCTGGATCATCGTCAATGTCAGCTGGTTCTACATTCTCGGTGTGGCGCTGATTCTCGGCACTGTGGTGTTTCTGGGTATCAGTCGCTACGGCGATATCAAGCTCGGCCCCGACCACAGCACCCCCGACTACAACAATGCCACCTGGTTCGCCATGCTGTTCTCCGCAGGCATGGGCATCGGCCTGATGTTCTTCGGTGTCGCGGAGCCTGTGATGCACTTCCTCAAGCCACCGCTGGGTGAGGGCGGCACGGTGCTGGCGGCGGGCGAGGCAATGCGTATCACCTTCTTCCACTGGGGGCTGCATGCCTGGGCGATCTACGCCATCGTCGCACTGATCCTGGCCTATTTCAGCTATCGCCACGGCTTGCCGCTGACCTTGCGCTCGGCGCTCTACCCGCTGATCGGCGAGCGCATCCACGGGCCACTGGGGCATGCGGTCGACATCTTTGCGATCATCGGCACGGTATTCGGCGTCGCCACTTCGCTGGGCTTTGGCGTGTCGCAGATCAACACCGGGCTCAATGCCCTGTTTGGTGTGCCGGTATCCATTCCGGTGCAGATCGCGCTGATCATCGGTACCACGTTCCTGGCCACGTTGTCGGTGATGTCCGGGCTGGACAAGGGCATTCGGCGGTTGTCCGAGCTCAATCTGGGCCTGGCGGTGCTGCTGTTGCTGATGGTGATGCTGCTGGGGCCGACCGTACTGATCCTGCAGACCTTCGTACAGAACACGGGTGGCTACCTGAGCGAGATCGTCAGTCGCACGCTCAACCTCTACGCCTATCAGCCCACCGACTGGATCGGCGGCTGGACCCTGTTCTACTGGGGCTGGTGGCTGGCCTGGTCGCCCTTTGTCGGGCTGTTCATCGCGCGTATCTCGCGCGGGCGCACCATCCGTGAATTCGTGACCGGCGTGCTGCTGGTGCCGACTGCGTTCACCCTGCTGTGGATGACGGTGTTCGGCAACACAGCGATCCACATGATCCTTGACGAGGGGTTGACCGACCTGGCCGCGGCGGTGGAGCAGGATACGTCGCTTGCACTGTTCGCCTTCCTCGAGCATTTCCCCTTCGCCAGCATCATCAGCACCCTGGCGGTGGTCATGGTGGTGGTGTTCTTCGTCACCTCGGCCGATACCGGCGCGATGGTGGTGGACATGCTGGCCTCCGGCGGCAAGGAGGGCACACCGATCCGCCAGAGGATCTTCTGGGCCTCAAGCATGGGCATCGTCGCCATCGCATTGCTGCTGGCCGACGGCCTCAAGGCGCTGCAGACCGCGACCATCGCCAGTGCGCTGCCGTTTACCCTGGCGTTGCTGCTGAGCATGCGCGGGCTGCTCAAGGCGCTCAAACTCGACGCCACCAAGCGTGACCTGCGCTACCAGGCGCTGGCTATCTCGCCGACGGCTTCGCGTGCTGCGGGCAACTGGCAGCGACGTCTGCGCACCCTGGCGATGTTCCCGCGCCGTTCACATGTGCAGCGCTTCATCGCTGACGTAGCGCTGCCGGCCTGCCAATCGGTGGCCGAGGAGTGGCGTCGCCAGGGTTATGAATGCAGTGTCGAGGAAGGCGAGGCTGGCCGAGTGACGCTCAAGGTCGGGCCGAGCGATGAGGTGTTCGTCTACGAGATTCGCCCACGCGCCTATGCCATGCCCAGCTTCGTCCTGAGCGATGCCGCCGGGGAGGAGCGCAAGTACTTCCGTGCCGAAGTGCACTTGCGTGAGGGCGGGCAGGACCACGATGTGATGGGCTGGTCGAAGGACGAAGTGATCGGCGACATTCTCGATCACTTCGAACGGCACCTGCACTTCCTGCACCTGGTGCGTTGACGCGTACCTGTGGGAGCGGGTTTACCCGCGAAAAGGCCATCACGATGGCCGGTGTTCGCGGGTAGAGCCGTTACTGCAAGTCTGCCGCCGAGTGTCGCTCCGGCACCTGGCTTTGCTCGTCACCCCAAGTGCGGTTGACCCGGGTGCCGCGCTGCACGGCCGGGCGCCGGGCGATTTCTTCGGCCCAGCGCTGCACGTGCGGATATTCGTCCACCGCCAGGAATTCGGCCGCGCCGTACAGGTTGCCGCGCACCAACTGCCCGTACCACGGCCATACGGCGATGTCGGCGATGCTGTACTCGTCGCCACCCAGGTAACGGCTCACCGCCAGGCGTCGCTCGAGCACGTCGAGCTGACGCTTGGCTTCCATGGTGAAGCGGTTGATGGCGTACTCGATCTTTTCCGGCGCATACACGTAGAAGTGGCCGAAACCACCGCCCAGGTAAGGCGCCGAGCCCATCTGCCAGAACAGCCAGTTCAGGCTTTCGACGCGGGCGGCTGGGTCTTTCGGCAGGAAGGCACCGAACTTTTCCGCCAGGTGCAGCAGGATCGAACCGGACTCGAACACCCGCACCGGCGGCTCGACGCTGCGGTCGAGCAGGGCCGGTATCTTGGAGTTCGGATTGACCTCGACGAAGCCGCTGGAGAACTGGTCGCCATCACCAATGCGGATCAGCCAGGCGTCGTATTCAGCGCCGCTGTGCCCCAGGGCCAGCAGCTCTTCGAGCAGGACCGTGACCTTGACGCCGTTGGGCGTGGCCAGCGAATAGAGTTGCAGGGGATGCTTGCCGACGGGCAGGACCTTGTCGTGGGTGGGGCCGGCGATCGGGCGGTTGATGCTGGCGAACTGGCCGCCGGCTGCGGCGTCGTTCTTCCAGACCTTCGGTGGGACGTAGGGGCTGTTGCTCATCCGATGAAATCTCCTGATGGTCTTCGATCCCATTGCGATCGCCTGATGCGATCAGGGTGCGATTGGCCAAGACTAGGGCAGGAGAAGTGGTTAAGGGAAGTGAAGTATTGCGCAGGGGTTATAACCGCCGCGCGTCTGCCAGGGGCTTGCAGACGCGCAGCGGTCTGCATCAGGCCACGGGGATCAAGGGGTCGGCTGCGGCGAGGGCCGCCTTGCGATCGGCCGCAGGCGGGTAGATCCAGATGCTGTTGATCTGGCTCTTGAGCGCCTTGGCCTCGTGCTTGTCCTCCGGCGGGCTGACCTTGCGGTCCCAGCCTTCGGTGTACACCGCACCCCAGGCACCGAGGTCCAGGCAGGTCACGTACTTGGGCTGGCTGTAGGTCATCGGCGCCACGCCGATCAGCTCGGCAGCAGCGTTGTTGCCGGCATAGCGGCCCAGCGGAATGGCGTGCTGGCAAGACATCACCGCAAAGTTGCCCATCTCGTCGCACGCGGCATAGGCCACGTCACCCGCCGCGTAGACCGCCGCGTTGCCCTTGACCTTGAGGGTGCCATCCACATGCAGGCGCCCTTGCCGGTCGCGCTCGCCGCTGACCTGTGCGGTGAGCGGGTTGGCCAGGAAGCCGACGGTCCAGATCACGGTATTTGCATCGATGCGCTGCCCGTTGTCCAGCGTGACGCCGGCGGCGTCCACTGCGGCCACTGACGCGCCGCAGATCCACTCCACGCCCAGCGCTTGCGATGCCTGGACGATCGCCGGGCTGATGCCGTCGCCCAGCGCCGCACCGATTCGTGCACCGCGATCGACCACCACCACGCGATGCTTGGCCTGGTCGCCGAGGATCTTGCGCAGCCGTGCGGGGAGTTCAGTGGCGGTCTCGATACCGGTAAAGCCTCCGCCGGCAACCACCACGGTATTGCGTGCCGGTGTATCGGGTTGGGTAGGCAACGACTTGAGATGCTCTTCCAGGCGTGTGGCGCTGTCGATCTTGTCGACATCGAAGACTCGCTCGATGCCCGCAAGCGCCGGACGATTGAGGATGCTGCCGCACGCCATGATCAGCCGGTCGTAGGCCAGGGTCGCCTCGCTGCCATCTGCGCTGCGATAGCCGACGCGCTGGCCTGCTTCGTCGATGTGGTGGGCCGTACCTTGTACGAAGCGCACGTTTACTGCGTCGAACAGCGCCTGCAACGGGGCAGCCATCTGGTGAACGTCAGGCTCGTAGAAGCGTGGGCGGATGTGCAGCTCGGCCTGTGGTGCGAGCACCGTGATCTGGACGTCGTCGCGTGCGTGCAGGTCGAGCTGGCGCGCAGCGCCCAGGGCGCTCCAGAGGCCGGCGAAGCCTGCGCCGAGGATCAGGATCTGTTTCATCGTTGTGCTCCTGGAAAATTCCGGATACCGCAAATTATGGGTGTTGTCGGTAACGGGCACGGCATGCGATGACGCAGGAAGGGTCGCTCGAACGGTTGGCGGCGCAGTGCGGTTCGCCTGACTGGCCGAAGTCGATGATGAGGCTTGCTGGCGTCGCACGGCCGTGGCCCGACAGGCGTAGCCGCAAGGCTCGATCTGTCACGGCGATGCTACGTGCGCTGCCGGGGCGGCCCTAGGTCAAAGATCCCTGGATTTCGGCCAGTGGCACGCTACGGGCAAAACGGGCGCGATAATCGCGTGGGCTGACCTGCAGGTGACGCTGAAAAGCCAGGCGCAGGCGTTCTTCGTTACCGAAGCCGCACAGGCGGGCGATCTGCTCGATACGCTGCGCGGAGGTCTCCAGCAGGCGGCGCGCGGCTTCCACGCGAAACAGCTCGAGGGTCTTGGCGGGGGTGCGACCGGTCTTTTGCTTGTACACCCGGGTGAAGTTGCGCAGGCTCATGTTCGCCTGGTCCGCCAAGCGCTCCACGCTCAGGCGCGGGTCGCCCAGGTTGTCGTTGATCCATAGGTGCAAGGCTTCGAAGGCTGCGCTGTCTTCACCCTGGACCTTGAGCAGTTGGCTGAACTGGGTCTGGCCGCCGGGCCGCTTGAGGAACACCACCAGTTCCCGTGCCACCTGCATGGCGACCTCCCGGCCACAGTCGGCCTCGACCAGGGCCAGTGCCAGGTCGATGCCGGCGCTGACGCCGGCCGAGGTCCACAAATGCTCCTGTTCGACGAAGATCGACTCGGCATCGACCTGCACCTCAGGGAACAGCCGCTGCAGGTCGTCGCACATCGCCCAGTGGGTGGCGGCACGACGCCCCTGCAGTAAACCGGCCGCGGCAAGCAGGAAGGTGCCGCTGCACACCGATGCCGTGCGTCGTGCCTTGTGGCTGGCGTGTCGCAGGGCTTCGATCAACTCGCCCTGGTCAGGCAGCAGCCCGATCATCTGCGGTGCTCCGGGCACCACCAGCGTGTCCAGGGCCTGGTCGAGCAGGACTTGCAGGCATTCGCTGGCCACCGCCAGGCCCTCGGCTGTGGTGATCAGCCCACCGCCAAGACTTGCCGTACGCACTTCATAGCCTGGCAGCCCTCGTTCGTTGCGGGCCTTGCTCGCCGCCCAGAACACGGTCTGTGCGCCCGTCAGGTCAAGCAGGCCCATTTGCGGGTAGGCGAGGAACAACACTCGACGCGGCAGGTCGTGGCAGACGTGGGGGGTATCCGGGAAGCTGGCGGGATGGGTCATGGGCATGTCGACGCTGGAAGGACGTCTACATGGTACTGCACCGCGGGCGAGGCCGCGGTGCCGAGCTGCCGGGTGGCGTGCCTTACAGGTCCAGCACCAGCCGTGCGCTGCGCGCGCGCGACACGCACAGCATCATGGTCTGCTGCGAGGCTTTTTCCTCATCGCTCAGGTACTGGTCGAAATGTTCGGCTTCGCCTTCGAGGATGGCCGTCTCGCAGGTGCCGCACACACCTTCGCGGCACAGGCACTCGACCTTGGCCGCCTTGGACTTCTCGATGGCCTGGAGGATGGTCATGCCTTGCTCGACTTCAAGTTCGGTGCCCGAGCGCGCCAGCACCACGGTGAAAGCGCTGCCGGCGGCAGGGGCGGCAGCGGCGAACTGCTCCCAGTGCACGCGTGACTCGGCGATCCCGGCTGCTGCGGCACTGGCGATCACTGCGTCGATCAGCGGCTTGGGGCCGCAGACATAAAGGTGCGCATCATCGGGCAGGTTGGCGCAGAGGGCGGCCAGGTCAAGCTTGCGCTCGAGGCTGTCGATGTAGAACCGTGTGCTGTGCGCATGCGGGCCATTTTCCAGGTCGGCCTGGAAGGCGCCGTGCTCGGGGGCGCGGAAGGCGTAGTGCAATTCATAGGGCGTCGCGCCGCCTTCGAGTTCGTGCAGTTGCGCCAGGAACGGGGTAATGCCGATGCCGCCGGCGATCAACACATGGCGACCGGCCTCCGGCTCCAGGGCGAACAGGTTGTTGGGGCTGGAGATGGTCAGCTCGCTGCCCACCTCCACCTGGTGATGCATGAACGCCGAGCCGCCCTTGGACTGCTCCTCGAGGCGCACGCCGATCTGGTAGCTGGACAGTTCGCGCGGGTCGCTCATCAGTGAGTAGGCATTGCTGAACTGGCGCCCGTCGGCACCTTGCATCTGCACGATGACGTGGCTGCCACCGGTGAAGGCCGGCAGGGCGGCGCCGTCGGCGCGGGCCAGGGTGAAGCGCTTGATCAGCGGGGTGGCTTGCTCCACGCCGGTGACCTTTACCTTGAACATTTCGTATTGCTTGGCCATGGCGTACCTCGACAGCAAAGCCCCGCGCCAGGCCCTGGCGCGGGACGAACTTCGGGAAATCAGTCGTCCAGGTGGGCGACGGCGATCAGGTTGTGGAAGTGGGCAATACCGTGCTCGCTGACACCGCTGCGCTGCTGGTCGACCATGATCCGGCCCTGGCCACGGTAGCCGCGGGACTTCAGGCCCTTCTGCACGCTTTCCACCAGGCGCAAGTCTTCTGGGCGGAACACCTCGCGGTACCAGTCGATGAGTTTTTGCTGCTCTTCGCTGATGTCCTTGTTGAGGAAGTAGATGTCGTAGTGTTGCAGGGTGGTTTCAGCATCGACCGGGAACTCGTAGATCACGGTCATGAAGTCGGCCCCTGGCGGCACGTTGAACATGGTGCACGGCCAGGCCCAGAAGCCGGCGAAGGACGGATCCTTGACCGATTCGTCGAACGTGAACGACTGCTCCGAAGGTGTCGCCACGCCGTACTGCAGGGTCCAGTTGCCATGCAGGCTATGGCTGTACTGGCCGACGTCGACCGACGCGGAGAAACCAGGATGGGCTGGGGCGCAGTGGTAGCACTCCAGGTAGTTGTCGACGATGGATTTCCAGTTGGCCGGGGTGTCGCTGACGAAGCGCGCCGCCAGGTGCAGGTCGTCGATCACCGGGCAGGCCGCGCGCATGCGCTGCTGCAGGCCTGGAAGCTGGTCTTCGACCGAGCCTGCGTCGTTGTCCATGTTGATGAAGATGAAGCCTGCGTATTCCTCGACGCGCAGCTGCACCAGGGTGGAGTTCTGCTTGTCGAAGTTGACCACGTTCTCGCAGTTGCGCGCGTGGGCCAGTTCGCCGTCGAGCTTGAAGGTCCAGGCGTGGTAGGGGCAGGTGATGACGTTCTTGGCCTTGCCGCTGCCTTCGAGCAACTGATGGCCGCGGTGCGGGCAGACGTTGTAGAAGGCACGCAGTACATCGTCGCGGCCGCGCACGACGATGATGCTTTCGCCGATCACTTCGCGCGTGATGTAGGCATTCTTCTCGGCAACCTCGCTACCGTGGCCGACACAGATCCAGCTGCGGGCAAAGATGGCTTCCTTCTCGTGCTCGAACACCGAGGCCTTGGTATAGAAGTTGGCCGGGATGGTGTAGGCCTCTTCAGGGTTGGTGCAGAAGTCGGCGGGCAGGCGTTTGAAATCGTTCATGGCTGTCTCTCGGTTTTATTTTGGGTTAACGCGTATCTGTCAGTTAACAAGCAGGGCAAAAAAATTTTCGATCCCGTGTCGAGCATCCTCGTAGGAGCGGGCTTGCCCGCGAAGAGGCCCGCCCACTCACCACATGCTCACCGCCGATCAGTGAACCGCCGCCGCGCTGCGCGGTGCTTTCGCGGGCGCTTGCTCACCGGCCAGGCGCGCCGCTTCTTCCTCGATGCGGTAGGCCGGCATGTCGCCGTAGTCCGCGGCAAGCCATTTGAAGAATCCGTAGATCTTCACCAGCAGGATCACCATGAACGGTATCGCGGTCAGGACCACAGCGGTCTTCATGGTCGACAGCGAGGCCTTGGCGAACAGCATGGCCAGCGGTACCAGGGTCAGCACCACGCACCAGAACAGGCGCAGGGTCGGGCTCGGGTCGTCGCCTTCGCGCAGGTTGCGTGTGCTGGTGGCGGCTACGGCGTAAGCGGCGGCGTCCATGTGCGAGGCACAGAACACGGCCATGATGAACAGGTACGCCGCCAGGAACAGCGTGCCCCACGGCAACGCCAGCAGCAGGTCGGTTACCGCCGCTTCGCCGCCCAGTTCACTGAGCATCTTCGGCACGTCGATCTGACCGTTGATGAACTGGTGCATGCTGTAGCTTTCCAGCGCGCCGAAGAAGAACCAGCAACCGAAGCTGCCGCCCATCAGCAGGGCGAACACCACTTCCTTGATCTGCCGGCCGCGCGATACACGGGCGACGAACATGGCAACGCCTGGGGCATAGGATACCCACCACAGCCAATAGAACACTGTCCAGTTGCGGGTGAAGGCGCCGTCGCCGGCCGGGTCGGTGAACAGGCTCATGTGCACGTAGTGCTGGAACATCAGGCCGACGGCGTTGGCTGTGTTGTTGATGGTGAACTGGGTCGGGCCGACCAGCAGCACCACGCCGGCGAACACCAGGGCGCCGATGCAGACCATCTTCGACAGGCGCTGCAGGCCGCCATCGATACCGATGTAGGAGCTGAGCGAGAACAGCAGCGCCACCGCGCCGATCACCAGCAGTTGCACGGTGAAAGTGTTGGGGGTGCCGGCCAGGTCCGACAGGCCGCGGGTCAGGGTCGAGGCGGTCAATGCCAGCGACACGGTCAGCGCGCCCATCATGGTCAGCAGGAAGATCAGGTCCACTGCGCGGCCAACGGGGCCGGTGGCCTTGAAGCCGGTCACCGCTTCGATGATCGAGGCCAGGTTCAGGCCGGTCTTCTTGCGTACGTGGAAGTGGTAGGCCAGGGCCAGCGATGCCAAGGCGTAGATCGACCAGGCGCTGATGCCCCAATGGAAGAACGAGTAGCTGATGCTGTATTCCAGGGCCTGGGCGGACATCGGTGCGATGTTCAGGCCGGGTGTCTGGTAGTAGTAGGCCCATTCCATTACGCCCCAGTACAGGGTCGAGGACCCCATGCCAGCGCAGATGAACATGAACACCCAGGTGGTGGTGGCATATTCGGGTTTGCCACTGCCCAGGCGGATGTTGCCGTACTTGCTGAAGGCGATGTACAGCACCGCGAGGGTGCTGGCGAACACCAGCACCTGAACGCTGGTGCCGAAGGTACGGGTGGACAGTTCGAACAGCTGGTTGGCCATGCCTTCTGCCTGAACAGGGAAGGCTGCGAGGCCGATCACGGTGAGCAGTACAGCAAGCAGGCTCATGGCAATCAGGAACACGTCGATCTTTTTGTTATCGGGGGACATCAATTGTCTCCTGGAGCTTTTCTTGTAGTAGGAGTCAGGCGTTGGGGAAGTCCGTATCGGTGAGGCTTTTTTACTCTGTTAACCATTGATTAACACAAATCCATTGGTTAACGAAAAGTGTGCATGGATTTGTCGAGGGCCGCAAGAGGATCGTCGGACAATCCTGATGGCGGGTTTTGTGGCGATGTGGTCAAAGCGAGGCTGGTGCAGTTCCGGTGAGCGCGCGAAGCCGGCTCTATCCCTATGAGAGCGGCGACCCGCCGCTCTCACGGATATCCATACTGCTGGTCAGGCGCCGAGCAGTTCGGCGATGGCCTTGCCGACCTCTTGGGTCGAACGGCTGCCGCCCATGTCGCGGGTGGTGTCGCCGTTGGCGATCACGGTCTCGATGGCCTTGAGGATGTCATCGTGAGCGGCCTGATAGCGCGCGTCGTCGCCGTCCTTGCCGAGGAACTCGAGCATCAGCGCGCCGGACCAGATCATCGCGATCGGGTTGGCGATGTTCTTGCCGTAGATGTCTGGCGCCGACCCATGCACCGGCTCGAACAGCGATGGGAACTTGCGTTCGGGGTTGAGGTTGGCCGAGGGCGCGATGCCGATGGTGCCAGCGCACGCCGGGCCCAGGTCGGAGAGGATGTCGCCGAACAGGTTGGAGGCCACCACCACGTCGAAACGTTCTGGCTGCAGCACGAAGCGTGCGCAGAGAATGTCGATGTGCTGCTTGTCCCAGCTGATCTCGGGGTAGTGCGCGGCCATTGCGGCGGTGCGCTCGTCCCAGTAGGGCATGCTCACGGCCATGCCGTTGGACTTGGTCGCCGAGGTCACGTGCTTGCGCTCGCGGGTCTGGGCGACTTCGAACGCGTACTTGAGGATGCGGTCGACGCCGCGGCGGGTGAACACCGATTCCTGCAGCACGAATTCGTTGTCGGTGCCTTCGAACATGCGTCCGCCGAGCGAGGAGTATTCACCCTCGGTGTTCTCGCGGATCACCACGAAGTCGATATCACCCGGCTGCTTGTTGGCCAGTGGGCAGGGCACGCCAGGGAACAGGCGCACCGGGCGGATGTTGACGTACTGATCGAAGTCGCGGCGGAACTTGAGCAGCGAGCCCCACAGCGAGATGTGGTCGGGCACCTTGTCTGGCCAGCCGACGGCACCGAAGAACAGCGCATCGAAGCCCTTGAGCTGTTCGAACCAGTCATCGGGCATCATCTTGCCGTGGGCCAGGTAGTAGTCGCAGCTGGCCCATTCGAAGAACTCGAATTGCAGGTCCAGGCCGTGCTTGCGTGCCGCGGCCTCGACCACGCGGATGCCTTCGGGGAGGACTTCGTTGCCGATGCCGTCACCCGGGATGGCGGCGATTTTGAAGGTCTTGGTCATGACGTGCATCTCGTGTGTGGGAACAGATGCGGCTCATGCTATAAGGAGGCTATTCAGAGATAATCCATCCATTCATTTATTATTAGTGTACATATCGTGAATAATCTGCCTAACCTCGACGACCTCGATATCTTCCTGCACGTGGCCCGTCGTGCCAGCTTTGCTGCAGTGGCGGACGAGCGCGGCATGTCGCCGGCGTTCGTCAGCAAGCGTATTCGGCTACTCGAAGAAAGCCTGGGCGTACGCCTGCTGCATCGCACCACGCGACGGGTGACGGTGAGCGAGGAGGGCGAACGGGTCTATCAGTGGGCACAACAGATCTTCAATGCGCTTCAGGGCATGGACGACGATCTCAACGCCGGCCAGCGCGAGCCTGCCGGGCAACTGCGCATCGCCAGCAGCCTGGGGCTGGGGCGACGTTTCGTGGCACCAGCACTGTCGGAGCTGGCGGCGCGCTATCCGCGCCTGGACATCCGTCTGGACGTGCACGATCGGCTGGTGGACCTGATCGCCGAAGGTGTCGACCTGGACATTCGCGTGGGCAACGTCATCGCACCGCACCTGATTGCCAAGCCTCTGGCGCGCAATCGCCGGGTGCTCTGCGCGGCGCCGGCCTACCTGGCCCGGCACGGTACACCGCGCACCTTGGCGGAGCTGGCCAGCCACGACTGCCTGGTGATCAAGGAACGCGATCATCCATTCGGTCTGTGGCACCTGGAGGGGCCCAGTGGCGAAGAAAGCGTGCGGGTGACCGGGCCGCTGTCGAGCAACCATGGCGAGGTGGCGCACCAGTGGTGCCTGGATGGGCGCGGAATCCTGTTGCGCTCGTGGTGGGATGTGCACGACAACCTGGTCGATGGTCGGTTGGTACAGGTACTGGAGGATTACCAGCAGGCGGCGGACATCTGGGCGGTGTACACCGCGCCCCTGGCCGGATCGGCCAAGGTGCGGGTGGCGGTGGAGTTCTTCCGGCAGTACTTTGCCGAGCGGTATCGGTTGCCGGGGTGACTTCGGTCTCTGCCCTCGACGGCCATCGGCCCTGCAGGAGTGGCCTCATGTCGCGAAAGGGCTGCGCAGAAGCGCCCGATACTCTGTGTATCTGCACAGATCCTGGACCCGCTACGCGGCACCTTTCAGGACACAAGCAGCGATTAGGCGCTCCGACTTGCCGCGAGGCGACCGCTGCAAAACCGCTCAACCCTTGCGCAAACAGCTGACTGTTGCGCAACCCTTGGCCGCAACTGTGCTGGTCGCTGTCGACGGAATACCCTTATGCTGTAACGAAATATGTCTAGTAAAGCCTGAGAGAAGGAACACCGAAATGCCAGTCAAGGACCTGCTGATCGCCCTGGTGGTGATCATTGCCTGGGGCGTCAACTTCGTGGTCATCAAGGTCGGGCTCGACGGCCTTCCGCCCATGCTGCTCGGTGCCTTGCGTTTCATGCTGGTGGCGTTTCCGGCAATCCTCTTCATCAAGCGTCCGAACCTGCCTTGGCGTTGGCTGATTGCCTATGGCGCGACCATCTCGCTGGGGCAGTTCGCCTTCCTGTTCCAGGCCATGTACAGCGGCATGCCCCCGGGTCTGGCTTCGCTGGTGCTGCAGTCGCAGGCGTTCTTCACCCTGGGTTTCGCCGCGCTGTTTCTGGGCGAGCGCTTGCGCCCGGCCAGTGTGCTCGGGTTGCTTGTGGCGGCCGGCGGCCTTGCGGTGATCGGCAGCGAAGACAGCAGCCATGTGCCATTTGTGGCGCTGCTGTTGACCCTGTGCGCCGGCGCCATGTGGGGCATGGGCAATATCATTACCCGTCGCTTCGGCTCGGTGGATCTGGTGGCCCTGGTGATCTGGGGCGGGTTGATTCCGCCGCTGCCGTTCCTGGCGCTGTCGTGGTGGTTGGAGGGGCCGGAGCGTATTGGCCATGCGTTGGCCAACATCGGCATGAGTTCGGTGCTGGCGCTGCTCTACCTGGCGCTGGTCGCCACCATGCTCGGCTACAGCCTGTGGAGCACATTGCTGTCGCGTCACCCGGCCGGCAAGGTCGCGCCATTTTCGCTGCTGGTGCCGGTGATTGGCCTGAGCTCTTCGGCCTGGCTGCTCGGCGAGCGCCTCAGCGCCGCGCAGGGTTGGGGGGCGCTGCTGGTGATGCTGGGGCTGCTGATCAACGTCTTCGGGCCTCGCCTGAGCCAGCGCCTGCGAGCTGCCAGCGCGCACTAGCGCTGTTCAGTGCAAGGCTCTGTTAGGATCTGGGGTTTTCCAGAACCACGGAGCCGCGCCCATGATCATTTCCACTACCAGCCAGCTCGAAGGTCGCCCGATCGCCGAGTACCTCGGCGTGGTCAGCGCCGAATCGGTGCAGGGCGTCAACTTCGTGCGCGATTTCTTCGCACGTTGGCGCGACTTCTTCGGCGGTCGCTCGCAAACCCTGGAAAGCGCATTGCGCCAGGCGCGCGAGCAAGCCACCGAGGAGTTGCTGGAGCGGGCACGTCGCTTGCAGGCCGATGCAGTGGTTGGCGTGGACTTCGAAATCAGCATGCCGTCCGTACAGGGCGGAATGGTCGTGGTGTTCGCCACCGGCACGGCTGTGCGCCTTAGATAGCGGCCAGGTGCCATTGGTCGGGCAAAGGACTTTCGTCCGAGTGGTCTGCAAATGACCGACTAGTCTCATTTCTACGGGCCGTGTTTCTCTGGGCAAGCAGGTTGCTTGCCGACGCGGACGCCTTTGGAGGGAGACAGGGCATGAGCGAGTCCTATATCGAAGACCTGAACGACGCATTCCCGATCAATAACCAGGTGCGTTGCGGCCAGACGGCCTTTCACCTGGGTTTTGCCAACATGACCCACGACGAATCCGAGCAGCTTCAGCCGGCCCACTTGCAGCGCAGCAAGAAAGGGCGTTTCACGCCACGGGTGCCAGCCAAGAAATCATCCTGACGCCTCATTGATCCCATTGCGTGAGACCGCGCCGGGCATGAAAAAGCCCGGCCTTGCGGGCCGGGCTCAAGTAGCGGTGTACAACTCAGTTGAGTGGGTCGATCACCTTGACGGCCTGCTGCTCACGGGCAGCGGGCCATTCTTGTTGCAGGGTCATGAGCACGCGTTCGACGAACTGAGTGTCGGCGGCGGCCTTCTTGCCGACGTAGCCCTGGCCACGGCGGTAGACCTTGAAACGGGCGCACATGCTGTCGGGCATATGCAGGTCGGATTCGTCTTCGACGGTGTTGGCCGGCAGGCGGTCGAGGCGGACCTCGCCGGTCTGGCTGACCCACAGCAGGTGGTCGTCGAGGCTGTCCTTGCGCGCGGCGAACAGCTGGGCCAATTGGTCGATCGTAGGATTGTTGTTCAAGTTCATCATAAAGCCCCCATTACCCATTCGTTGGTGATTTTCACAGTTGGCGCCACAGCGGTGTAGCGCTCTACCAAGGCTGCTACAGCAGCATCGCAACAGGGGCTTTCTCACGCTGCCTTTTGGACAGTTTCCCTCTCCACGAACGGCCTGCGTTACCGCGCAGGCCGTCTGGAATACCCTTGCCACCGCTCCCGATCAGGGAGACGGCCTCATCATGCACAAGGCTGGGGAAGGGCGTCAATGGTTTTGTAGTGAAAATTTCTTCTCACTACATCTTGTCGGACAATCCTGCTTTGTCAGGGGAATAGCGTGTACTTGAGGTCATTGCTTTCAAGGAGTTCGCAGGTGATTGTGTGAGGGCTGGCAGGTGCTTGCCTGAAGGTTTTTAGCGCCTATGAGATCGAGCGCCGCCCGCGCGGCGCTTCGCGGGCAAGCCCGCTCCTACAGTTTGTTTCGGACCAGTTATGCCTGTGCCACAGGCGCGCGACCGCCTGGTGTGTACGACTCGATATCGCGCCGTGCGCAAAAGGGGGCGCGCGAAAA